>JAZKZQ010000070.1:0-16126 GCA_045612745.1 Cellulosilyticum sp. | reverse complement strand
TCAATATCTGCACTAATATATACTTTCATCTGTCGTACCCCTTTATTTCGTATTTTCAATTAATATGAGTATATCAAAGCTTCTGTGTAATAGCAAAAAGTAATACCAAAAAAAATTTAATTTGTTATTTTCCTACAAATTAGAGTATACTATATAATATTATACTACTAAAAGGAGTTGAAAAATATGGCACATACACTTCCAAAAAGAAAAGACGTAAAATTAGAAGATACATGGCGACTAGAGGACATCTTTGAGTCAGATGAAGCTTTTAAAACTGCCTTTATGGCTTGTGAATCCCTTATTCCCCAGTTTAAATCATTCGTAGGAAAGCTGACACAAGATGCTACAACACTCTATACATTTTTAACAAAACAAGATGCACTTTGGCAAGATGTGAACAAGCTCTATGTTTATTCACATATGCGCTTACACCAAGATGGCGGGAATGACTTTTATCAAGATTTATCAAGCCAAGCTGAAATGCTTACAATTAAAGCTTCTGAGGCACTCTCCTTTGCAAGTAGTGAACTGGCAGAACTTACAGAAGCACAAATTACAGCATTCTGCAAGGAACTACCTGAACTTACTCTTTACAATCGTTATTTAAGCGAAGTGCTTCGCCAAAAAGCACATATTTTAGATGCACAAACAGAAGCACTCCTCGCAAGAGTAGGTGAAATGGCAGGTACACCAAGTAATGCTTTTGCAATGCTTAACAATGTAGACCTTAAATTCCCAATCATCAAAAATGAAAAAGGTGAAGAAGTACGCATTACTCACGGCAATTACATCAGTTTTCTTGAAAGTAATGACCGCAGTGTACGTGAAGCTGCTTTCTCAGGTCTCTATGGAACTTATGACACTATGAAAAACACTATTTCTGCCTTGTTTACAGGCAATGTAAAACAATATGGCTTCTTTGCTACAACCCGCCATTATGATTCACCACTTCATGCCGCTTTATCCGAAAATAATATTCCTGTTGCTGTGTATGATAACCTCATTGATACAGTCAATAAAAACTTAAACATTATGCATGATTATGTGGCACTTCGTAAAGAAGCTCTTGGCGTAGATACGCTCCATATGTATGATCTTTTTGTACCAATTGTAAAGGACTTCCAAAAACCCATCACTTTTGATGAAGCGTGTGATATTGTACTCAAAGCATTAGCACCTATGGGCGAAAATTATGTCGCCCTTTTAAAAGAGGCTTTTGATAATCGTTGGATTGACAAATATGAAAATGAAGGCAAACGTAGTGGGGCTTATTCATGGGGTACCTATGGAGCACCTCATCCTTATGTGCTGATGAACTATACAAACAATGTACACAATCTCTTTACACTTGCACATGAAATGGGACATGCAATGCATAGCTACTTCTCTTCCCATACACAACCTCATGTATATGCTGATTACTGCATCTTCGTAGCAGAGGTTGCTTCTACCGTTAATGAAGCACTTTTAATGCAATATCTCTTAAAGACCACTACAGACCCTATATTTAAAAAATATCTCATTAACTACTTTATGGAACAATTCCGTAGTACACTTTACCGTCAAACTATGTTTGCTGAGTTTGAGAAAGATATGCATAACTTAAATAGTGAGGGTGTTACTCTGACAACAAAATTACTTTGTGATAAATATTATGCACTTGTTAAAAAATATCATGGTGATGCTATAGAAGTAGATGAAGCCATTGCTTTAGAATGGGCACGTATTCCTCACTTTTATACACCATTTTATGTTTATCAATATGCTACAGGTTATTCAGCCGCCATTACACTTTCTGAACGTATCTTAAAAGAAGGAGAAACGGCTGTTAAAGATTACATGCAATTCTTAAGTGGTGGTTCATCCCAAGACCCTATTGACCTCCTTAAGCTTGCAGGTGTAGATATGAGTAAACCCGAACCAATTGAAACAGCACTTAAACAATTTGCAGCACTTATTGAAGAATTTAAACAAATGAATTAAACTTATACTAAGGCTCAGACCTAAGATTATTTCACAAAAATACTCTTTAGTCTGAGCCTCTTATTATATGCCCCAAATATGAAGGC
The DNA here is from genome assembly GCA_045612745.1 of Cellulosilyticum sp. Lineage (GTDB taxonomy): Bacteria > Bacillota > Clostridia > Lachnospirales > Cellulosilyticaceae > Cellulosilyticum. The sequence continues at coordinate 14,054 of JAZKZQ010000070.1, read as the reverse complement.
TGGCCTTAATGCTTACACTGCTTTAACTACGAAAGGAGGAGTTATACACTGACATCAGCTCATCTCCTCCTTTAGTGATTATTCATGATTTATACACCACTCCCATACCGGCAAATGATAAAAATACTTCCTATAAACAATACTACATAAATAATTTTCAGCGTTATATGCAATTTTGTCTTTTTCTTATTCCAAGTACATAAAACAACTGTTACCAAAATAGGTAGTAATACATAACTATTCATCCAAAGTCCTACCCGCTCACTTTTCCACCAATGATTAATCTCTTTTTGCAAAATATTCATTCCAAAAAGGCTAGTCACAAAACTAGGTATCACCAAAGCTGCACCAATAATCGTTAATAATTCTACTTTTACAGTGGAATGAGCTTGTTCCAATAAATTGGCATACTCTCTTACTTCATCAATTTCAAAATTAAGTTGCTCTAACTCCTCTTGTATTTTAAACTGCTCTGATAATTTCTCGTAAATATGTGCCCCTTGTGCATCTTCTGTCACCTCTTTAAAATAGAGCTGATTGATAAATTGAATATATATTTCATAAATACTTGAAATAGCAGATGACAAATCATACTTCCCCAAAGTAGATACTCTTGCAATCTCATTAGATAAACTCAGCAAAGTTGCTCTCTGCATGAGTACAAGTGATACGAGCTGATCATAAAGCTTACTGTTAGGAATTTCTCTAACTACACAAAGTAGTGCAAACCGGCTAATCCCATAAATACTCCCCTCATTTTTAAGGTAATAGGTAGAACCAATATGTTCTGGTATATCATCTTTTTCATGATAAGTTACCTTCTTATTAATTGTCATCATCCGCTCTAGTGTCTCATAAGAAACAGTACCTTCTTGAATACTTTTTAAAATCTTATCATTCTTATATAAACATAAACAAAACATCTGGTTTCCCAAAATAGTTTCTATTAAAATCTTGCCGCTTTTTTCATGGCTTTCCTTAGGTGCAAAGTCTTCTCCTAAAACGCCCATAATAACTTTACTAATATCTAAGCCTCTTTTTAAATAATTTATATCATATCGCTCCTCAATATGGCATTTTTCATTTAAATGTAAAATAATATAATCAGGAAACAATTCTTCCTTAGCCTTGGTTAAAGGTAAAATAGGTGGATACACACTTTTACTAAAACTATTTATACCTTCAATAGCTTCAAAACTCTCATACTCTGTATTACTTAATGTAAAAGATAATAACCCTATACCTGTTTTATAAAGTTTAAGCCCTATATCTTGTATATATAATTTATAAGCAATACCACTTACTGTAATAATAAAATAATTTTCTATGTCTAATGTACTATACGTATAATTTCTAACGATAATAGGACCATCCTGAAAAGTATATAATGCATTTCGAATAGGCTTATAAAAATAAACAAACTCATTATAGTCTTTTTCTGTCATTAGTTTTAGCTCATGTAAGCTCCAACCTTCTAGATTATCAAAAAACTTATTTTGAATTTGTGTATGTTGTAAAAATAAATTATTATGCTTTTTATGATTATAATTCCAACTAAAAGGAAATAAAAAAATATGTTCACTTAAGAGCTTGTTTTCCATATGCTACTCCACACCTAAATAGAGGATGTTTTTCTTTGAAAAACATCCTCCCAATTAATGCTATTTATCTTTTTTACATCCTGAACTACCGCAATTTGTTGTATCATTACTGTAGTTATTGCTATTAGCATTGTTGTAATTATTGTAGTTGTTGGCATTATTGTAGTTATTGTTGTTGCTAGCATTATTGTAGTTGTTATTGTTGCTAGCATTATCATAGTTGCTTGAGTTATTGTAGTTATTGTTGTTGCTTGAATTATTGTAGTTATTATTATTACTAGCATTATCATAGTTGCTTGAATTATTGTAGTTATTATTATTGCTAGCATTACTATACTTGCTAGTATTACTATATTTGCTAGTATTACCATGTTCATTTAAAGAATTGCTATAGTTATTATTGTTATTATTTTGAGCCATTATGAGCCCCTCCTAGGTTAATTAAAATTTTGTTTAAATGAATTTTCATTTAATACGCTACTTATTATTAACCATTTTGCTCATTTTATTCCTCTACGATTTCTTTCTTAAAAACCATATATTTCTGAAACCTCATCTCTTTTAGCAACAGATACAATAATATCCTTACCCACTTGAATATTATTTTCCTCTAAAGTTGTTTTAGCTGTTAAATAGGCTAGATCTGGCACATTATTATCCTTACTTAAGTGTCCCAGTACTGCCCATTCTAGGCCTTCATGATAAATATCTACTAATGCCTTTGCTGCATCTTCATTGTTTAAATGACCCTTATTACCTAAAATACGTTTCTTTAACTGAAATGGATAGCTGCCAGCTTCTAGCATACGAATATCATGATTAAACTCTAGTAAAATACCGTGAGAACCTCTTAAATACTGAGCAATCTCTTCATCAACAATGCCAATATCTGTAGCTAAAGTAATTTTTTTATTTTTATATTCAAAAGTATACCCTACAGGATCCACGGAATCATGGTGAATACTGTAGGGTAAAATACGAAGCCCATCTTGCTCCATATACTTTCCTTTTTCAAGAATACGTATGTTTTCTTCCTTAATAGCCCCTAACATATTAGCTTCTAGCATACGATCCCATGCTTTCTTTGTTGCAAAAATTGGTGTATTGTACTTTCTACTAAAAATACCTACCCCTTTAATATGATCAGAATGTTCATGTGTAATTAAGATGCCATTAATACTGGCTGGATCTACATCTATTTCTGTAAGTCCTGCAATAACCTTCTTCCCACTAATACCTATATCTATTAAAAATTGATTTTCTCCTGCACCTAGATACGTACAATTTCCACTACTACCACTTGCAATGGCACACAATCTAAATTCCATCTTTTGTCTCCTTCACTCATAATCTAGCTTCTATTTACTATATCACAATTTCAGCTAAAATGTGTGAAGTTTTTTAAACTAAATTACGATATATTCCTATACGTTTTCAATACTTACCTTCTTATTATTATTGCAAATTATTTTTCTAGGAATTTGAGAAAGTTCTGTTAGGAGTATGACTTTATCTCCCCACAGTGTTTGAATATACTTTAGTGTCTCTGTAGCATAAGACAAACTTAGTTCCCTGCCATCACCTACATGTTCTAATACTAGAGTATTATTGTCATGTTTTAAGACTTCTTTAACACGTATAGTTGGAATACTACCCATTCCTACGCTATTAGCTAAAGTATTACGTACGTTTTTCCATCCCTCCTCATTAGAGACTTCAGAAACCACATAATAGCGTTCTTCTTCCTCTAATTCAAACAAATGACTTTCCAAACACAATTCATAGGTCAGATGACTTCTAATGAAAGAAGCATCTCTTTCTGCGCTTCTAATTTGTGCTAATTTTTTAAAATCCCCATCATATTTCTTATATAAATCTTGCCATATCTTGAAGCCAATATAATAAGGATTTAAGCTACCTGGTACTTGGCAAATAACCCCATTATGTACCTTATAAAACTCAAGCTCAAGCCCTTGCGGTACACCTAGTTGTTTAAACATCTGATAATGCCAAAAAGTAGCCCAACCTTCATTCATAATCTTTGTTTCAATCTGTGGTAAGAAATGACGACTCTCTTCCATGACAATATTGATAACATCCTGTTGCCATTCCTCTAGACTTCCATATAATTTCAAAAACTCTAATAAATTCTCATAAGGAAACTCTGGCTTTTCAGATTTTACATATATCAGTGACTCACCATCACCACAGTGATATTTAATAGAATGAGCTGCATCAAGTATATTTTCTACAGCCTCATAACCAATACTTGGGTCTTGTATATAATTTCTAATACGGTCCGCATGAGTTTTAAATCGCTCCACGGTCACCTTAGCGTTCGTATATTTTGTGAACATACGATTATTTTTAAAAAAGTCATTATGGCCATACACATGAGCTATAGTTAATATTTGTAATGCCAGTGTATTATCTTTCATAAGGTAAGCAATACAAGGATTAGAGTTAATAACCATTTCATATGGTAGCCCAGTTAAATTATATTTATAAGCTGTCTTCAAACGGTCATAACTTTTACCATAGCTCCAGTGAGAATAATGAGAAGGCATCCCCACATAAGCCTCATAACACAACATATCTTCAAAGCTAATAATCTCAAATTCTTGTGGATAGTAATCTAGACCAATTTCATGTGCCATGTTTTCAATTTGCTCGTTGTATCTTTCTAAGTCCTTAAGCGTGTAATCCATCTGCCTCCTCCTTTCCCACCTTTTTAGATTTACCACTTTCTACTGCTAACATTTGCTTAAATGCCATCCATACATCTTCTTTTTTTGTAATCTTAACAGCAGTAAAATTAGGCTGATTTACATCTTCTAAATAACGACTCATAATGGTACTCGTATAACTACTTGTTTTTATCTCACCATAGCCAAATAAATTACAGGTTTCACATAATTTATTTGCAAGCTCTACAGCCCGGTCATTATCCTCACCCCAGTTGTCGCCATCACTACAATGAAATGTATAAATATTCCACCTAGCCGGATTATAACGCTCTGCAATAAGCTCTAATGCTTTTTCATAACCACTGCTAATATAAGTACCACCGCTCTCACCACGATGGAAGAAGTCATTTTCATTTACTTCTTTAGCTACTGTTGTATGGGCAATAAAAGCAATTTCTACATTCATATAACGAATGGTTAAAAATTGATATAGGAGAAAATAAAAGCTACGTGCAAGATATTTTTTGGTTTGACCCATAGAACCTGATGTATCCATAATGCAAATAACAACTGCATTGGAGTCTCGTTTCATTTTAGGCTTTTTATAAAAATATTTAAGGTCTGATTCATGAAATGGTATTCTTTGATTCTCTGCATATTCAATACCAGCTTCTTCCATAGCCCTTTTTGCACGTTTTTCCCGCTTTATTTTTTCTATCATACTATGTTTTTTAGATAGTCTATATCTAGCACCTTTATCCCTTACACCACATCGCTTAGAACCGTACTGAGTTTCGATTTCATTAAATTGTTTATGTTGCAGATAGGGCAAACTAAGGTCTTCAAACAGCATGGAAATAGCCTCTTCAATGGTTACTTCTGTTTCATAAATATCTTCACCTTCGTCATTCCCTGCTCCATCTTCACCTTGCCCCTGTCCTTCACCATAATCACCTTTTGGAATTTTTTTACCTTTTGCCTCTTGGCCATTACCGGACACAACCCCTTTCTGGTTGCGTCCGTATTTGAAATAGTATTCCTTTAAACCCTTAATAGGAATCTTGATCTTTTTGTTTTTACCTTTTCCAATAATACTTTCTTCGGAAATAATACTCCCAATATTCTCTTTAATACTTTTCTCCACTAGTTCTCTATGCCTTCTACGGTCTTCAACGCTACGATCTCTGCTATGGGGTTGAAACTCTTTAAAAATGGCAGTCATACTTTCACCCTAATCTTTCCACAAATTATTAGCAGCATATTTTAGTATGACATTACAGCAGTGATCACAATAACCGTTGAGTTTCATTTCTTCAACCATAGCATCGTATTTTACATTTTGTTCCTTATCCCTTACCTTACTTTGTGTAATAATTCTTGAAAGCTCTCTAACTGAAGCAGTAAGTTTCTTTTCAATTGCTTCTTTAAGCGGTTCATAGGCTGTATAATCTACCTTGCCACCATTTCTAATAATAGAGAACATATAGGCCGTGACATCTTGTCTGAAGCCTTTTGCACCTGCTTGAGTAATACCAAGTTGCTCTTCTATAGAACGCATAAACTCTTCATCAGGATTAAGTTCTTCGCCAGTATTAATATCTTTGATTTTAGTTTTGTTCGCATATGCTTCTGCATGATCAAGATAATTATTAAATAAGTCTTCTGCTTGCTCACGGTAACCATGTATAAATGCCTTAGTCACTTCTTTTTCAAGCATTTTATGATATTCTTTCTTAATAGTATCTTGTAGGAAACCAAGATATTTCTTCTTTAGCTCATCTGTTGTTGTCATCTCCTTCACTTCTCTTGATAAAACATCAATTAGCCCAATTGGATTAATACAATTACAATCAGACTCTGACAAGGCTGTATCAATGGCTTTTGTAATGAATCTTGTAGAAATACCTGTCATACCTTCACGTTCTGCTTCATCACGTAACTCTAAAATATCTACACGTTTTGTTGTACCTTTTTCAATAACCTCTTCACCATTATAGATTTTTAGTTTAGTAAGTGGGTCTACTTTTGCAGACGGTGTAAGGCGGGTCAAAATTGCAAACATTGCTGCAATTTCTAGTGTATGTGGTGCAATATGAGACTTGAAGTTAGAATTTCTAAGCATCTTTTCATAAATCTTAATTTCTTCATTAAGCTCTAAGCAATAAGGTACCTCAATCTTAACAATACGGTCTAGAATAGCTTCATTGGTATGGTCAGACTTGAATTTATTCCATTCGGCTTCATTAGAGTGGGCTAAAATAACACCATCAAAATAAATCATAGCATTTTTACCAGGTGAAGGAATACTCTTTTCCTGAGTTGCTGTAATCATAGTATGTAAGTATTCAACATCATTTTTAAATACTTCGATAAATTCTACAATACCACGATTCCCTGCATTAAAAGCACCATTTAAAGAAAGTACCCTTGGATCATCTTCTGAATACAAATCCATTTTTGAGATATCAATAGATCCAATTAAAACTGATGTATCTTGATTATTAGGATCTACTGGTGGTACAACACCGATTCCTTTACGAGAGCGGACTGAAAAATCTGTTTGAACCACTGGGAAATCCTCATATTTACCATTAAATTCATTAATTAAACGATATTTACAAGCTGGACATAAGTCACCTTCAATCTTAATACCTAAAAGTTCCTGCATTTGAGGACGTAAGTGTTTTGGAATAAGATGAAGCGGTTCTTCACGCATTGGACATCCTTCTAAAGTATAAATAGGGTCACTGGTTTCAAGTAAACGTTTAATCGCTTCAATAAGTGAAGACTTACCTGCTCCAACAGGACCTACTAAATAAAGGACTTGCCTAGATTCCTCACCTTTCATTGCTGCTGAACAAAAATATCTGACTATCTTCATAATCGTTTGGTCGATACCATAGAAATCATCTTTGAAGAAATGATAACGTTTAATAATCTCTTTGCCATAAATTCTCATTAAACGTGCATCTTCTTCTGTCTTAATATAATCGACTCCTGGCTCAGTGAGTAATCTATACAGCCTTTCATGTGCCAGTTCATAACTACTTGTATCTTCTTTTAGAATATCTAGATATTCTAAAAAAGTACCTTTAAATTTTTTGCGTTTTCTTACTTGCCTATCTGCCATAATAAGTTCTGAAAAATCCACCATATATTTTCACTCCTTTGCATAGGAAATGCTCTCTTTAAAATATATGGTGGACTTTAAGAATACATTCTTATTTCTTATTTTTTATTTAGAAAAATAATCAATGATATCATATTTATGGGCACTTGGACTCTCATTCACCTAGCTAGGCACATGATAAAAAGGTCTCCATAGTGCAAAAACACTTTGGAGACCTCCTTACCCATTTCTAAATTAATAATTAGGTTTTCTTCATTTATGCATAACAATAATTATAATACTACGATGATATATCGCCTTAATAATTCATATATCTTTTCTATGCTCTTTTTATTTAAAAACACATTTCCAATTCTTTTACAATTTCCCCCATCTGTATAGCTAACTGATTAATCATTTTTGCACATTCTGCTTGTGTTGATGTTTTTTCATTAATTTCTTCTGTAACACATGCAAATTCCTGAGCAATACCATTAATTTTTAAAACCCTTTCAAGTACACTAGCTTTGCGGTCATCAATGGCTTTAATTAAATGGTTCGTATAATTAATTTCTTCATCCAGATGTTGCATTTTGCCTAAAATCATTTGGAAACTTTCATTAGCTTGATTAACTAATGGTCTTTGATGTTCAAAAAGAGCTGTTGCCTTATCTAATTCATCAAATGCATACAGACTTTTTGCTTCAATCACTGCCAAAAATCTTTGTATGGCATGTATAGCCTCATTAGTTTGCTGGGATAAGTTACGTACTTCTGTTGCAATTACAGCAAATCCTCTTCCAAAATTACCTGCTCTAGCTGCTTCAATAGAAGCATTTAAAGCAAGTAGCTCTGTTTGATCATTAATACTATTTACCATTCTAAGTATATCATGTATATTTGCTGTTTCTTCTCCTAAAGCCTTTACTGAGGTTCCAACACTATGGCTCATTTCAATATTCTTAATGGCATTTTTATCTAATGTATCTAAACATTGTTTGGTCATTTCACTTACTGATATTACCTCTTGTGAAACATTTTTGACTTCACTAACCACTTGGCTAACTTCATTCACATGTACAGAAAGCTCTTCCATTAACTGGGCCGTTTCTTCTGTTTGTTCACTTTGGATTTTTGCGCCTTCTGTCACTTGCTCTGCTGTATACTTCACTGCACCAGCTAAATCTGCTGTGACCTCTCCTTGCTTTTTAAGCATATACGTATTTTCTTTTACTTTTTGAGTCACTAACTTACTAGCACCTAACATTTTGCTAATGGCATCTAGCATATGTACAAATCCACTTGCCAAAAGATTAGTCTCTAGATCCTTACCATCAATACTTTTTTCAAAATCTTTTTCTAGTGTCCAGTTTCCTTCTTCAACATATTTCATATATTTCGCCATCTTAACAAGTGGTTTTGTAATCTTTTTCCCTAATATACCACTTAACAAAATAGCTAATATACTACATATTCCTAATACACAGAAAATATTAATGCATGATTTATTAAAGTCACTCATTATAATAGCTGTTGGTGTCACACTGACTACCTGCCAATTATTCGTACATTGAATTAGGCTTATAATATTACGCTGCACACTAAATGTAACCACACCATCTTGCTTTTCCACTTCTCCCTTATGCTGTAATAACTGCTGAACTTCTGTTACGTCATCACATCCTGCGATCACTGCATTATATTCATCTAAAATCATCAATGACATTTGACCGTCTACATTGCTTAAGTCTAGAAGATTATTTAAATGATCGGTATTCATAGCAAATATAATCATGCCATCACTATCAATTACTGGCTTTCTTGCCACATAAATATTTCCATCTCCTAAGGTAAACCAAACAAATTCTGTAACTTGAGCTGCTATTAACTTTTCATATGCCTTACTACTTTTAAAATCTTGTAAATCAAAAGTATCTTTAATTTTTATATTTTTATAAACAATTCTATCGTTGCTATAAATATAAATTCCATTAATAGCATCTTGTAGTTTAATAACTGGTGTCACCAGCTCATTAATTTTGCCTATTAATACAGATTGTTCACTTGCATTTAATGTACTATATTGTTTTATCATTTTTTGGATATAGGGGGATCTAGCCAAATCTCCTATTACACCTCTACCTATTTTAATGAAACTATTTACATTATAACTCAGTTGCTCTACAAGTTTGTTAGTATAAATACCTACTAGTGCTTCTGTACTACTGGTTGTAAACTTAATACTCATAGACATAATAATCAGTGCTGGAATAATAGCGATAAGTGAAAAGTACATTATAAGTTTTGTTTGTAATTTTCTTTGTCTCATAATGTTACCTCCTATATCCATTTTTATATACTATTTTACAGAACCGCTTGTTACACCTGATACATAATATTTTTGAAGCCAGATAAATAAAATTGTAATTGGAATAGCAATACATACGCTACCAGCTGCAAACATAGTAAAGCATCTTTCAATATTTTCTTTTTCTGTCATATACCAAAGACCAATGGCAACAGTATATTTCTCATAATTGTCACCCATAATAATATTTGCAAAGATAAAATCCATCCAAGGTGAAATAAATGCTTGAAGTGCTGTATACACAACAATAGGTTTTGAAAGTGGTAATATAATTTTAGTAAATACTTGTGCATTTGTAGCACCATCTATACGTGCTGCTTCATCAATTTCTCTAGAAATTGTATCAAAGAATCCTTTTGAAATATAAAAGCTAGTAGCTGCCCCTGCTGAATATACTAAAACAAGTGCCAATAAACTTTGAGTTAAGCCAAAAGCTTTTAAAACATAATACACTGCAATCATAGACATGAATCCTGGGAACATACCAAGTACCAATGCTAAGTTCATATAAGCTTTTCTAAGTTTAAAACGCATTCTAGACATTACATAAGATACAGATAAGTTAATTGCTGTACTTAAAGCACAAGATCCAATGGCTACAATTAGTGTATTCATAAACCACTTTTTAAAAGGAAAGACACCATTATCTGCGAAAAGTTTTGCGTAATTATCTAAAGTAAATTGCTTAGGAATAAAGTACTGTACAAAAGCTTTACCTTCTGCCCTAAAAGATGTTAGAATAATCCAAATAATAGGAATAAGCCAAATAATACTCATTATTGTAAGCACTGTATAAATGGTTCCATTGCTTAATTTTTTACGTGCAGTATTAGTCATTTTACTCATTGGAAGTCCTCCTCATTCTTTGCTGATGACGTAAAGTTAAAGGCAATTAATGAAAAGATAACTGAAATTACAAAGACCGCAATACCGATTACTGATGCACGATTATAATCTTTATAATATACTGTTAACTTATACAGCCAAGTTACAAGTAAATCTGTCTTACCAGCAAAATAATAATCTGTTCCTAAAGGTTCTCCTTTTGTTAAGAAGAAAATAACATTAAAGTTATTAATATTACCAATAAATTGTGTAATTAAGTAAGGTGAAGTAATAAATATAATGTAAGGCATTGTAATTTTAGCAAAAGCCTTTATTGGTGATGCCCCATCAATTTCCGCTGCTTCATATAATTCTTTTGGTATATTCATTAAAATACCAGATGTAATTAACATTGTATAAGGAATCCCAATCCATAGGTTAACTGCAAGTACTGTAATTCTTGCATAAGTTGGATCTGCTAAAAATTGTATAATACCATCTGTAAGTCCTAAATTTTGAAGCATAGCATTGATTGGACCATAATTATTAAGCATAACACGCATAACAAGTAATGAAATAAATTGTGGTATAGCCATAGTAAGTACAAAAATTGTTCGCCATACTTTTTTAAGACGAATGCCATTTTTATTAATCATTAATGCTAATATAATCCCACCTAAATAACAGGTTCCTGTAGCTACTACTGCCCATGTGATTGTCCATCCTAATACTGGGAAGAAAGTATGACTAAAGGAAGATGAACTAAATAACATATCTTTAAAGTTTGCAAGTCCTACCCAGTCAAATAATGCACCTGGTGGTTGATGATTTCTATCATAGTTTGTAAAAGCGATTAAAATCATATAAGCAAGTGGTAATACTGTAAATAGTACAACACCTAATAATGGTATTGTCATTAAAGTAACGTGGAAACGTTCATCTAATAAACTTTTTAACTCTTCTTTAAATGTTGGGATATGAAGTTGTTCTCTTTTAAGTTCTTCTACTTTCCATGCACTATATATATTACTTACATAAACCACTAAGAAGATCGCCACAACTGCTAAGGCACACACACCATAAAGTAAAAAGAGCATGGAGTTATCACCTTGTGAAAGCACTTCTATACCCAGTGCCTCGTCCATTACCCAGCCCTGTGTATTAGTTCCAAGAGTAATTAAACCTTGTAATTTACTTAAACCTGTGGTTACTAAGAAATAAATGAACCCTACTTCACTTACTAGATACAAAAGTCCTTTTACAAACTGTTTTCTAGCCATATTCCCTAATCCCATAATTAAGAAAGAAAGTTTAGTAAAAATATCCCCTTTCATAAAAATGGTAAAGAGATTTTCTTTTTTTGAATGACTTTTTACTTTTTTAGTCTGTTTGCTTATAACGCCCGCACTCATATAAACCTCCTTGTATTTTCCCGAAATTTTTTTTTATGGCAGTACTTAAAACAAGTACTGCCATAACTCATCTTAAATCAAATCTACTCAGCACCTTCAGTCATTGTTTCAACTAATGTATCAAGTTTTGCTTGATAATCAGCTTCTGTAATTGTGCCATCAAATGCTTCTTGAACAAATGCTTTTGTTGCATCCCAGAATTTACCCATTTGTGGGATAGAAGGCATTGCATATGAATAATTAAGTTGTGCAAGAAGTGCTGCTACTGCTGGATCTGATGTTACTTCAGCACTTTCAGCAAGTGCTTTTGAAACTGGTACAGCACCACGATCTTGGTAACGTTTTAATTGATTATCTTCATTTGTAAGCCACTCAGCAAGTGCCATTGCTTCAAGAGGATACTTTGTATTTGCTTTTACACAATAAATTTTAAATCCTGAGAATGAAGACATATGTTTTTCTTCACCATTAAAATTAAGCATTGGTAATTCTGCTACACCAAAGTTGTCACCTAAAACTTCTTTGTATGTTCCTATTTTCCAAGGACCTGCAATATATGCGCCTAATGTACCTGCTTCAAATTGTGTAGCTGCCACTGTATCATCAAAATATACTACACCAGCCTCTTTAAGACCACCTAAGAATTTAGCAACTTCAATACCTTTTTCATTGTTAAATGTAACTGTTTTAGCATCTGATCCATCTGCTCCAAATAATTCACAACCATTTGATAAGAAAAATGGTCCTGAGTAATAAGCATTAGGAATGTCCATAGCAAATGGTGTTACACCATCAGCCACGTCTGCTGTTAACATTGTTTCTAATGATTTTACTTGATCTTCATTGAAAATTGCTTTGTTATAGAATAAGAAATATGTTTCTGATGCACTTGGGTAACCATAAAGTTCACCATCATACATAGACGCATTTACTGCTGCCTCTAATGAACGTGCTTTTATTTCATCTGCATATTTTGTATTTTTGTAAACTGCTCCCGCTTGTACTAAACCACCAAGTTGGTCATGGGCAATAGCAAATACGTCTGCTGCTGCTTCTGTATCTTTTAGCACTTCATCTTTAGCTTTGTCTTCACCAGTAACACGTACTGTGATATTCCAGTTAACTCCTGGATTTGCTGCTTTAAAGCCCTCTATCATTTCCCCTAACATCACTTGATCATCTTGTGAACCCCATACTGTAAGTGCAACATCTGTATTTGCAGGTGCTGTACTTTCTTGTGCTGCAGTTGTTTCAGCTGGTGCAGCACCATCTTGTGCTGTAGGTGTACTACCACCGCATCCAGCTAATGAAAGTCCCATAGCCCCAATGGTTAAAACACTTACTATTTTAGAAAACATTCTTTTCTTCATAAAAAACCTCCTAGAAATACTCTTATTTTAAAATTTATATTAAAGGCTTGCCTACTATTTAATTATCTATATAACTAATTAAACAGTAAGCAAGACATTTAATTCAAAGTAATTTGCAATAAACTTTTTAGTAATAAGGAATAAATAACAATTAATTATTTATTATCTACTACTTCAATTCCCCAAATTTCATTTGCATATTGTAAAATAGTACGGTCACTTGAGAAGATACCTGCATTTGCAATATTCATTAGACTCATTTTTGCCCAATTCATTTGATCTTTGTAAGCTGCAAATACTTGATCTTCAGCTTCTTTGAAAGCTACGAAGTCTTCAAGAACAAAGTATGTATCTCTTTCTTCCATAAGACTTGCATATAAATCTTCAAAGTCGCCACTACCATCATTATCAAATGTACCATCTATTAAGCTATTAACCACTCTTAAGAGTGCTTCGTTCGCTTTAGCTACTTCACTACCTTTATATGATTTTTGTATTTCTTGGATATCTTCTACACGAAGTCCAAAGATAAAGTTATTTTGTTCTCCAGCTTCTTGAACAATTTCTACATTTGCACCATCATATGTACCAAATGTTAAAGCACCATTTAACATGAACTTCATGTTACCTGTACCTGATGCTTCTTTGGATGCAAGGGAAATCTGCTCTGAAATATCACATG
>JAZKZQ010000069.1:0-9389 GCA_045612745.1 Cellulosilyticum sp. | reverse complement strand
AAAAAAATTAATACTATATGTAAAAAGGAGTCTAAAATGCTTGATGAACTTAGAACTTTCACAGCTGTTGTGGAAGCTAAAAACTTTACAAAAGCAGCAGAAAAAATAAATCTTTCACAACCTAGTGTAAGCGTACATATTAAAAATTTAGAAACTTACTTTGGTACAGAGCTCATTACACGTTGTACAAAACAAAAAAAGTTATTTATTACGGATAGTGGTAAACTTTTATATCGTCGTAGTAAAGAACTTCTCTCTCTCCTTGAAACAACCAAAGATGAATTAAGAAATATTTCTAATAGTCCAAAAGGACACCTACGTATTGGTGCTACTCTTACTATTGGTGAATGTTTACTCCCCTACTTTCTAGGTGAGTTTTGTAATAACTATCCTGACGTAGAAGTAGAGGTAATTATTGGAAATATTACAGAAGTCACTAATATGGTGAAAGACTTTAAAGTAGATCTTGCCCTTATTGCAGGAAATATTCATTCAGACCACTTTACACAGCAGTATTTCTTTGAAGATCAACTAGTCCTTATCGCACCACAAAATTCCAACCTACCCACTAATATGACTGACTTTAGCTTACTTCAAAATCAAAGATGGCTTATACGTGAACATGGTTCTGGTCTTCGTCAAGCTTTAGACTTCTTTTTAACAAATCATCGTATTATACCAAGCTCAAAAATTGTCTTTAATAGTAATTTGGCCCTCTTACAAGCTGTCAAAAATAACCTTGGGATAGCACTTATTTCTGCGCGTATGCTAAGTACCCAGTGGCATGCTCAAGATCACTTCAAGATTATTTTATTAGAAGATAACATTCACTTAACCTTCTCCTATATTCTTCCTAAAGAGCTACGTCCGTCAAAAGTAACCAGTGTTTTTTTAGATGCCTTTAGCCTTTATATTGAATCTATGACAACAAAATAGACTCGTCCTATTCATAAACGAATCAAAAAAGCCAAAAGACGCTCCCTAATTCATCTTCTTTTGGCTTTCTAAATTATTTTAACAGATTAACTACTTCTTCTAGTGACTGAAAAATATAATCTGCATTATTTTTCATTTCCTCATCTGGCGCTACAAGATCTGGAATAAGTACAGTAATCATACCCCCTTTTTTTCCTGCTTCTATTCCTAATCTAGAGTCTTCTAATACCAGAGTGTTTTCTACTGCACATCCCAAGCGCTTTGCTACCTTCACAAAAATTTCTGGATTTGGCTTAGACTCTAATACTTCATCACCACAAATAATATCATCAAAGCGGTCCTCAATACCAGCTAACCTTAAATAACTTAGTGTTTTCTCACGCTGACTAGATGTGGCTACTGCCTTTTTTATGCCTTTAGCCTCTAGTGTACTTAATAATTTTAAAAGTCCTTTTTTTAGCTGAATTCCCTCTTCTGCTATTATTTGATTAGAACGTTGACGCTTTTGTGCTTCAATCTCTTTATAAGGTAATGCTGTTCCCAAAATTTCTCGTAATGTCTTCTCTATATAACGACTATTTCTTGCTACGATTTGTTTATAAATCTCCCAAGTGATTTCATAGCCATGTGCCTTGGCAGCTTCTTGCCATGCTTTATAATAAATACGCTCTGTATCAAACATGAGTCCATCCATATCAAAAATTATCAATTCTATTTCCGCCATATTGTTCTCCTTTTTTCCTACTTATTACAAGGCTTTTGAAAAAAAGCTTTTAGTTGACAGCTTCCCTTCCTTAAGCTACTATGAGTATAACATATTTAAGTTATAATCGGAGGCATTAGAATGAAAAGATCAGATTATATTTCATGGGATGATTATTTCATGGGCATCGCCCTTCTTGCTGCTAAGCGTAGTAAAGATCCTAGTACCCAAGTAGGTGCTTGTATCGTAAGTGGACAGGACTCAGATAATAGCAACACTATTCTCAGCGTAGGTTATAATGGTCTACCTATTGGTTGTTCTGATGATCTTTTCCCTTGGGAACGTGAAGGTGAGTTTTTAGACACGAAATACCCTTTTGTCGTTCATGCTGAGCTTAATGCAATCTTAAATGCTAGAGGTAAATCTTTAGCTGGTGCCAAAATCTATGTGGCACTCTTCCCTTGTAATGAATGTTGTAAGGCGATCATTCAATGTGGTATTCGTGAAGTTGTTTATCTTTCTGATAAATATAGTGAAACAGATGCGGTGAAAGCCTCAAAAAAAATGTTTAGTGCTGCTGGGGTTAAACTCACCCAACTTAAAACTGATACAGAGCAAATCGTTCTTTCTTTCCATTTAGAAGATATTTAAAACTATTCCCTAAAGTATGGTCAGCCAGCTTATCTTTAGGGAATAGTTTTTATATATTGTTATAAACTCTATTCCTTTTTTTTCCAATTTGCTATAATATAATGAATCTGTTTTTTAAAATGGATAATTTTACTATAAGGAGGCTTTCAATGATTCAATTACTTATAAAGTGTTTTATTAAAAACCATACAGAAACCAAACTCCCCAGTGTACGTCAAGCTTATGGCCGCTTAGGTAGCATTGTAGGTATACTTGCTAATATTATTTTATGTGCCACTAAAATAGGTGTGGGTTTAATTTTTAATAGTGTATCTATCTTAGCTGATGGTATTAATAACTTGTCTGATGCAGGCTCTTCCATTATCACCTTAGTTGGCTTTAAACTTTCTAGTAAACCAGCAGATGAAGATCATCCCTTTGGTCATGCGCGTATTGAATATATTGCAGGGCTTATTATCTCTTTTATTATATTCTTATTAGGCATTGAACTTATTAAATCTTCATTTATCAAAATTCTTGATCCAGAACCACTTGTCGTAAGTGCACCTATGGTACTCGTCTTAATTTTTTCAATCCTACTAAAAATTTGGCTAAGTACTTTTAACTACAAATTAGGTAAGATAATTGACTCCTCTACTTTACAGGCTACTGCTGCAGACAGCCGCAATGATGTGATTGCAACCTCTGCAATTTTAGTAGCTATTGTCATTGCCCATTTTACAGGATTACAAGTAGATGGCTATATGGGGGTAGCTGTTGGCCTATTTATTCTTTACTCAGGCTATAACATTTTAAAAGAAACTACCAGTCCCCTTTTAGGGCAAGCCCCTGATGAGAATTTTTCAAAAGCCATTGAAGAAAAGCTTTTAAGTTATGATGGTGTTCTTGGTTTTCATGACTTGGTGCTTCATAGCTATGGACCAAATAATTACTTTGCTTCAGTGCATGTGGAAGTCTCAGCTGAAGAAGACCTCTTAAGTTGTCATGACAAAATGGATCTTATCGAACGTGATTTTAAAGAGAATTTAAATGTCAATTTAGTCATACATCCCGACCCAATTGTTACTTCAGATCCAGAAACACTTGCCCTACAGCATCAAGTAGATAAGCTTATTAAAAGTATTCATCCACAACTTTCTCTTCATGACTTCCGCATTGTATTAGGTACTACACATACCAACTTAGTCTTTGATGTAACCGTACCACCTAACTACAAAACCTCAGCAAAAGATTTAGCAGTTAAAATTGATGCACTCATTAAAACCATTGACGCTAGTTACTACACCATTATCACCATAGATATGAACTATACCTCTACCTCAATTTCTTCTGAAACCTTTTAATCTATTTTGAGTTCACAAAAAAACTG
Source organism: Cellulosilyticum sp. (assembly GCA_045612745.1). GTDB lineage: Bacteria > Bacillota > Clostridia > Lachnospirales > Cellulosilyticaceae > Cellulosilyticum. The sequence goes on along the minus strand of JAZKZQ010000069.1, from coordinate 5,730 downwards.
TAACAAAATCTTGATAATTTTGTTACAGCTTTTTTAAATGCAACTAACTTCAATTACAGATTAAAGTTTATTAATTAAATCCTCATATTTTTCTACTGTCATCTTAGCTTCCCACTCTTCAATTTGATCATAGATAGCTGGGGTTAATTTTTGTGTGATAACTACTGATTTGATTTGTTCTTTAACTTCTTCGAGTGGTGTTGTATAAACTTCTTTATGTACATTGTCTACTTTAATTAAATGCCAACCAAATTGTGTTTCAACAGGTTTTGAAACTTCTCCCTCTCCTAAAGTTTTTGCTCCTTCTAGGAAGTCTTTATCATAATCTCTTGACTCATAAGGAATATAACCTAGTGCTCCCCCATTATCCTTAGTCCCATCTGTACCATATTTCTTAGCTAAGTCTGCAAAACTTGTTCCCTTATCATACTCTGCTTTGACTTTTTCTGCTTCTTCTTTAGTAGCCACTAAAATATGATACATATTAGCACCTGGCTGATTCACATAATCTACACTATGTGCTTCATAATAAGCTTTAATTTCTGCATCTGTAGCAGTTACTTTTTTACTAATTGCATCTATGACATTTGTAATAGTCATTCGATCACTAATTTGTTTCTTATAAGATTCTTCTGTTAAGCCTGAGCTTGCTAAGGCTTCCTTGAAAGCTTCTTCACTTCCATAGCCTAATTTTGTTTCATTAAATTCACTCATAATCTCTTCTGATTTTGGCTCTAACTTCATTTCTCGGCCCTTAACAAGTGCTACTTTATTTTTAATAATATAATCTACGATTTCAGCTTTACGTTCTTTCATATATGCTTTTGCTTCTTCTGTTTCAAAATAACTTTCATCTATCTGTCCTTGGTACAGTAACATAGCCTTCTCATAATTCAGCTGTACCTGAATATCTCTTGCTATAATCTCCTCATCATTTACCTTAGCCACTATAGTGCTACCTGGTAATTCATTTGAGATGGCTACTGTATTCTCTTTTGCAATCCATTTAGTTTCTACACCTAAAACTTCACCGATATATTTGACTGGTACAAATACACGTCCTTCTTTAACTACAGGCTTTGTATCCATTACTTTTTCTTCACCATTTACAACCATCTTAGATTGTCCTACTATGAGCATGGCTTCTTTGCCCTCTGATATAACTCTCACCTTTTGCGCATCACTGTCCCATTTTACATCTGCCCCAAGTTTTTCACTAATAAGACGTAAAGGTACTAGCGTACGATTATTACTATCTACAAAAGGACTTGCCTCATTAAAACTTACTACCTCATTATTAATTCTAACTTTTACCTGACCTTGTGCCATCACACTAACAGATGAGCCCATCATCAGCATACCTAAAATAGCTGTTAACATTTTTCTTGATTTCATATACTTTTCTCCTTTGCACAAAATAGAATTTTCGATGAAATAACCTTTTTTCATCTTTCGTGAATTTTAATTATACTTTATTCGCTGTAATCCCCCTGGTACCTAGAAGATTTATGTACTCTTCAAGATACTTTATTATACCATAATAGTGTTTATTTTTTATAATTTTTATATTTTTATATCTATTTTTTTCTACTTGACACTTATATAATTCATCTGTTATATTTACACCATATTTGTTATACTTATTATATAACAAATACTCTTCATATAACATATCATCAAGTAAAGGAGCGACAACATGCAAATTGAACTAAATTTTGCTAGCGATAAAGCTATTTATACCCAACTCTATGAAGCTATTATTTTAGCTATTGCTAAGGGTGAAATTCATGTAGGTGACGCCTTACCACCTGTACGTACTTTAGCTGAAGAAATTGGCATTAATCTACATACAGTAAATAAAGCCTATGGACTTTTAAAAGATGCAGGTTATGTCACTATGGACCGTAGAAAAGATACTACTGTAAGTGCACTCCCAGTGGCCTCAAATACTATGCAACTTTCAACACTTCAAAGCGATCTAGAACTTTTAGCTGCTAAAAGTCATCTCATGGGATTCTCGGAAGAAGATTTTTTAAGCTATTGCAGTAATTATTTTAAACAATTTAAAGGGGTTTAACTTATGAATATGACTTTATGGATTACACTATTTACCTATGTTCTTATTTATATTACATTTACTTATAGTCAAAAGCTTTCTCCACTTCATTGTTACTTTGGCGTTTATATGCCAGACACTTTTGCCAAATCCAGTGAAGGTAAATCAATCTTTAAAAGCTTCTTAATACACTCTACATTTGCTTTCTTTGTCACATTAACTATAAGTTGTATTTTAATTTTTACAAATCACTTTACAAGTGGACTTCTTATACTTTTCATACTAGTACAGCTTATACTTTATTTTGCATTTTATATAGTCGCACATAAAAAAGTACGTACTTTCAAAATGACTTTATCAAGTCCACAAAATATATCTGCTAAATTTGTTATTGATACAGATTTTGTCGCACAAAAAATACATCTTAGAAATCGTTACTTTTATCTTTATCTTGTGCCTCTTATGATAAATATTTTAACAGGGATTTATCTCTTTGATAATTATAAGCATTTACCTGAGCTAATTCCTACCCATTGGAACTATCTAGGTCAGGCAGATCATTGGTCAACTAAATCTATTTGGTCAGTGGCTAGTATTGTACTTTTCCAGCTTCTATTTACTGTCCTTATGGCTTTTTGTAGTCGTAGTCAATGGAATGCACGTAGTAAGGGAAATCAAAATTCCGAGGCTTTTAAAAATGGGCACCTTAAATATCTTAAAGTGGTTTCTTTAAGTTTTTATATACTTACTCTATTTTTTGTTAGTTTTATGGTCTTTAATGCTTATGCTTTGGTAACAGGCACTAACCTAAATGTATTTGTTACTTTATTAATGAGTGTATTTCCATTTGCCTGCATTATTTGGTTACTTTATGCTTACTTTAAATATGAGCGCCCTAGCTTACATGCTACTAAAGATAGTACCCAATATCTACCTGAAGACAATGATCAGTATTGGCTTCTAGGTTCCCTTTACCATAATCCTAATGACCCAGCTCTCTTTGTTGAAAAACGTTATGGCCTTGGCTGGACCATGAATATTGGGACACCTTTAGGTAAACTCATTGCAATTATCACACTGATAGTTCTCATTATCACTTTAGGTACTGCTATTTTTACCTCTGTCCCTTTGTAATAAATTTATTTTCAAAAAAGATAGGCAGATGCATTTTAGTGCATCTGCCTATCTTTTCCAAAAATCACTTTAGTAGGTACGTGATATATGAAATTTTTCATGGTCGTCCTCCTTAATGATCTCTATTATTATCCCTATTCTAACTCAATATAAATTTAAATACTATTGCCTTTCTTATATCAGCTTTTTACTTAATAATATTGTCTCTTTTTCATGTAAATCATTTTTATAAATCTCTTGTTCACTTACAACTTTAAAACCTTGCTTTTCATAAAATTTCTTTGCCCACTCTGCTTTTTTATGTACCTCTAAAACTATTTCGTTAATACCTTTATCTCTAAAATCATTAACTAAAAGATGCATTGTTTGAATCCCATAGCTTTTACCATAGTATGTATCTAATAAATAAAATGCAACGATGTACATACTCTCTTTAGTCTTACGTTTATAACCTACAAATCCTAGAGGGTTCTTTCCTTCTTCGATAATATAAATATGATATCCTGAAGGTAGGGCATCTTCATACTTATTTGCTTGCTTTATAAAAGCATCTCCCATAAAGGGCTGATATAATTTGTGTGCTGATAAACATACTTTACCTAAGAAGTTTCTATCTGTATCTTCTGCTTTTCTTAAACTTATCATCTTCCCTAGCTACCTATCTTTCTTTTAGCTTAATTTATATCCTATCATAACTTTTTACATTTACAAATGGTATACATTTTTCCTATTTGTATTTTCCACAATTTATTTATGTATTCAAATTATAATATATTTACCTCGACTTTCCAACTACTTTGTTTTTTTAGTTACAAAACAATATTTAACTATTTTTACGTATATTTACCAAATTATTGCACATAATTACCTGTATATTTAAATGGAGGTACATTATGCTTTTTTTTAAAAAAAATTTTAAATCACTTTTACAAATTACACTTATTTTTTCAACGATTATTGGTATTCCTCTATGTATAGGTGCTAATATCTTTCCTACTAAAACTGTGGAGTTAGAGTATAATACAGCAGAAATTATCTTACCTAATGGTCGTACAATCAAAGAGAATATTGCTACAAAAGATGATATGCTATTTATTCCCTATGAAGCACTTGAAGTCATTACCAATGAAAATGTAAACTGGAACCCGGAAGATCAGACACTTACTATTGGCAATCTCTCCCTTGCCAAAGCTATGAGCGATACACTTAAAGTTTATCACTACGGTTATGATGCGAACCATGCTTATTTATATGCCCCAGATATTCGTATTAATAAAACAATGTCCATGGGTAATATTTCCCATGATTTAGGTTACTCTTTTTGTAATGTCCAATCTGCTTCCTTCAATTTAGATGGTCGTTATCATCATCTTGTAGGCCTATTAGGTTGTGAAGATTTCAAAGCTGCTAATGGTACCATTACTGTCTATCTTGATGACAATCTTCTAGCTACCTATGATATTACTAGCGATAGCCTTCCTGAAAATATCAACCTAGATATATCTGATGGTAAACAACTTAAGTTTGTTTTCTCCAAATTTGCATCCAACTCACAAATCGACTTAGCCGATGCTTATATTGAATAAATAAAAGGACTCATCCAAAAACTCATGAACGTACTATAGATGCTTTGTACATTCATGAGTTCTTTATTTCTCAATCTATCACTATAACTATTTTGTGAGCTTTTGAATTTGCCTTATTAAATCTTCTCCTAATAAATCATTATACACATGAATCCGTCTAAGCTGTGTACTATAATTAGAAAGCCGTAAAGTAGTAGCTAAATCCACTACTTGTAAATCCACCCCTAGTGACTGACAGAGCTCACGTGATAACTTAGAGTTTTTAAACTCTGGGTATGAGAGCACCTTAATGTCTCGTGGTCCTAAATAATTTTCTATACACTCAAATGACCTTGTAATTTCTATTAAAAGTTCTTGTTCTTTAAGCTCACTCATATTGATATGGGTATAAGTATGACTTTGAATATCAATAAGTCCACTCTTTTCCATCTCTTTTGCTTCTTCCCATGTAAAATGATCATTAGCCGTTGTTTGCTTGCCTACTACACTTGGTACCACAAAATAAGTTGCTTCTATATTTAAATCTCTTAAAATCGGATAAGCATACGTATAGTTACTCTTATAACCATCATCAAAAGTAATGATAATAGGCTTGTTAGGCATTCCTGCTAAGCCTTCCTTATAATTCTTATAATCCTTAAAATTAATTGGAGTATAACCTGCGTTTAATAGTACCAACATTTGTCTCTTAAAATTATAGGTCGATACTTGTGCACTACTATTTTTTACATCATTTACAACATCATGATACATAAGAATGGGAATATAATCACTTTTATAGTTAGGCATACTTCCTACCTTGAAATTCTTTATTTTACGGTGGGAACGCATAGGTAATGCCTTGTTTTGTAATACTTTTAATAGATATTCCTCTTTTCCCACAAATTTATTTTTACTATTGTACATTACAAATCTTAAAGTATGATAAGTAGTATCAAAATTCTCTATATCTAT
>JAZKZQ010000068.1:0-25276 GCA_045612745.1 Cellulosilyticum sp. | reverse complement strand
CATGTACCACTTATGGAAGAGAATCCATCAGAGGCAATTAAAAATAATGTTTTTGGGACATTAAATGTAGCACAATGTGCCAAAAAATATATGGTTAGAAAGTTTGTTATGGTATCTACAGATAAAGCAGTTAATCCAACTAATGTAATGGGTGCAACTAAGCGCCTATGTGAAATGCTTATTCAGGCTATAAATGATACTACAAATAAAACTGATTTTGTAGCTGTTCGTTTTGGAAATGTTTTAGGAAGTAATGGAAGTGTCATTCCCTTATTTAAACGACAGCTACAAGCAGGTGGACCTCTGACAGTGACAGATCCTGAAATTATTCGGTACTTTATGACTATTCCAGAGGCTGTAAGACTTATATTAGAAGCAACATCATTTGCTACAGGGGGTGAAATTTTTGTATTAGATATGGGAAAACCGGTAAAAATATTAGATTTAGCCAAAAATTTTATTCAGTTATCAGGATTAGTACCTGATGAAGATATAAAGATTAAATTTATAGGATTAAGACCTGGAGAGAAACTTTATGAAGAACTTTTAATGGCTGAGGAAGGATTAGAAAAAACTTGTTCAGACAAAATATTTGTTGGTAAACCAGGAACTATTGATTATAAGGAAATTGATGAATATATGAAAGAGCTCAATGAAGTGATAGACAGTCAGGGTGATGTTAAACAAGTACTAATGAAAATTGTGCCAACTTATAAGACTACAGGGTATAGAGAGCAGATGGGATGAAATGTTCTATTTTTCACAGTACTAGAGGAGTTATTATTTCAATAACTTCTTTAACAAGCTAATATGATATTTTTCATCCATTGCAATACGTTTTAAAATAGCCTGGATATAAGGGTCATGGATTTTTGAAATGTGTTTTTCATATTGTTTAATAGCACTATATTCACCATCAATATTCGCACAAATCATTGTATTAAAGTTATTACCAAATGTAACGGTTTCAGGTGTCCAAAGTGTATTACAGTGGCTTTTAGTAGCATCATAAGTGAGTGGTCTACCAAGTAAAACAATAAGTTCACCTAGCATTTGAAGATGTATCATTTCAGCTTGAGCAATGGCAAGTAACACCCTTGCAGCTTTACAATTCTTACCGGAGAGACATATTTCGTGATTAATATATTGAGTAATAGCAGTAAGTTCAGAACCTGCGCCACAGTAATCTTGACTTAATAAGTTAGCATAGTATTTATTTTTACATTTAACCTCGATATCTGGATATGGTGTAGAAAGTATAGCAGGCTGTACACCTTCAAAATCACAATTAATTACTCCTATCTTATAGAATTTACTATATTATATTAATGGATAGTACAAATGGACCCAGTTTAATTAGAGTAACTTTCTTAGATATTAAGAATAAGATAGAATTTTTTAAAATTAATAATTAAATTTAATATTTAAATATTAATTTAGAGATAGACAAACAGAGAATTTTTTATTATTATGTTAACATATTCCACAAGCACATCGTATAGCGTTGAAGATATGGTTCAACAGTTTCTACCAAATCACCATAAATGATTTGACTACGATAGATTTGGCAGTACTTATTTGGATAAGTTAACTATTTCTATTTATATACGGTGCAACTTATATGGCGACTGGAAAAGCAATAATACATAAGAAGACGACATAGGAGAGTAGGCACGATGAAAAAGAAGTTTATTAAAGCAGTAGCTGGGACATTAGTAGCAATGACAGCATTTACAGGATGTGGAAGTGCAGGAACAAATAGCACATCTAATTTAAAGATAGGGATGGTAACAGACTTAGGTTCAATTGATGATAAATCCTTCAACCAATTAACATGGGAAGGTATCGGAAAAGCCAAAGAAGAATTAGGTTTAAGTACAAAATATTTAAAACCAACAGGTACAACAGAGCCAGAGCTTATGAAAGAGATCGGAAATCTTTATGACGGTGGTTATAAATTCATCGTAGCATCAGGGTTTAAATTTGCAACATCTATTTTTGAAGCACAAACAAAATATCCAGATGCTAAATTTGTTATTACAGATTCGACAGTTTATTCAACAAACAATGAAGAACATATAGCTGATAATACAGTTTCTATTTTATTTAATGAAGAAGAAGCTGGTTTCCTTGCAGGGGTTGCAGCAGCAACAGAATTAAAAGAAGCTAATGCAGGCTTCATTGGTGGGATGGAAACAGATGTTATTCAAAGATTTAACTGGGGATATCAACAAGGGATTACATATGCTAACGAAAATTTAGGAACAAATATTACTATGGATGATAGAAACTTTATTTACCAAGGTACATTCACAGATGCAGCAGCAGGTCAACAAATTGCAGCTCAAATGTATGATCGTGGTGTAGATGTCATCTTTAGTGCTGCTGGTGGTGTAGGTTCTGGTGTTATTAAGGAAGCTAGAGAAAGAGCAGCAAAAGGCGAAAAAGTATGGGTTATTGGTGTAGATGCTGACCAATATACAGATGGTATCTATGAAGGTAATAACTCAGTTATTCTTACATCAGCACTTAAAAATGTAGGGACAGCCGTTTATGATATGATTAAACTTGAAGCAGAAGGAAACTTCCCAGGTGGACAAATCCTTCAATATGGTATAAGTAATGATGGTGTAGGTCTTCCAAGTGAGAATCCAAATTTAAGTGAAGAAACAATGAACACAGTTAACACAGTTTATGAAAAACTTAAAGCTGGGGAAATTACAGTACAAACAACTGGAGAAGGACTTATCAAATAAATAAAGTAACTCATAAAGAGAGCAAGGAATGCCTTGAAACTACACAATTAGTTTCAAGGCATTCCTTATTTTTTAAAATCATCAGGTTAACTACTTTTTATGATATAATGGCTAAGAATAGATAGCTTTAAAGTGCAGTAAATAGAGCACTTACGATGTATGAAAAGGAGAGATAGTATGTGGCTTGTGTATGCTTTTGGTTCGGCATTTTTTGCTGGGGTGACGGCAATTTTGGCGAAGATAGGCATTAATAATACAGATTCTAATGTGGCGACAGCTATTCGTACCATTGTGGTTTTAATTTTTTCGTGGCTTATGGTATTTGTAGCTCAGTCATTTAATACGATTACAGCAGTAAGTCCTAAGACATTTACATTTCTAGTTCTGTCAGGGCTTGCAACAGGTGGTTCATGGCTTTGTTATTTTAAGGCATTACAATTAGGGGATGTGAATAAGGTAACCCCTATAGATAAATCAAGTACAGTACTTACAATGCTTTTAGCTTGTCTGATTTTAGGTGAGACTATTAGTATTGTGAAGCTGCTAGGTATTTTGGGAATTGGCATAGGGACATATTTAATGATTACTAAAAAAGAAGGTGAGCAAAAGGCTAGAGTAGGAAAAAGATGGCTTTTTTATGCGGTATTATCTGCAGTATTTGCTAGTCTTACATCTATACTTGGGAAAGTTGGGATTAGTAGTGTGGATTCTACTTTAGGAACAGCTATTCGTACCATTGTGGTTTTAATGATGGCATGGGTGGTTGTTTTTGTGACTAAGAAGCAAGGTGAGATTAAAAAAATTGATAAGAAAAGTTGGTTTTTTATCTGTTTATCAGGTATTACAACAGGACTTTCATGGTTATGTTATTACAAAGCCTTACAAGATGGAGAGGCTAGCATTGTAGTACCTATTGATAAGTTAAGTATTCTGATTACTGTTGGGTTTTCTTATATTTTCTTAAAAGAAAAGCTTACTAAAAAAGCTTTTATAGGACTTGTTGCGATTGTAGTTGGCACACTGATTTTGCTAGTTAAGTAGAGAAAGTCATCTAAACTCTACGGAGCGTTTATTGTATTCCTTGTTATCAGAGGGTATGCTTAATATATGGAGGTGACCTAGATGGATTGTATGAAAGTAGGAAAGTTAATCTATAGCTTACGCAAAGAAAAGAATATGACACAAAAACAAGTGGCAGAAGCAATGGGAATTAGTGATAAAACCATTTCAAAATGGGAACGTGGACTAGGTTGCCCAGATGTGTCTTTGCTTAGCGAACTTTCAAATGTATTAGGTGTAAATGTAGAAAAAATTTTACTTGGGGATTTAACCCAAAATGAAATGGATGGAGGGAATATGAAACGTATTAAATTTTATGTATGCCCTAACTGTGGCAATGTGATTAATGGCACAGGTGAAGGTGAAATCTCATGCTGTGGGAGAAAGCTTACAGCACTTGTAGCAAAACCCTTAGATGAGGCACATGCCTTGGAAATAGAAGAAATAGAAGATGATTATTATATTACTTTTGACCATGATATGACAAAGGTACATTATATTTCGTTTGTAGCGTATGTATGTAGTGACCGTGTGCTACTTATTAAGCTTTACCCAGAGCAAAATCCTACAGTGAGATTTCCAAGAATGCAACGTGGGACACTGTATTTCTACTGCAATAATCATGGCCTATGGTCACAAGTGGTTAAATAGATAGTTAGATTTATTAGAGATAGGTCATGTGATAATATCTCAGTAGATAGAAAATTATTATAAAATACAAGAGGCACCAGTAAGATTAGAAATCATCATAAGATATCTAGTCTTGTGGTGCCATTTTATTTAAAGCATATTTTTAGTACAAAGTATCTTCTAAGCTTTAGCTAATATTTTTTTGAAGTTAATAAGGAATAATAATCCTGTAGTAGTAGCCGCTAAAATATCTGCAATTGGTTCTGCCCAGTAGATTCCCATAACACCCATGAAACGAGGAAGAATAAGGGCAAGTGGGATCAGGAGAATAATTTTTCTAAGAAGTGCTAAGAATAATGAAATCTTAGCTTGGCCCATTCCCATAAAGGCAGACTGGCAAGCCATTTGCACACCAAATATCCAGATACCAGCCATAAAGATTGGCATAACGACTTTAATTAAGGCAATGAGCTCAGCGTCTTTTGTAAACATACTTGCAAATACTGTTGGGAAGAAAATAGCTGAAAGTGAACAGATACAAGTTACTGTAAAAGTAACACCTAAGCTACATTTAAAGGTTTGTTTAACACGGTCAAAGTTTTTTGCACCATAGTTGTAACTAATAATAGGCTGTGTCCCCATAGTAATCCCTTGTACTGGAAGGATAAAGAGTTGCATAACACTTTGAAGAATTGTCATAGAACCAACATATAAATCACCACCATAATGTTGTAAACCACTATTAAATACAATGTTAATTAAACTTTCAGTGGATTGCATCACAAAAGGTGATATACCTAGGGCTGCAATACTGCCAATGATTTTCCAATTTGGTTTTAAATGATGGAGGCGAACACGGATGCTAGATTTCTTAGAACATAAGAAATAAACAACCCAAAGGGCACTACAAGCTTGTGAAATAACTGTTGCTAAGGCTGCACCCTTTACGCCCATATTAAGACCAAATATAAAGATCGGGTCTAAAACAATATTAACAATAGCACCAATTAAGATAGACAACATAGCAATAGTAGCTTGTCCTTGGCATGTAATAAAGGTATTAAGACCAATAGATAACTGTACAAAGATTGTACCCCATAAGTAAATGGTTACATATTGAAGGGCATAAATAATGGTTTCATCACTCGCACCAAAGGCATATAAAAATGGTTTTCTAAAAAGTAGAAATACTGTGGTTAATAAAATAGAAAAGCAAATTAAAATGGTTACGCCATTACCTAATATTTTTTCAGCTTCATCACGCTTGCCTTTACCAAGTTCAATAGAAGCAAGTGGTGCACCACCTGCACCGACAAAAGCACTAAAAGCAGAGATAAGCATTAGGATTGGGAAACAAATACCAACCCCTGTTAAGGCTTTAGCACCTACTTCAGGAATATGTCCAATGTACATTCTATCAACAATGTTATATAAAACATTAACAAGTTGTGCAATGACAGCAGGAATAGCCATACTTAGGACAAGTTTACCTATAGGGGCAGTACCTAATTTATCATCTTTATGTGTACTCATAAAAATTCTCCTTTTATAATTAATTATTGTGAATAGCCATATATAATATTTAAAATTCATGAGCAGTTTACTTAAGATTCTTGACTAAGAATAGATTGTAATATTATATGGCATATTATTATATAGTAATATACAAATATTTATTATGTCAATTTGGTGATTGTATCCATAGTATAATAAAGATGTAAAAGGAATTTAATATTGTAAAAGGAATTTAATAGGGAAATGTATTTAATTGTATCTTAAAAATGGTATAATAATGTGCGTAAAAAATAAAAAGCTCACGCTAGAATGGAGGTTATATATATGAAAAACATTGTGGTTCCTAGAGAAGCAACAATTATTAGAAATAATATTACAGAAAAAGAAATTGCAGATTTCTTTAAAGCAAGTGGTAAGGCCCCATCTATTAAAGAGCAACTTATATTAAAAGCCTTTGAGATAACAGAGGATACAAAAGTATTTTTTGAGACAGATGAAGTCATTTTATTATATAGTAGTGATCAAACAGGAACATATTTAAGTTGCTTTAATAAAACAGCAAATACAGTATATGTAGATATTCCACTTTCAGCAATGCAGTTAGAAGGAAAGTATATAGCATATTGTGTACTTACAGCAGAAGAACTGAGTGTAGATGATACATTAAGCTTACAAATTCCCGATGGAGGAGTATTACTTATAAAGCTCCTAAAAGATAGTTAAAGTTTAATTATTAAAATAAAAAAGCTTAGTAACTAACAATTACTGAGCTTTTTTGTTATTATAATATTTGAAATTAGAAGGTAATATATAGATTATATATTACTGTATTTGAGATGGGAGTAGATTTATGAAGAAGAGGAGTAATTTCAAACAGGGTGTAAAACATGGGATTCCAATTTGTTTAGGATACTTTGCTGTATCTTTTGCATTTGGTATGCTAGCTAAGGAGAAAGGACTTACCACTTTTCAGGCAGTACTTTTGTCTATTACCAATGTGACTTCAGCAGGACAGTTTGCAGGTATTAATTTAATGGCTGCTAGTGCTACTTATTATGAGATGATTTGCACACAGATTGTGCTTAATCTCAGGTATTCATTAATGTCTTGTTCATTATCTCAGAAGTTAGAGCCTAATGCAGGTCTTGGGCATAGATTGTTAGTAGCCTATGGTGTTACAGATGAGATTTTTGGGGTGTCTGTATGTAAGGAGGGAAAAGTGAGTCCTTATTATTCTTATGGACTTATTATTATTTCTGTCTTTGGCTGGACCATGGGAACACTATTAGGTGTAATATCTGGTGAATTTTTACCAGGAAGTATAAGTAGTGCTTTAGGCATTGCTTTATATGGTATGTTTTTAGCCATTATTATACCGCCAGCTAAAACGAATAAAGTAATATGTGGTATTGTCATAAGTGCTATGTTAGGAAGCATTTTATTTAGTATTTTACCTTATTTAAAAGAAATTTCTTTTGGGTTTAGGATTATTATTTTAACTTTAATAATCGCAGGTATTGCCGCTTGGCTTTTCCCGGTAGATAAGAAGAAAGAGGAGGTGGCAGTCAATGCTGCATAATGTGTACATATATATTTTTGTAATGGCCGGTGTCACTTATCTTATTCGGATGTTACCACTCACACTTATTCGTAGGGAGATTACAAATACATATATTAAATCTTTTTTATTTTATGTACCCTATGCCACTTTGGCAGCTATGACCTGCCCAGCTATTTTGACTTCTACTGAAAGTCCTATTTCAGCAGCTTTAGGGTTTGGTGTATCACTAGTTATGGCATTTTTGGAAAAGAGCTTATTAATGGTGGCAGCTAGTGGATGTATTGTTGTATTCATAGTAGAAAAACTGCTTATCTTAACATAAAAGTATAAAATAATTTATATTTTTTAAGTAAATCAGTTGCAATTTTTGCTGGGATAGTGTATTTTAAAAGTAAGTTCTGTATGACTGGCGGATAAGTGGGAGTACCCACAGGGAGTACAGATTTTAGAAAGCCGACCGCCTGGGCACCGATTATTTAAGGTATCCAGGTTGTGGGCTTTTTTCGTATGCAAATTTAATCAGACTAGAATTGGAAAGCAAGTTTGGTAACATAAGTTAAGGGGAAACCACATCCTTGGAACAAACAGTATAAAAATGATTAAAAAGGAGAATAAACATGATTGCATTAGAACAAGAATTAAAAGCAAATCCATATCCAGGTAGAGGTATTGTTATTGGAAGATCTGCAGATGGCAAAAAAGCAGTAACAGCATATTTCATTATGGGTAGAAGTGAAAATAGTAGAAACCGTATTTTCATCGAAGATGGAGAAGGGATTCGTACTGAGGCCTTTGATCCTTCTAAATTAAGTGATCCAAGTTTAATCATTTACGCACCAGTACGTGTACTTGGCAATCGTACAATCGTAACAAATGGTGACCAAACAGATACAATTTATGAGCTTATGGACAAAGAATTTACTTTTGAACAAGCACTTAGAACACGTGAGTTTGAACCAGATGGCCCTAACTATACACCTAGAATTTCAGGTATCATGCATATTGAAGATGGGAAATATGATTATGCAATGTCTATTTTAAAAAGCAATAATGGTGACCCATCTTGCTGCAATCGTTATACATTTACATATGATAATGCTAAAGCTGGTGAAGGACGTTTCATTCATACTTACAAATGTAATGAAGAACCACTTCCAAGTTTTGAAGGTGAACCTAAACTGGTAGCAATTGATCAAGATATTGATGCATTTACAGCTATGCTTTGGGAAAGCTTAAATGAAGAAAACAAAGTATCTTTATTTGTAAGATATATTGATATTGCAACTGGGGAATATGAAACACGTATTGTAAATAAAAACAAATAAGAATGCGCGGATTTTAAAATAGATCTCATAGGGAGGATTTAGTGATGAAAGAATTAGAATTAAAATATGGTTGTAATCCAAATCAAAAACCATCTAGAATTTATGCAGCTGAGGGAGAGCTTCCTATCGAAGTATTAAATGGAAAACCTGGTTATATTAACTTTCTTGATGCTTTTAATGGATGGCAATTAGTAAAAGAATTAAAAGAAGCTACAGGACTTCCAGCAGCTACATCTTTTAAACATGTTTCTCCAGCTGGTGCTGCAGTAGGGCTTCCACTTACTGAGGTAGAGAGTAAAATTTACTGGGTAGATGACCTTGGGGAACTTTCTCCACTTGCAGCTGCTTATGCAAGAGCTAGAGGTGCAGATAGAATGTCATCTTTTGGTGATTTTATTGCTCTTTCAGATGTATGTGATGAGTCAACTGCTAAAATTATTGGTAGAGAAGTATCTGATGGTGTCATTGCACCAGGTTATACAGCAGAAGCTTTAGAAATTTTAAAAGCTAAGAAAAAGGGTGGATACAATATTATTCAAATCGATCCAAACTACACACCAAATCCTATTGAACACAAAGAAGTATTTGGTATCACTTTTGAGCAAGGCCGTAATGAGCTTGAAATCAACAATGAATTCATTAGTAATATCGTAACAGAAAACAAAGAAATGCCTGAGTCAGCTAAAATTGATCTTATCATTTCTTTAATCACTTTAAAATATACACAGTCAAACTCAGTATGTTTTGCAAAAGGCGGTCAGGCAATAGGTATTGGTGCAGGTCAACAATCTCGTATCCACTGTACACGTCTTGCAGGAAGCAAAGCTGATAACTGGTTCCTTCGTCAAGCACCACAAGTAATGAATTTACAATTCGTAGATACAATTCGTCGTATGGACCGTGATAATGCTATTGACCTTTATATTGGTGAAGACTACATGGATGTTCTTGCAGATGGGGAATGGGAAAAAATATTTAAAGTAAAACCTCCTGTATTTACAAAAGAAGAAAAGCGTGCATGGCTTGATCAAATGACAGATGTCGCATTAGGTTCAGATGCTTTCTTCCCATTTGGTGATAACATCGAACGTGCACATAGAAGTGGTGTAAAATATGTTGCACAACCAGGTGGTTCAATTCGTGACGAGCAAGTTATTGAAACATGTAATAAATATGAGATGGCAATGTGCTTTACAGGTATTCGTTTGTTCCATCATTAAAATGCTAGCAGTCGCTTGAGAAATTTGGGAAGGGCATGGATAACCTGAGGTATGTATTTTTCCATCTCCGCGCTCGGTTTATCGCGCTAAAGTCGAGTTAAAAATATATCCCCCAACTTATCCACACCCACGAAGTTTTTGGGACGGCTGCGGTGATTTGCACTTTATGCTGGGATAAGTCATTAAAAAGAATAGGTATATTAATAAAAGTTGTAGTAATGAGATAGATCATGCTACAGCTTTTTATTATTATAGAGAAGTCATCTATATAATAGGCATATATAAAAAATTGATAAAAACTTTGTAAGATAATTGAGCGTTATGCGTCTAACATATAAAGGGGGGAGAATGTGAAAAGTTCTGAATTTGAAAGAATCTATCAAATGTATTTTGATAGTGTATTTATTTATGTATTAAAGCTAACACAAAATCAACATATGGCAGAAGAAATTACAAGTGAGACTTTTTTTAAAGCAATGAATGCAATTGATAAGTTTAAAGGAAATTGTGAAATTAATAGTTGGCTTTGCCAAATTGCAAAGAATACGTATTATTCATATCTAAGAAGAAATAAGATGATTGATTATAGCTCTCACATAGAGCAGGTGGATAAAAGTTTGGGGGGGATTGAAGAAGATATTACAGCTAAGGACTCTGCTATGCGGATATATGAGCTGTTACATGTACTTGAAGAGCCGTATAAAGAAGTTTTTATGCTACGCGTTTTTAGTGAGCTAAGTTTTAAGGAAATAGCTAAAGTTTTTAGAAAATCAGATAATTGGGCTTGTGTTACTTTTCATCGTGCAAAAAAGAAGATACAAGCTGAAATGGAGGAGTATTAATGAAAATTTCCTGTAATGTAATTCAAGATTTATTACCTTTATATATTGAAAAACTTGCAAGCAAAGATTCGGCTACATTAGTTGAAGAACATATTAAAACGTGTACCGTGTGTAAAAATCGCATGAGACAAATGAATGATGAAGCATTTCTAATAACTACTCAGAATATAGTTACAAGGCCACTAGAAGTAGTGAAAAATGATATTAAAAAAAGAAAGTTGAAAGCAGTATTCTTTTCAGCATTAATAGTTTTTCTTATAATGTTTACTATATTTGCGTATTTATCAAAGCCTATCTATGTATCATATTTTAACGATAATATTACTATTAATGAACTGTCTAATGGAGATATAAATATTAAGTTTAAAGATGATGTAACGGCTTATAATATAGAGGAACATATTGAGGATGGGAAAAAAGTTATATACATTGTTGCATGGTCTTCTATACTAGATAAGCTTATGAAGCAGACCCCTCAAAATAATATTATGCTTACTTCAGAAACTAGACCTAATGAAATATATTATTGTGATTATACAAATGAAGGAAATACGATATTGCTTTATGGTGCTCACGTAGATACAAATGA
Source organism: Cellulosilyticum sp. (assembly GCA_045612745.1). Classification (GTDB taxonomy): domain Bacteria; phylum Bacillota; class Clostridia; order Lachnospirales; family Cellulosilyticaceae; genus Cellulosilyticum. Next base: position 13,779 of record JAZKZQ010000068.1, on the reverse strand, counting down.
GGGGTGTGTTGTTTTACCAAGGTTATTTTTAACTTATTACTTTATAATAGCTTTAATTACAAGTATGGTTATTGGATGTGTTTGGTTTATTTTTAAAAGGAACAATAAAATGTTTAGAGTATGTGAATATATGTTTTTTGTACCAATTGCATATATGATGGGACAAATTTTGATAAAGGGTGGATTTAATTTTGTAACATTTTCGGGAAATCAAGATTTGATTATGATTGTTGTTACAGCAATAACTATTTATGGAATTATAATGATAGGGTTATCTATGTTTAGACAATATAGATTAGATAAATGTTTATAAAGATAAGCATAGAGTTATATTTCTAGTAAGTTTAAAGCAGAATTGCTATTGGAAAAATTAAGGAATTAAGAAAAGAATATAAATAACAAAGTCCTAACACATTAGTCTGTCAAATAGCTTTTGTGTTAGGATTTTATTTTTAATAAAAGGCAAGAGTGCAATTCATATCAAGAAAAATAAGTGAATAAATTGGCATACTTAAATGAGAAAAATATTTTGAATATTGAGCGATTTAAGGGTGTGTGATATTATGAATATTGAAAATGTTTCCAAACATACTGAATTTACTTGTCTACCAGTAGATGAGTAAAATGATTAACAAGGGGGGCTATATATGATTACATTAAAAAATGTATCAAAAGAATTTGTAACCAATAAGAAGTATCCTGGATTTAGGGGAGCAATAAAAGGATTATTTTCTAATGAAAAGGTACGTAAAGTGGCTGTAGATGATATATCATTACATATCAATAAAGGGGAGATTGTAGGCTATATTGGTAGTAATGGGGCAGGTAAATCCACTACTATTAAAATGATGACGGGGATTTTAGTGCCTACAAAGGGGGAGTGCCTTGTAGACGGTGTTAATCCAAGTAAACAGAGAAAAGCAAATGCCCAAAATATAGGGGTTGTTTTTGGGCAACGTACACAGCTTTGGTGGGACTTACCTCTTAGTGAATCTTTTACGATTTTAAAAGAAATTTATAATGTCTCTGACCAAGACTATGAGGAACGCATGAAATTTTTAAATGAGGTGCTAGAGCTTCATACCTTTTTTGATAGTCCAGTGCGTACATTGTCTCTAGGACAGCGTATGCGTGCCGATTTAGGTGCGGCACTTTTACATAATCCTAAGGTACTCTATTTGGATGAGCCAACTATTGGACTTGATTTAGTCGTTAAAGATAATATACGTGCGGCTATAAAAGAGATTAATGCTAGGTATCAGACCACTGTTATTTTAACGACTCATGATATAGAAGATATTGAAGAGTTGTGTAGCCGAATTATTATAATTGATCAGGGGAAAAAGATTTATGATGGTGCCTTAGCTACATTTAAGGATACTTATGGGACAAAAAGAAAAGTATCTATGGAGGTTAAACAGCCTAAGGCTATTGAAAATCTTGATTTAGCAGGACAGTTAGGTGTTGACCCTTCAGCATTTACCGCTTCATTTAATGAAGAAAAGAATACTTTACATGTTATATTTGATAAGCATGAGATACAAGTCTTACAAATTATTAATGCAGTTATGGCAGTATCCGAGGTGCAGGATATTCAGATTCAGGAGACAGAATTAGCTGAGATTGTAAAAACTATTTATCATCAGGGTGCGGTGAAAAAGGCTGAATAGGGGGAGGAAGCATGCAAAAAATATTACGAGTTTATAAGCCGTTTATATTAAATGAAATTAAGCAACAAATGGCCTATAGAGGTGCATTTTACTTGTTTTTAGTCATTGATTTATTTGGCACATTTATTAGTTATTTCTTATGGATGACGATTTATGGTAACGCGAGCGGTAATACATTAGGTGGACTCACTCAAAATGAAATGGTTATCTATATTTTTATGGTGCAAGTAACCTCTTCTATTGTAATGATTTCTATTGCGAGATGGGTAAGTGATGATGTCGTAAAAGGATCGGTAGCAATGAATTTAATTAAACCTATTGATTATCGTATGAGCTTAATATCACGTGCAATAGGTAGTATGATTTATGAGTTTTTAGTACCTAGCATATTTGTATGGATTGGTTTAGAAATATATAAGGTAACTGTATTTGGGATGCCAATCACTAGTGTTTCAACTATTATATGTTATCTATTAAGTAGTATAATGAGTTTTTTAATCTATGTATTATTTGATTTTTGTTTTGGCATGTGTGCCTTTTTTACTACTTATATTTTTGGCTTACAAATGATTAAGAGTGCACTACTTAGTTTCTTGTCAGGGCAACTTATCCCACTTAGTTTTTTCCCTGAAGCAGTGCAAAAGATTTTTGAATTCTTACCTTTTTCATCTATGATTTATACCCCTGTTATGATTTACTTAGGCAAATATGAAGATATGGAGCTTATATGGATGTTAGCAAAACAGGCTATGTGGGTAATCATTCTATATGCTTTAGGAAGTTTGATTTGGCGACAAGTTACCAAGAAGTTAGTGGTTCTGGGAGGTTAGTATGATTAAACGGTATATAAGATTATATAGAGTACTTATTGCACAATTTTTCAAAGTTATTATGCAGTCTAAGGTTGATTTTTTTATGGGGTTATTTGGTTTTTTCTTGACACAAATAACGGGTATTGCTTTTCTCTATCTCGTATTTAGACAGATTCCATCACTTAATGGTTGGAGCCTTGATCAACTGATTTTTATTTATGGGTTTGCACAGATTCCCAGAGGTTTAGATCACCTCTTTACGGACAATATTTGGATGATTGCTTGGCGCTGGGTTGTTAGCGGGGATGTTGACCGCTATATGCTACGTCCTATGAATATTCTGTTTCAAATTATTAGTGAAAAGCTACAACCAGATGCTTTAGGGGAGCTTTTGATTGGGATTATATTAGTTGTGAGTTCTATATGTAAAGGCGTTGTTAAGATAGATACAATCAACATCATATTATTTTTCCTCTCAATAATAGCTGGTGCCATTATTTACACCGCAATTAAGTTATTCTTTGCTTCATTAGCATTTTGGGTTAAAATAAGTGGGCCATTTGCAATGTTTGCTTATCAAATGGCAGACTTTGCTAAATATCCTACTGAGATTTATGCTAAAGGTATTCGCTTCATTATTACATGGATTATTCCTTTTGCCTTTGTAGCTTATTTACCAGCTAGTTATTTTTTGGGTGTGACTAATAGTCTTAATATGGGGGTAATGATTATCGGTACGGAATGGTTAATTGCCATTATCTTAGCTATAATAGCCTATGCATTTTTCAATAAAGGATTAAGTATTTATGAAAGTGCGGGCAATTAAAATTTGCTGTAAAGATGTCTTCAATGATTAAGTCTTTAAAAATATTGACAAGTTTTAAAAAAGTAATTACAATATTGGTGATTAAAAACTAAATACAACATTTGATGCCAATAAGTAAGAGATACTTATTGAATGAGAGTGTGGCTATAAGGTCGCATGAAGGGGGACACCACCGCGGGTGTCACTTCTTTCGTGCGGCCTTTTTTAGCGTTTAAAAATATTGACACTAATGTTTTGGGGAAATGGAGGTGAGGAGATGATTAGAGTTAATGGGGAAAAACAGGACTATGAGAAGATGACGATTTTGGAGTTTTTAAGAAAAGCAGGATATAGATTAGAGACAATTGCAGTAGAAATTAATGAGGAAATTATCTCTAAGAGCACATATGAAACAACTTATTTATCTGATGAAGATAAGATTGAAATCATTCACTTTGTAGGAGGGGGTTAATATTTTATGGAGGATAGAATATGCGTGTAAGTATTAATGGTAAATTAAGGAATGTAGTGGGTAGAAGCCTTTGGGAACTTAAAGAAGAAGTATGTGAGATAAATAAGGAAGTTATTACAATTTACAAGGGCTTTCAGACAAATGAAGATTTTTTGATTTATGAGGGGGATGAGATTACCTTTATTGAAAAAGGGAAAATGCCATCAGAAGATGAACTGGAAGCCTTAATGTGTGCAAGGCATACACCAGAGGTACATGATAAGGTCAAGAGGGCTAAAGTAGGGATTGCAGGACTTGGTGGGTTAGGATCACATATTGCAGTGGCTCTAGCTAGAACAGGTGTTGGGCAACTGCATTTAGTAGATTTTGATATTGTAGAACCGAGTAATTTGAATCGTCAAATGTATAAGATTTGTCATTTAGGTATGTATAAGACAGAAGCATTGGCTAAAGAAATTTATGACATTAATCCTTATATTAAAGTAAAGATTGATACTATAAAGGTGACAGAGGATAATGCTCTAAACCTATTTCAGGAGGATGAAATTGTGTGTGAGGCTTTTGATGACCCTACTCATAAAGCAATGTTAGTAAATACTTTACTGACAGGAATAACCCATATAAAAGTAGTGGCAGCTTCTGGTATGGCAGGACATGCAAGTAGCAATGAGATTCAGACTAAAAAGATAAGCAGACATTTTTATATGTGTGGCGATTTTTATAATGAAGCAAAGCCTGGTATGGGGCTAATGGCACCAAGGGTAAGTGTGTGTGCAGGACATCAGGCAAATATGGTACTAAGGCTTATTCTTGGACTTGAGGAAGTATAAAGTATTAGACATAATGTCAAGCTTAAAACATTAACAAGGAATAATGAAAATATAATATAGTTGATAAAAATAGATTATACAATGGATTAAGGAGAAGTAAGCAGATGAATAATCAAGATAAATTAGTAATTGGTGGGCATGAATTTGAGTCTAGGTTTATATTAGGGTCTGGGAAATATAGTTTGGAGCTTATAAAAGCTGCTATAGAGGATGCGGGGGCACAGATGGTGACTATGGCAGTACGTCGTGCAAATACTGGAGGTGGAGAAAATATTTTGGATTATATTCCAGGAGGTGTCACACTTTTACCCAATACTTCTGGTGCTAGAAATGCTAAAGAGGCTGTGAGGATTGCAAGACTTGCTAGGGAAGTTGGGTGTGGAGATTTTGTAAAGATAGAGGTAATTAGAGATAGTAAATATTTATTGCCAGATAATGCAGAGACCATTAAGGCAACGGAGATTTTAGCAAAGGAAGGCTTCGTGGTCATGCCTTATATGTATCCGGATTTAAATGTAGCTAGAGATTTAGTAAATGCTGGTGCAGCAGCAATTATGCCACTAGCATCCCCTATTGGGTCTAATAGAGGACTTTGTACCAAGGAGTTTATTAAGATTCTTATTCATGAGATTGATTTACCTATTATTGTAGATGCAGGGATTGGAAAGCCTTCTGAGGCCTGTGAAGCTATGGAGGTGGGCGCAGCAGCTATTATGGCAAATACAGCTATTGCTACAGCCGGAGATATTAGAATGATGGCAAAAGCCTTTAAAAATGCTATCGAAGCAGGTAGACTTGCTTATCTTTCAGGACTCGGTAGGGTGTTAGATAGTGGTGCCAGTGCATCATCACCATTAACTGGATTTTTAACAGAATAGGAGGTATATAAAGTGAGAGAAATAGATGAAAAAAGAATAAATCATATGACATACATAGAAGGCATGGAAGTTTTAGAGTCAGAAATTATGACGCAAGTTATTCATGAAATGGAAGCTTATGATTACACCATTTACACAGCTCAAGATGTAAAGATAGCCTTAGAGAATGACATGCGTACCCCTAGAGATTTTGGGGCCCTACTTTCACCAGCAGCAGAGCCTTTTTTAGAACAGATGGCAGAGGTGGCTAAGAAGGAGACAAGAAAGCACTTTGGAAATAGCGTTTATATGTTTACACCTTTATATTTGGCTAATTATTGTGAGAATTATTGTGTTTATTGTGGGTTTAATTGTTATAATAAAATTAAGAGAGCTAAATTAAATACAGAAGAAATGGAAAAGGAAATGGCAGCTATTGCAAGAACTGGTATTGAGGAGATTTTACTGCTTACAGGTGAAAGTAGGCGTATGTCAGATGTAAAATACATAGGAGAAGCATGCCGGATTGCCCATAAATATTTTAAAATGGTAGGACTTGAAGTGTATCCAATGAATAGTGATGAGTATGGGTATTTACATGAGTGTGGCGCAGACTTTGTGACAGTTTTTCAAGAAACCTATAACTCAGATAAATATGAAACACTACATTTAGAAGGGCATAAACGTATTTTTCCATACCGACTATGTGCGCAAGAACGTGCTTTAAAAGGTGGGATGAGAGGTGTAGGTTTTGCAGCACTTTTAGGACTTGATGATTTTAGAAAGGATGCCTTTGCCACAGGAATGCATGCTTATCTGATTCAGAGAAAATATCCTCATGCAGAGATTGCTTTTTCTTGTCCAAGGCTCCGCCCTATTATTAATAATGATAAGATTCATCCTAAGGATGTGCATGAAAAACAACTATTACAGGTTATGATAGCTTATCGTTTATTTATGCCATTTGCCAATATTACCATTTCAACAAGAGAACGTGCTCAGTTTAGGGATCATGTGATAGGTCTTGCAGCAACGAAAATTTCAGCAGGTGTCAGCACTGGTGTTGGTAGTCATACGGAGAAAGAAATGACGAATAAAGGTGACAGTCAATTTGAAATAGCAGATAGCCGTACTTTTGAGGAAGTATATGCGGCTATTAAAGAAAGAGGATTGCAGCCAGTAACTAATGACTATATATTTGTATAAGAAAAAGAAAGAGGGCAAGTTTTTATAGAAAAAATGAAGCACTTAAGAGATGTAGAAAATGTACTAGTAGTATCACATGCTATATATATTAAGGCATTATATTCTATCCTTAAGGGATATTCATTAAAGGAGTTTTGGAACCCACCCTTTATTGAGGATACATGCTTAACTATTTTAGATATACAAGGGGGGAATAGTTTATGATTTATCAGTGAGTGATGTGCAAAAAGAGTATTTACGACAACTTGACCTAATTGATTGAAAGGTTATGACTTGTAAAAATAATATATCATTAATATAATAAATAACATAATAGGATGGAGGATTATATTTATGAGGGAAATATTGCATGAGGATTTTAATGAGAATTGTTTTAATATGATAGGTAAAGATTGGCTGTTGTTGACAGCTGAAAAAGAAGGTAAGGTCAATACAATGACTGCATCTTGGGGTGGCTTAGGAATTATGTGGAATAAAAAAGTGGCCTATATTTTTATTAGACCACAACGTTATACAAAAGAGTTTGTAGATTCTGCTGAAAGACTTTCAATTTCGGTGCTGCCTGAGCGTTATAGACAAGAATTAGGATATCTAGGAAGAGTTTCAGGTAGGGATGAAGATAAGATTACTAATGCTAACTTAACTGTAAAACAGTATGAGAATGTACCATGCTTTGAAGAAGCAAGATTAACATTAATTTGTAAAAAGCTTTATGCACAAGAATTAAAGGAAGAGTGTTTCATTGAACAAGGTATTACAGAGCAGTGGTATCCACAAAAAGACTATCATACAATGTATGTGGTAGAAATAGAGAAGATATTAGAAAAATAATAAATTTCTTTCTCTCCTCACCTTTTAGGTCACAAAAGAAAGCTGGGGCAAGTGCTACTACTAAGCTACATTTGAAGTAATCTACTGAGGTTTGTAGCGTGTAGTAGCTCTTGCCCCAGTGGGCTATTTTGCGACATCCCCTTCTTAATAAGCTTTGTAGTTTAAGATGGAGATTAGGATACAATTTTTTTTAGAGAATAGGAACTAGAGATGATACGAGAAATACAATATAAAATAGAAGTACAATATGATGGACAATCTATTGGCACATTTTTAAAAGAAAAGGAATACTCAAGAGGAATTTTAATAGAACTTAAGAAAACAAAAACAGGGATTCGTAAAAATGGGCTTTGGGCAGGTGTAAATGAAATACTTCATACAGGAGATACTTTAGATATATGTTTGATAGAAGAGGATTCTTCTGAAAATATTGTACCAAAGGAAGATTGTTTAGATATTTTATATGAGGACGAAGATATTTTAGTACTTAATAAACCTTATGATATGCCTATACATCCATCTGTTAATAATTATGATAATACCCTAGCCAATAGTGTGGTATATTATTACAACAAACAGGATAAACCTTATGTATTTCGTTGCATCAATAGATTAGATAGAGATACAACAGGGGGAACCATTATTGCAAAAAATATGCTAAGTGCAAGTATCCTATCAAAAAGGATGATAGAGCGTGGTTTAATGAGGACTTATATAGCTTTTGTAGAAGGCTTGGTAGAGGAAGAAGGATGCATTGATTTACCTATTGGCAGAGTAGAAGGTTCTATTATTAAGAGACGGGTAGACGCAAAAGAAGGAAAGCAGGCAGTGACACATTATCGTAGGCTTAAAGTGTTAGAAGTAGAAGGACAAACTGTATCAGTTGTTGCACTACGTTTGGAAACAGGTCGTACCCATCAAATTCGTGTGCATATGTCACATATAGGTCATCCACTTTTAGGAGATTTTTTATATAATGAAAATAATCATATGCTCACAAGACAAGGACTACATGCAGTAGAAATAGGTTTTTGTCATCCTATAACAGGAGAGTATATGAACATCATAGCCCCACTGCCTGAGGATATGAAGAGGTTAGTAAAAAACTCTTTTAAGCAAGTAGAGGAGTTAAATATTAAACTACAAAATATAAACTGGGGATAAAAATAAGAATCAAGATGACATATTAAGTAGTTTGGGATGGGGGCACTATTTTAATAATAGGCAGTCCCCCTGAGAAATGATATAATAAATATAGAGCATAAGCGTTATAATGACTAAATATGAGGGGGCAGTTATGAATAAACAATATGATGCAGTAATTTTTGATTTAGATGGTACCTTAATTGATTCTATGTGGGTTTGGAAAAAGGTAGATGAAGTATTTTTAAGTGAGCAAGGTATATCTGTACCTGATGATATAGATAAAGAGATAGAAGGCAAAAGTTTTACAGAAACAGCTATTTATTTTAAACAACGTTTTAAAATAGAAATGAGTGTTGAGGAGATTATAGAACAGTGGAAAAAAATGGCATGGGATTTTTATACAAAACAAGTACCACTAAAAGAAGGTGCTAAGACATTTTTAGAATGGCTTAAGGAAAAAGATATAAAGATGGGTATTGCTACAAGTAACAATAGAGAGCTTGTAACAGCAGTTTTAGAGGCCTTAGACATTAAAGAATACTTTAGCCAAATTTGTACTTCTTGCGAAGTGGGAAGAGGAAAGCCGTTCCCTGATATTTATTTAAAGGTAGCAGAGGAGCTCGGAGTACCCCCTTCTAAATGCTTAGTCTTTGAAGATATTCCGAATGGCCTTAGAGCAGGTAAGGCAGCAGGCATGACGGCATGGGGAATATTTGATCATCAGACAGAAGAAATGCAAGCTGAGATGAAAGAGATTGGCGACAATTTTATCCAAGATTATCATGAAGTAATGCAAGCATTCTAGTTGTTTATCAAGTAGCAGTGTTAATAAAATAAGTAGTCCTTAGGAAAGTAATTTCTTGAGGGCTATTTTTATAAATATTTTAATAGAAGTGTGGAGAAGATTTATGAAGATATTATTGTTATTAGCAAAAGGATTTGAAACCATGGAATTTGCACCTTTTGTAGATATTATGGGATGGGGAAGAAATAATCATGGGTATGATATTGAAGTCATAACTTGTGGATTTACAAAAGAAGTGATAAGTACCTTTGGTATTCCAGTGATTGTAGATAAAACAATTGATGAAATAGATATAGCAGAATATCAGGCATTGGCAATTCCCGGTGGATTTGAAGAATTTGGATTTTATGAGGAAGCTTATGATGAGAAATTTCTAGAAATTATACGTGAATTTAATAGGCAAAGAAAAAATATTGCAACTATATGTGTGGGTGCATTGCCAGTTGGAAAAAGTGGTGTACTTAAAAATCGAAGAGCAACAACATATCATTTAGATGAAGGATATAGACAACAACAGTTAAGAGAATTTGGTGTCAATGTAATTAATGAACCCATTGTAGTAGATGATAATGTGATTACCTCATATTGCCCACAAACAGCACCAGGTGTGGCCTTTAAACTATTAGAAATGTTAACTTCTACGGAGGAGATGTTAGTTGTAAAAAGGACTATGGGTTTCTAAATAAATGATAAAGAGTAATTTTGCAACTGAAATCAAGAAAAATAAAGAAGTGATTTGTTATCCTTAAATAAGAAAGGGGGAGATGTGATGTATGAATGGCAGGAATCGGTACAAAAAATGATTAATTGGATTGAGGAGAACATTGGTGAGACTATAACGCTTCAGGAAATGTCAAATCAAATAGGATATTCACCTTATTATTGTTCTACTAGATTTCATGAGATTGTGGGAATGACAATTAGGACCTATGTAGCTGGTAGAAGGCTTACTAAGGCAACATTAGCAATTCGTGATACGAAAAAGCGTATTCTAGATATCGCTTTAGAGAATGGTTATTCATCACAAGAAGCTTTGACGAGAGCCTTTGTAAATGCTTTTGGATGTACACCAGCTGCATATCGTAAGAAACCTATACCTATTCCATTAGCCATAAGGCAAGAAGTATTTTCCCCTTATCATATTCAAATGGGAGGCAAAATAATGAATGAAGTATCTAAAACATGTTTAACAAATGCTAATATTAGAGTAGAGTATATACCAGCACATAAATATATAGGGATTTGGGATGAAAGTGTAAGTAGTTACGGGGATTTCTTTGCAAAACATAATTGTGATGAAATTACAGGAACAGTAGAAAGTATGACGCATGTATGTGACCCTATTGTAACAGCACATACAGCAGGCTGGTTTATGGAAAATGGTAAGCGTGGATATTTTTATGGATTTGGTGTGCCATTAGATTATGATGGAGAAATTCCAGAAGGTTTTAGTATGAAAGAGATTCCAGGCAGTTATTATTATGTATTTTATCACCCAACTTTTAATTACTTGCAGGATAATGGAGAAGTAATGGAAAGAGTAGAGCAATTAGCATGGCATTATGATATAGTAGCTGATGGTTATGAATGGAATGAGGATGTATGTCAAGCATACCAACGTCATAATCCAGAAATTTTAGGATACCAGGTTTTAAGACCAGTTAAAAAGATAAGTAAATAACATAAAACTTGACTTAGAAGTTTATAATGATATAATAATATAAAAAATAAAGAATATTTGTCTTAGTGAATAAAGGAGTAATCGTTATGTTAGCAAATATGAAAAAGGTGTCAAATCAATAATTTTTTATAACAAACAACGATATACTTTTTTGATATAAAGGGCGAAAAGTGCGCAGTGTGTTTGCGTACTTTTTTGTGCACATATTTCAGGAAAAGTAGTGTTTATTAAGGAGAATATAAATGGAAAATATAGAAACAGAAAGATTAATTATTCGAAGATATACGAAAGAGGACTGGAAGGATTTATACGAGTATCTTTCAGAACCACAAGTAGTAAAATTTGAACCTTATGAGGTATTTACTGAAGAAGCAGCAAAACAAGAAGCGATTTGTCGTGCAGAAATGACAAGCTTTTTTGCAGTTTGTATTAAGGAGAATAATAAATTAATTGGCAATATCTATTTGCAAAAAGGAGAATTTGATACATGGGAGCTAGGCTATGTGTTTAATGCTAACTATCAAGGACAGGGTTATGCAACTGAGGCAGCTAGAACATTAGTATCAAAGGCTTTTGAAGAATGGGGGGCAAGACGAGTCATTGCCATGTGCAATCCGTTTAATGAGAAGTCATGGAAGCTTCTTGAGAGGCTTGGTATGAGACGAGAAGGAACATTAATAAAAAACATTTATTTTAAATGTGATACTGATGGAAATCCTATATGGTTAGATACATATGAATATGGGATTTTAAGAGAAGAGTGGTAGTAAAATAGAAGAAGTTAAATTTTTATTGCATAATACAAAGGACTTAGAGTAATCTAGGTCTTTTTTTATGAGTATCGAAGTTTAGCATGATTTACAAATGTGAATCTATACTAGCATATAAGATAAAAGATTTAGCACAATATGGTATTTTATTAAAGTTTAGTTTTAAGGGGAATATACATTATGAAAATAGTTAAACAGAAAAAAATACAGATAACGATAGGGAGAAAATTTATAAGTGTGAAATCTATAGTGATACTATAATATAAAGTATATAATCTACAGATAGAGGTAACAGATAGGAAAGGAATATAATTTCTATATTAATAATAAAAGTACAATTTTATTAAGGGCATATGATATAATTACAACATAAGTGAGCATACTTAAAAATAAGATAAGGAGGGAAATATGACAGTTTATCTTAATACCAATGCCCCTTTAGAAAATTATAAAAAGCTTTTTAAAACCCCTTATTTTGTAGATAAGTCTATGATTATTGAAATGATGAATGAGCGGATTGATACCTCAGATGGATATGTATGTATTACAAGGCCTAGAAGATTTGGGAAGTCTAGTGTAGCAGATATGTTAAGTGCATACTATTCATGTGCAGTAGATAGCAAGACAATATTTAATCAACTTAAAATTAGTCAAGTACCTTCTTATAACGAACATATTAATCAATATAATGTGATTAGCTTATCTTTTAATAAGCTTTCGGATAAGGGGAATACCTATATGGATTATATAAATATGATAAAGAGCTCTTTAATAAATGATCTTGTAGAGAAATATCCTTATATAGAACCAGATAAACACTTTACCATTAGTGATATGATACGAGCCACTCATGAAAAGTTTATCTTTATTATAGATGAATGGGATTATATTTTTAATAATAATTTATTTATTGAGTACCAAAATGACTTTTTGGAGTTTTTAAGAAATCTTTTAAAAGATCAACCTTATGTGTCACTTTGTTATATGACAGGGGTACTACCTATTAAAAAGTACTCTAGTGGTTCAGCACTTAATATGTTTGATGAATTTACATTTTTAAGAGATAGGAGTTTTGGTGAATATTTTGGTTTTACTGAAACTGAAGTAAAACGGCTTTGTGATAAGAATGGTAACCTTAGTTTTAAAGAACTAGAAAGTTGGTATAATGGTTATATGACGCCACTAGGCATTAAAGTATACAATCCAAGGTCAGTAGTTAAAGCACTTCAAAATAATCATTGTGAAAGCTATTGGACTAACACAGGTGCCATGGATGAGGTAGCTGAGTATTTAAAATATAATATTTTAGAAATTCGAGATGATGTAATAGAAATGGTATCAGGAAATGAAATAGATGTAACCATTAAAGAGGAATTCAGAGCTGGTCAAGATGCACCTAAGAACAAGAAAGAAATATATTCAGCTATGATTATTTTGGGATTTTTATCGTATTATGATGGCTATTTAAGAATACCGAATAAAGAACTGATGCAAGAGTTTGAAAAAGCTTTAGAAGATAAATCCTTTGGATATGTCTCTAACATAATAGAAAGTTCTCGGAAGATGTTAAAGGCAACAATTAGTGGCAACACAGATGTTGTAGAGCAAATTCTGTACGATATTCATAATTCGGAAATACCTATTTTACAGTACAATGATGAAAACAGCCTTGCTTGTGTACTCACCCTTGCTTATCTTTCATCAAGAGACACTTATAGAATTGAAAGAGAAGAAAAGACAGGAAAAGGTTATGCAGACTTTACTTTTTACCCTAGAAGAAAAAGTGATCCTGCCTTTGTAGTAGAATTAAAAAAAGATGAACTACCAGAAGTAGCGTTAGAGCAAATTAAAGAAAAAGAATATGTGGAGAAATTACGAAAAGAAAATGCAGCAC
>JAZKZQ010000067.1:0-23921 GCA_045612745.1 Cellulosilyticum sp. | reverse complement strand
TGAACCTTTTGCAAGTTCTACGAAAGGGTCTTTTAAGGGATATTTTTTAGAGCCACATAATACAGAGTGTTCAATAATATGCGCCACTCCCGTACTATTTGATGGTGGTGTTCTAAAACCAATACAAAAACTCTTATGTCCATCTTCATTTGGAATAATAAGTAATTTTGCCTTTGTTTTATCATGTATATAAATATAAGCTTCACTATCAATTTCTTGAATATATTGTTGTTCTTCTAAAGTATAACCTTTTATTGGATAAGCCACAGCTTTCCCTCCTAAACTTCATTTTATTTTTTAGTCATTAGTACAATTATAATCTTTGACATTATTTTTGTCCACTTAACAACTCCCTTCTTTATTCTAACCTTTTATACATATACTTAGCTGTTTACTACTTTATTTATTATTACGTACACTATGCCTTACATTATATTTATTCACAGTACAGTGTTTTAAGACATATTTTACATACTAACCTTGATAAAACAGTCGACTCACCTTACTCTTATTATGTCTATGATAACAAAAAAAAATAACACTATAATAGTGTTATTTAATCTTGCTGGTCATTAATTTGATTTGCCATTTCTTTTAACTCTTGGCGATTATCATATAGGTTTCTTAAAGTATTTGTAATATCATATTCAAAATTCTGCATATCTTGATGTACAGATTCTAAAGCCTCTTTGAGTTGTTTTTCTGCATTCTTAAAAAGCTCCTCTGCATAATCTACCGCTCCGATATGAATCTGCCTTGCATCTTCTTTAGCTGTTTCAATGATATTTTGTGCTTTTTCCCTAGCATATTGGGTAACTTCATGTTGGTCAATCAAACTATCTAATTTCTCATTAGCTTCTTCTATAATAAGACGTGCTTCATTTTGTGCCTCAGTTAAAATCTTATTACGATCCTCAATAATCCATACAGATTGATGAACTTCTGTTGGAAGCTTTAACCTAATTTCATTAATAATTTCAAGTACTTGTTCCTTATCTACAGAAACTTTACCTGTTAGGAAAGTTGATTTGCCTTCTTCAATTAATTCATCAAGCTGATCTAATAACATCATGATTTCACCACATTTTGCATTCTCCACTTTAATTACCCCTTATTCCATTTATTTTTCAGCTGTTCTTCCACATAAGTTGGTACTATCCCTTGAGGAAGTCTTTTATATAACATTAACTCCCTCACACTACTGGAACTTACAAAAAGGTGTTCAGGTGCAGTCATTAAAAAAATGGTTTCTACACTCGGCAACAATTTTTTATTCATCTGTGCCAATTGCATTTCTGCTGCTAAATCCGCACCATTACGTAAGCCTCTAATAATTAAGTTAGTATTTTTGTACTTGGCATAGTCCACAAGTAGACCTGAGAAACTATCTATCTCTATATTGTTTAAATGACTTGTTACTGCACCTAACATTTCTTTTCTCTCATCTACCGAAAATAGACCATTTCCTTTTTGATAATTGTGAAGTACAGCAACAATCAGATGATCTACTTGCGCAGCTGCACGTTCTATAATATCTAAATGCCCACAAGTAACCGGGTCAAAACTGCCTGGATATATTCCTATTTTCACTGTTTTATCCTTTCTTCAAAAAGCTCAGTGTTGTTACGCGATAAGTCTTTTCTTTCCATAATACCAAATCTTGAGGGTATTTTACAATACTATCTGACCCTCTTTCTAAAATAATATACCCATCTTCACTTAATAAGTCATATTCTACAATGTTCTCTAATACTTGGTCAATGGTTTCTAACGCATATGGTGGGTCCATAAAAATAATATCAAATTTCTGTCCTTTAAGCTGTGTAAGTGCCACATTAACATCACAAGCATACACTTTGGCCTTACCTAAAAGTCTTGTTTTCTCTAAATTTTCACGAATACACTTTAAAGCCTTTTCATCACGTTCTACAAGTACAGCCATTTCGGCACCACGACTTAAACTCTCAATACCCATGGCCCCACTCCCACTAAATAAATCTAAAAAGCGACACTCTGGAATATCGAACGCAATCATATTAAAAATGGTCTCTTTAATGCGATCTGTCGTAGGACGTGTTCCCATCCCCTCCGGTGCTACTAAATTCGTTCCTCTACACTTTCCACTAATTACTCTCATCTAAGCATTCTCCTTCTAGTATCTCTCTTATTCTTTATTGCAACATTCACTTATTCCATTGCTTCTAAAGCGCTTTATGCAATGACTCCTTCTCTAGTCGTACTTTCATCTCATCTAGTAACTTATTGTTTTCAGCTAAGCTTAATGAAGGATCTATTTCTAGTAGTAATTTAACACATTTCTGTACTTCCTTTAATGCTTTTGCATCAGTATATAAATTGGCAATCTTCATCTCTGGTAAACCATGTTGTTTTGTTCCAAAGAATTCCCCTGGTCCACGTAGCTTAAGATCTGTTTCAGCAATGACAAAACCATCTGTACTCTCTTCCATAATCTGCATACGTTTTTTAGTCACCTTACTTTTTGAATCACTCACCAAAATACAATAGGATTGATGTTTTCCACGACCTACACGCCCTCTTAGTTGATGCAGCTGAGCAAGTCCAAATCGTTCTGCATTTTCAATCACAATAATCGTCGCATTTGGTACATTAACACCTACTTCTACAACTGTGGTTGAAACAAGTATTTTAATTTCACCACTTACAAACTGATTCATAATAGCATTCTTTTCTTTTGGTTTCATCTTTCCATGTAAATACCCCATTGGAATATTTGGAAACTCCTCAGCTTGAAGCTGCGCTGTATATTCAATAACATTTTTAAGCTCACTCATTTGTTCATTTTCTTCTACCATTGGACAGATGATATAACATTGTCTTCCTTCATGAATATGCTTTTCAATAAAGCGATAAATCCTTTGATGATAGTTTGAATCCACTGCATTAGTTTTAATAGGCTGACGTCCTGGTGGTAATTCATCAATAATGGAAATATCCATATCTCCGTATAAAATGAGTGCTAATGTTCTTGGAATAGGTGTTGCAGTCATAACCATTACATCTGGCACCGTACCTTTTTCAGTTAATTTAAGACGTTGTCTTACACCAAAACGATGCTGCTCATCTGTAATAACAAGTCCTAAATTTGACATTTCTACTGGGTCTTCAATGAGTGCATGGGTTCCTACTAATATATGAAGCTCACCTGACTTAGCCTTTGCAATAAGCTCTCTCTTTTGTTTAGCTGTAGTAGAACCTGTAATAAGTCCTACCTCTATACCAAAAGGTGCCATAATTTCTTTTAAAAATTCATAATGCTGTACGACTAATACTTCTGTAGGCGCCATAAGAGCCCCCTGATAGCCATCTTTAACAGCCATAAATAACGAAATCGCTGCAATTACTGTTTTACCAGAACCTACATCCCCTTGAATTAAACGATTCATGGCATAAGGACTTTTCATATCATTTACAATTTCACGCATTACACGTTTTTGTGCCCCAGTAAGTTCAAAAGGTAATGTTTCCATAAAAGCATTTAATTCTTTGGTAATCTTATGAGATACACCCAATAATTTTTTAGCAAAGTCTGCCTTTAATTGGTATAAAGAAAGCTGCAACATAAACAGTTCTTCAAATACAAGTCTTTTTCGTGCTGCAAAAAATCTCTCTGAATTGCTAGGAAAATGTATTTGATGAATTGCCTCTCCTTTAGGCAGCAAATCATACTGTTTACGAATATTTTCTGGAATTGGGTCATCAATTTCTTCCTGTACAGCCTCTAGACTTTGTAAGATAAGATTACGAATCACCTTTTGAGAAAGCTTTTGTGTCGCCGGATAAATGGGCGTAATTTTAGCTACTTCTCCTATTTTATTAGGATCTACCACTTTCTGATACTCTGGTGAGTCCATCTCAACTTTTCCATATTGTCTTTTAATTTTTCCATACATTAAGTAACGCTCACCCACAGAAAAATTATTTTTCATATAGGCTTGACCATAAAATGTTACAAAAATGCTACCTGTTGCATCCTTTACACGAAAAGTTACTAAAATATGATTGCCCTTACGTGTAACCTGAGGTGTTGAGGCTACCACAACTAATATATTTATAGGTGTATCTAATTCCATCTCTGAAAGTGGTGTAATCTTACGCCGATCCTCATACTCTCTTGGATAATGCTCAATCATATCCTGTAATGTAAAAATACCTAATTTATTAAGCTTACGTCCAACTTGTTCACCTACACCTTTTAAATTACTAATTGAATCTTTTAACTGCATACGTCACCTCCCTATAAACCATTCCATTTAAAAAAGCCATTACACTAAAGTTTAGTGTAACAGCTATTTTACAAGTTATTCTTATTCTGCAGAAATCATAAAGTAGTAAACTGGTTGACCACCTGAATAAACTTCTACATCTGCATCTTCGAAAAGCGCTTCTGCTTCTTGTTTAAATTCTTCTGCTACTTCTTCTGTAATGTCTTCACCGTAGTAAATTGTAATAACTTCAGCATCTTCTTTCATTGTTTTTAAAAGGTCTTTGAAAGTTTCTTTTAGGTCTTTTTTATGCACAAGGATCTTACCTTCTAACATACCTAAGTACTCACCTTCAATAATGCTTTCACCCTCTAATGAAGTATCTCTCACTGCAATTGTAATTTGAGCTGTTTGTACTGCTTTGATTGCATCTTGCATTACTTCTATTACTTCTTCAATATTTTCATTACCATCTTGGGCAATCATTGCTGAAATACCTTGTGGAATTGTAGTTGTCGCAACTACTTTGACATTGATATTTTCTTCAATCATTGCTGCTTGTTCAGCTGCTAAAATAATATTCTTATTATTTGGAAGTACTATTACATTTTTTGCATGACAGTTTTTAACCGCTTCTAAAATATCTTCTGTACTAGGATTCATTGTTTGACCACCTGTAATAACTTGGTCTACCCCAAGGCTAGACATAATTTCTGCAATGCCTTCACCTGCTGCTACAGATACGAAACCTATTTCTTTTTGTGGTACTTCTTCTTTTGGTGCCACTTCTTCATTTTCGTTAAAAATAGAAGAATGTTGTTCACGCATATTTTCAACTTTTAAATTATGAAGTGCACCAAATTCTAATGCTTTTTGAAGTGCAAGTCCAGGATTATCTGTATGCACATGTACTTTTACATATTCTTCATCAGATACAACTACAATACTATCTCCAATACTTTCAAGATATGCTTTAAAATCAGCTTCTACATAATTAGCACCTACATTTTTAGTTGCAATGAATTCTGTACAATACCCAAAAGTAATATCTTCTGTATTAAAGTTTTTAAGTGCACTAAATGCTTCATTTGGTTTTGTTTTAACTGGTGCTTTAATTTCAATCTCAAGATTTTCACTAATTACACGTGCCGCACCTTCTAAAATGCATAGTAAACCTTGTCCACCTGCATCTACTACACCTGCTTCTTTTAAAACTGGTAACATATCTGGTGTTTTATGAAGTGTTTCATAACCATGAGCAAGCACTTTTTCGATAAATACTTGAAAATCTGTTGTTTCAAGACTTACTTCTAATGCTTTTATTGCCACTTCACGTGCCACTGTTAAAATAGTTCCTTCTTTTGGTTTCATAACAGCTTTATATGCAGTATCTACACCTTTTTGGAAAGCATTTGCAATTACAACGGTATCTATATCTTCTCCTGCTTCTATGATTCCTTTTGAGAAACCGCGAATAAGTTGTGAAAGAATAACACCTGAGTTCCCACGTGCCCCTCTTAATGAACCTGTAGCTGCAGCTTTTGCTACTGCTACCATATCACTACCATCTACAGCTCCTACCTCTTTAGCTGCTGCAAGAATTGTAAGTGACATATTAGTACCTGTATCACCATCTGGAACAGGGAATACGTTCATTTCATTGACCATTTGTTTCTTTTCATCTAGGAGTTGTGCTCCTGCAATAAACATGGCCTGAAGCTTATTCGCTTCTATTTTTTCATATTTCACTTTATTTACCTCCTCAAACCCAAAGGTTCTCTTCTACCAAATTTACTCTTTATCTACTCTAACGCCTTCGATAAATACTCTGATACTTTCAACTTGAATGCCTAGTGTATCTTTTACTTTATATTTTACTGTACTTGTAAGATTATCTGCTACTGCAGAAATGTTTGTACCATATTCTACGATAATATGAAAATCGATACATGCTTTATTTTCAGTTAAACGTACAGCAATTCCACGAGATAAATTCTCCCCTTTTAAAAGATGAACAATACCATCTTTTACATTACGAGCTGCCATACCTACTATACCATAACATTCCATAGCTGTCATTCCACTAATTTGTGCAATAACTTCTTCATTTATAATGATATTACCATATTCATTTGAAAATTTACTTGGCATATTTATAAACCTCCTAATCTAGCTTTATACTGTCATATTAAAATTTTTAATACCATTATAGCATAACTTATATTTAGAAAAAAGGCTTTATATATTTTCCTTACCTTAATCTGGTTTTTTAAAAATAATCCTCAAACACCACTTGAATTCTACAATATTATCTGTTACAATAAATCGTGTTATGTCACGGATTAATACAAGGAGGTGTTCAAAATGGCAAAATGCGAAATCTGTTCTAAAGACGTACATTTCGGAATTAAAGTTAGCCACTCTCATAGAAGATCTAACAAAATGTGGAAATCTAACGTAAGAAAAGTTAGAGTTAATCAAAACGGAGCTGTTAAAACAATGAACGTATGTACTCGTTGTTTACGTTCTAACTTAGTATCACGTGCTTAATTTGATAATAAGTTGATATTCATAAAAATTGGACATCCCATAGGATGTCCTCTTTTATTGTATCCACTTTTGTTTTTTTTAAACATAAAAACCTACTAAGAAAAATCAATACTTTTCTTGCAGGTTTTTATATTTTAATATTTCTTTTAATCTCTTGCTAAAATAACCAGTAGTAAGCCACTTTTTATTTTTACAGTTGCATGTGTATTAATCATATAATTACTCACACCTATCGGACTGCCCAAAGGAAGCACCCCTTCTGTTAAGCTATATGCTAGGCCTTGTGTACAAATACCTTCTACTTTCTCACTAAAAGGAAGCAAACTTACTAGTTGCCCCTCTTTTCCCTTAATCTCAATTTCATCTTCAATTAAACAGACTGTATTTTGGTCATTCATTAACGTTACTTTCACACCTTGTTTTAATGCACTATATAATAAATGAACATTTCCTAAAGTATGATCAAGGCGTGTACCTATACCACCCCAGATCACTACTTCTGTAGCTCCCTTTTCTATAGCATAACCAAGTGCCAATTCCGTATCCGTTTCATCTTTATGACTTGAGAACTGTTCCATAGGCACACCTAAATCTTCAAAATACATAAGGTCAGTAGGATTTGTGCTATCAAAATCCCCCACAATGAGGTGGGGGATTAAGCTTAATTTACGGCAATGCTTCATACCGCCATCCGCACAAATGATATAGTCATATGTATTTTCATACTTACAAAAACTATAATCGCCATAAGCGCCATTTGTTAGAATTAAAGTTTTCATGCACTATGCCTCGTATTTTTCAAATAATTTCATAAATGCTGCCGCATTTCCCTCGGCATCTTTGCCATCATAAACTGACGATCCTGCTACAAGAAGATTTGCACCAGCGTCAATAATACTTGATGCATTGGTAAGTGTTACCCCACCATCCACTTCAATGAGAATATCTCTTCCCTTTATCATTTCTTTTACTTGTTTAAGCTTCTCTAAAGTATATGAAATAAATTTTTGTCCACCAAAGCCAGGGTTAACTGACATAATAAGAACAAGGTCTACATCTTCAATAATAGGTTCTAAAAGGCTTACAGGTGTGCCTGGATTAAGTGCTACCCCTGCTTTCATTCCTAAATCATGAATACGCTGAATAGTACGATGTATATGCTTGGTCGCTTCTAAATGTACTGTTACATAATCTGCACCAGCTGCCGCAAAATCATCTAAATAACGATCTGGATCTTCAATCATAAGATGCACATCCATAATGCCTGTAATATGTTTGCGTAAGCTTTTTGCAATAGGTGCTCCTAATGTAATGTTAGGTACAAATTGACCATCCATAACATCCACATGAATAAATTGTACACCGCCTTTTTGTACGCTTTCAATTTCTTTTTGTAAATTAGCAAAGTCTGCTGCTAATATTGACGGACTTAAATGTATCATTTTCCTACCATCTCCTTGTATCTTTTAGCTGTTTATAATAAGTCGTATAACTATTATAGCGTTCCTCAGAAATTTCACCCTCTGCTAGTGCTGTTTTTACACTACAACCTGGTTCATGGGTATGGGTACACCCTGAGAACTTACAACTCCCCTCATAAGGCTCAAACTCAATAAAATAATGTTTTAAGTCATCTGCTTCAATGCCCTCTAATTGAAGTGAAGTAAAACCTGGTGTATCTAATACAAAACCACCCACTGTTAGTGGCATAAGCTCTACATGTCTTGTAGTATGTTTCCCTCGTTTAATTTTCTCACTTACTTCACCTGTCTCTAAGGTAAAGCTTTCTTCAATTGTATTTAATAATGTTGATTTTCCAACACCCGAAGGACCCGCAAAAACTGTAGTTTTTCCTTGAAGCTTAGGCATTAAAATATCTGTATTGAGTTTTTTCTTAGCTGACAAACAAATAACCTCATAACCTACCTTTGTATAGCGATCAACAATATACTGATAACTTTCTTTGTTACCTTCATCTATTTTGTTAAGTACTATATAGGGTTTAATGTGTTCTCGTTCAATATGAATTAAAAAGCGATCTAATAAATCTAAGTGAATTTGTGGGTAAGTTACAGAAAACACAACCATAGCTTGATCCACATTAGCAACAGGTGGTCTTATTAAGCTATTTGTTCTTGGTAAGATTTCTTCAATGGTCCCTTCTAAGAAGCGATCCGTAGAGTTTTCTTCTTGTTTTAAACTAATTATTACCCTATCACCTATAAGAGGTGTCATATTTTCTTTTCTAAATTTTCCTCTTGCTTTGCATTCATAAATGGTACTGTTAGCTTCTACATAGTAGAAGCCAGCAATCCCTTTAATAATAGTACCCTGTACCATATCTTTCTCCTTAACTAAAAATTAATGATCTCTGTGTAAGCTGGACTTGTCATATCATCAATATAAACTTCCAGTCTACCTGTTCCATGTCCTGTAAGTGTGACAGGTATTGGAAAATCACTCGCACTCATCTCACCATCTACTACATAAGATGAATTGCCATCTTGTGTTGTAAACTTAGCAAGTACACGATAACTTTCTTTACCTTCCATACCATTTGGCAGTGGAATACTATAAGAAATACTTGTATCTGTAATTGTTGTCTCTTCTACTGGTGGTGTAGTTTGCACACTATTATCAACAGGTGGGGTTGGTGTTTCTTCTGGTTTTGGTTCCTTGCCCAAACTTATAATAACTGAAATTGTTGTTCCTTCTTTTACTTCTACATAAGGCTCAACACTTTGATTAATAATAAGTCCTGCATCTACTTTATCATTATACTCTTCAGATGCTTTTGTCACTTCCAGCTTACTGCTTTGTGCTACTTCTCGTGCTTTATCATAAGTCAATTGTTTAAAGTTTGGTACTTTTGTCATTTTCACACTTGTACCTATGCTGTAGGTTAAAAGGATTGTAGTACCTTTTTCTACTTCTTCATCAGCACCTATATCTTGACGAATAATGTAATCTTTCTCTACAACATCACTTTCCTCTGGCTGAAAACGTGGTTTAAGGTCTCGTGCACTTAATGCTAACTCTGCTTCCCTACGACTTAAACCTTCTACATTTGGCACTTTTACTAACTTAGTTTCCTCTTCCACTGGTGCTTCTGTGGCTTCACTACCTTCTGCTGCAATTTTTACAATAACAGTACTACGTTTTTTTACCTTAGCATTTTCACCTGGTAATTGTTCAAAAATAATCCCTGGTTCAGCTTCATCTGTTATCTCTTCTTGTACTTCCATTTTTAGATCAACGCTTTTTAATCTATTTTCTGCTATTGCTCTTGTACTACCTTTTACATTTGGCACCATTACCATACGACTACTACTTGAAAATGGATTCCATATAGTAATAGCTAGAATAATAACTACAAGCACTGATAAAGTAGCTAGTACCCCACCTATACTTACAAGTATTTTATAGAGGTTAGAAACTTCTCCTTCCTCCTCTTCTTGAAAGGTTTGTTGAAGCACATCTTTTTCTTCATAAATATTTGCTTTAGATTCTTTAGCGATTGATGCTACAGGAATCTTTGATACCACTTCTTCATCTTTTGCATTACTACGAATAAAAGCTGTTTCTTCTGGTGAAAGTAAAATTGTTTCCTCTCCAAAAGTACTAAAATTCACCTTATAATTTGGATTAATAAGTACACCATTCATATCTTTTAGCATTTCTTCTGCATTTTGATAGCGTGCATCTTGGTGCTTATCTGTAGCTTTTAAAATAATGCCTTCAAGTCCTGATAAAATACTTGGGTTAAATAAAGATGGTTTTGGCATCTCTTCATTAATATGTTTTAAAGCAATTGAAATATGTGAATCTGCCTCAAAAGGTAATCTTTTTGTTGCCATTTCAAAAAGAACTAT
This sequence comes from Cellulosilyticum sp., assembly GCA_045612745.1. Classification (GTDB taxonomy): domain Bacteria; phylum Bacillota; class Clostridia; order Lachnospirales; family Cellulosilyticaceae; genus Cellulosilyticum. Next base: position 13,255 of record JAZKZQ010000067.1, on the reverse strand, counting down.
ACCACAAGAATATAAATCACTTGTTTCATTCACATATTTACCTTTTGCTTGTTCCGGCGAAAAATAATGCACTGAACCAATGGCATTATTGCTTGCCACAATTGTAGAGGAATCCACTGCTTTTGCGATACCAAAATCTGTCACTTTCAGCACATCATCATTGGTAATCAAGATATTTTGAGGCTTAATGTCACGATGGATAATCTTTTTGCTATGGGCATGTCTCAAGGCACTTACAATTTGAATTCCTAGTTCTAAAACCTTTTTAGAGTCAAAAGGTCCTTCATGGGCAATAAGTTCTTTTAATGTCTTTCCTTCAATATACTCCATGACAATATAATGAACCTCTCTATCACTACCTACATCATAGATACCCACAATATTAGGATGTGAAAGACTGGCTGCTGCAAGAGCTTCTTTTCTAAACTTAGCAACGAACTCCTCATCCTTTGCAAATTCTTCTCTAAGCTCTTTAATAGCCACATAACGTTGCAATCTATTATCTTTTGCTTTATAAACAATAGACATGCCGCCTACACCTATCTTTTGTATAATTTCATAACGTTCTCCTAAGAGAACTCCTGGCATTAGCATTCTTTATTCACCTCGTATTTCTTTGCAATAATAACCGCTATATTATCAATTCCGCCTTTTGTATTAGCTGTATCTACTAATTTATTTACAATCTCTTCTATGTCAGTTTCTTCAAGTATAATTTGATGTACTTCTTCATCACTTAGCATGACAGTAAGCCCATCGGAACAAAGTAAAACGTATTCTACCTTATTGATATCATACATCAAAGTATCTACCTTTACTTTTGCATATGTACCAACAGCCCGAGTTATCACATGTCTTTGTGGATGTTCTTTAATTTCATTTTGTGAAATATAGCCTTGTTCTAGCATTTCTTGCACTAGTGAGTGGTCTGTTGTTGCCTGATAAATTTGTGTCTGATTAATTAAATACAGTCTTGTATCCCCCACATGGGCAAGATATAAAATATCATCAATAATTGTAGCTACTGTAAAAGTGGTTCCCATCCCTGTATACTCTTCTTTTTCTTTAGCTTGTTCATAAACTGTATAGTTGGCATGGCGAATTCCCATCTTTAAAAGAATTGCTACATCTTCTCTTGTCTTAACGCCCATTTGACCATGTGTTTTTATATAGTCGCAAAAAGCTTCAATAGCCAAATTACTTGCAGTCCCCCCTGCATTATGACCACCCATTCCATCTGCTACGATATACAAATTTGGTAAGATACCTATAGGTGTATTTGAAACAAAGATACTATCTTCATTTCTACGCCTCTTTCTCCCAATGTCTACTCTGCCAATAGCATGCATGCTATTCACCTCGCTTTTTTATATATCTACGTCTAAGTTGACCACATGCTGCATCGATATCTGCACCTAATGTTCTACGAAGTGTGGTCGGTACACGATAACTTTCTAATATGCGAATAAAGTTTTCAATACTTGACGCTTTACTACTTTCAAAACTTCTCTCTTCAATTTTATTTACAGGAATTAAATTTACATGACAAAGCATACCTTTAAGAAGTTTTCCTAGACTTCTAGCATCTTCTTCTTTGTCATTTTCACCATGAATAAGGGCATACTCAAATGTAACACGTCGCCCAGTTTTATCAATATAATACTGACAAGCTTCTAATACCTCTTTAATGGTATAACGATAAGCTACTGGCATAATTTGTTTACGTTTTTCATCTGTTGTGGCATGTAAAGATAATGCAAGATTAATCTGCATACCTTTATCTGCAAGCTCCTTAATCTGAGGTACAAGTCCACAAGTTGATACTGTAATATGACGTTGTCCAATATTTTGACCCATTTCATGATTAATTAGTGTTAAAAAGCGTTCGGTTATTTCAAGATATTCTAGTGGTTCTCCACTTCCCATAATAACAATATTTGAAATACGCTCCCCAATATGCTGCTCAATAGCATATATTTGCCCCACCATCTCTCCTGGTGTCAGTGGTCTTACAAGTCCTTCTAAGGTAGATGCACAGAACTTACATCCCATGCGACATCCTACTTGAGAAGAAATACACACTGAGTTTCCATGTTTATAACGCATTAAAACACTTTCTATTATATGTGAATCCGATAATTCAAACAAGTATTTTATCGTACCATCTAACTGTGAATGTAATGATTCTACAATACGAAGTGGTATGAGGGGATAATCTGCCGATAATTTCTGTCTGAAACTAAGGGGTAGGTTTTTCATTTCATCATAACTTGTAACCATTTTTTTATGAAGCCACTCAAAAAGCTGCTTTGCTCTAAACTTACTTTCTCCATAACTTAAAACAAGTTCTTCTAATTCTTTTAAGTCTTTACTTCTTATGTCATTCATCATCTAAATACTCCTCTTTCTTAGCCCTGCAATAAAGAATCCATCTGTTCCTGCTATATGTGGTAAAATTTGAATCATACTTTCTTGTTGTACTTCTTTTTGAAGTAATTTAGGTATAGTATCTACAATTGGCATTAATTCTAAACCAAGTTCACGAAGCATAAATGCCACCATCTCTTCATTTTCTTCTTTTGAAATGGTACATGTACTATAAACAAGTATGCCATCTGGTTTCAAATATTTTACAGCTTGTGTTAAAATCGCACGTTGAATCTGAGCAATATCTTCAAGATCCGCTACTTCTTTATTGTAACGAATATCTGGTTTACGTTTCATAATCCCAAGTCCTGAACAAGGTGCATCTACTAAAACACGGTCAAAACTTCCAATGAACGCTTCATTACATACTGTACCGTCTTGAAGGGTTGGTTTAATTATTGTAACCCCCATACGTTCAGCATTTTTTGTAATTAATTCTAATTTATGTGGATGAATATCACAGCTAATGATTTCACCTTCATTTTTCATCAGTTCTGCCATATGAATAGATTTACCACCTGGGGCACTACATAAATCTAAAATGCGTTCCCCACTCTGTGAATTTATCACTTTCCCTACTAGCATAGCACTTTCATCTTGTACAGTCCATAAGCCATTTTTAAAAGATGACATATTTTGAATGTTATCTACATTTTTCAAATACATAGCTTCTTCTAAGAATTCTCCTGGAAGTACTGTTACCCCTTCTGCCTCAAGACACTTTATAACTTCTTCTTTAGTCGCTTTTAAAGTATTTACACGAATACATACCTGGGCACGTTCATTAAGTGCCTTACAAATTGCTTCTACTTTCTCTGTATCATATTCTTTAAACCATGTCTCGATAATCCACTCAGGTAATGAGTACATAACACTAAAGTAACGTAATGGTTCCTTGGTTTTTGATGGGTACTTAATATTATTTCTTTCACGATCAATCGTTCTAAGTACACCATTTACAAATCCTGAAAGATTAACAAACTTTCTTTTCTTAGCAATTTTAACAGCTTCATTAATAACCGCCGAAGCTGGTACCTTATCTAAATATATGAGCTGATAAACACTCATACGTAAAAGCTGTCTCATCAGCGGCTTCATCTTACGTACTGGTGTCTTAGAAAAACTATCAATAATATAATCTAATTGAATTTGGTATTTCAGTGTCCCATACACAACCTCCGTCATAAAACCTTTATCAGGTCCTTGCACTTCTCTTAATTCATTTTTTAGAGCAAGTTGTGCATAACTCTTGTCTCTTTCTATTTCAAGGAGCAAGTTTACAATTTGCTCACGTATATTTTTAGTCATATAAAATTCCTCTCTTACACATTAAAAGACGCCAAAACAGCGTCTTTTAATCATTATTTCTATTACTAGTCATTGTCTCTACTGAGCATCATTAATCTGATAAGTGATAAGACTGATGCCATAGCTGCTGCCACATAAGTAAGTGCTGCCGCATCTAATACTTTCTTTGCACCAACAAGTTCATCTGCCGACATAATACCACTAGCTTCAAGACTTTGAAGTGCACGTTTTGATGCATTGAATTCTACTGGAAGTGTGACAATAGCAAAAAGTGTTGTCACTGCAAATAAAAGAATTCCGATTCCTATGAGCGGCTTGAATCCACCAAGTACAATACCAATCACAACAAGTGGCATTGCAAGCTGACTTGCAAAATTTGTCACTGGGTAAATAGCATGTCTAAATCTTAAAAAAGCATAACTATTAGCATCTTGAATGGCATGACCAACTTCATGGGCCGCTACACCTAATGCTGCAATGGACTGATTGCCATATACAGTTTGTGAAAGGGCAAGCTCTTTGTTAATTGGATCATAAAAGTCTGTCATAGAGCCACGTACTGGTTTAATAGGAATAGAGATGTTATTAATGGCAAGAATACGTCTTGCTGCTTCTTCTCCTGTGTATCCTGATAAGCTTCTTACTTTAGAATATTTCGCAAAAGTTGACTGCACCTTCATACTTGCATACAAAGGTATAATAAGCATAGCAATTGTGATTAAAATATATGTGCTATTACCATGACCATAATAATATGGATAACCTAACATCTTCTTCACTCCTTATACTATATGCCTAGTACTGTACCACTTTCAAGGGTATTGCCCTTAATATACTCAGATACTGGCATACGTTTTTTATTAGGCATTTGAATTTCTTCGATGCATAAACAGCTTGTTCCTGTTTGAACAATCATTCCTTCTTTCCCTACACGTATAATCGTACCTGGTTTTTCATTTGTTTTTTCTTCTACTAACACACAGCGCCATACTTTCATCACATCACCTTTATATAAAGTATAACCTGCTGGCCATGGATTTAACCCACGAATTTTGGCATCAATCTTAGAAGCTGCTTCTTGCCATTTAATTTCACCTAAACCTTTGTCAATCATACTAGCATAAGTTGCCTTGGTGTCGTCTTGCTTTTCACGTTCTTTACCACCTGCTTCAATAAGTGGAAGTGCCTCAATAAGTGCTTTAGCACCTACTACCTTCATCTTATCATGTAAGCTTGCATAAGTATCATCTTTTTCGATTGGCATTTCACGCTTTAAGAGCATATCACCTGTATCCATTCCTTTGTCCATATACATAATTGTTACCCCTGTTGTAGGCTCTTCATCCATAATAGCCCATTGAATAGGTGCAGCTCCTCTGTATTTAGGTAAAAGTGAACCATGAATATTAATACAACCATATTTTGGAATATTTAAGATTGTTTCAGGAAGAATCTGTCCAAATGCTACTACCACTATAATATCTGGGTTTAAAGATAATATGTGGTTGTAAAATGCTTCGTCCCCTCTAATTTTAACTGGTTGAAGGACTGGAAGATTATACTTAAGAGCTACTTCTTTAACAGGTGTTACTGTTAAGCTTTTCCCGCGTCCTTTTGGCTTATCTGGCTGTGTTACAACAGCACTAATATGATGTCCTTCTGCAATTAATGCTTCAAGTGTTGGCACTGCAAAATCTGGTGTACCCATAAATACAACATTCATTTTAAAACCTCCTTTTATGTGACTAGTTTACTTCGAATAAGTCACCTTCTACTAAGTCTACAAATAATTTACCATTAAGGTGGTCATTTTCATGAAGCATAGCACGTGCCATAAGTTCTTCTCCTTCTATTTCAAAAGCATTACCATGACGGTCAAAGGCACGTAATTTAGCATAATTTGGTCTTCTTACACTACCATATGTTTTTGGTACACTAAGACATCCTTCTTCACCGAACTGCTCCCCTGATACTTCAATGATTTCTGGATTAATGAATTCAATTTTCCCTTCACCGATATCTACGATAAAGACACGTTTTAAAATACCTACTTGTGGTGCTGCAATTCCTACACCATCTGCTGCATACATTGTTTCAGCCATATCATCTAAAAGTGTCCATAAGCTTTCATCAAATACTTTTACTTCCTTTGATACTTTTCTTAAAATTTCATCATTTTCTTTTTCTTTTCTAATTGTTCTAATTGCCATAATAGCCTCCTTATATTCTTTCACATTTATAACATTGTTAGTGGGTCAATGTCCCAACTAATTTTAATATTATTCGTCGTTTCTTTTTGATAAAACTTATCTAAACAAAACTTACCATATACTAGAAGAGAACTACGTTCTTCACCAATAATGAGAATACGCCATCTATAGACATCACCTATTTTGCTAATCACTGCCACACTTGGTCCTATGACACGAAATTTCATTACACCTCGCTCACTATAATGACGATAATAAGCCGTTAGTTTGTGAGCCGTTTGAATCACTTCATTTTCATTAGCCCCTGTAATAAGCAATGAAAAAATATGTGTATATGGCGGATATCCCATAGTTTTGCGATTTAATAATTCTTCTTTATAGAATAGCTCTTGCTTATTATTTTTAATCACATCCATAACCATATGTTCTGGGGTATAAGTCTGAATAATAACTCTTCCCTTCATTTGGCCACGTCCTGCACGTCCCATAGCTTGAGTCAAAAGCTGAAATGTTCTTTCATTGCTTCTAAAGTCTTGCATGTAAAGAGACTGATCTGCTGAGAGTATGCCTACTAAAGTAACCCCTGGGAAATCATGCCCTTTGGCAATCATTTGGGTACCAATGAGCAAATTAAATTCTCTTCTTCTAAAGGCTTCTAATATTTTTGCATGTCCTTCTTTACCTGTGGTAGTATCTAGATCCATACGCCCTATCCCATATTGATCAAAATGCTCTTTCAAATAGGCCTCTACCTTTTCTGTACCCGTTCCAAAAAAGCGAATATATTTTGAACCACATTCAGGACACACTTCAGGCACCTTTTCAGTTTTCCCACAATAGTGACATTCTAATGCACCTGTTGATAAATGATATGTCATAGATACATCACAATGATTACATTTTACCACATGCCCACAACTTCTGCAGTTAATAAATGTAGAATGACCACGCCGATTAATTAAAAGCATCACTTGCCCGCCACTCTCTAGGGCTATTTGAACAGCTTCATATAAGCGCCTACTTAAAACCGTATTATTACCCGTAGCTAACTCCTGACGCATATCCACTATTTCTACAGTTGGCATAGTAGCTCCTGCAATACGCTTTGTAAGCTTCAGAAGCTCATAGTCTCCATTTTCACTATGATAATAACTTTCCATACTTGGTGTGGCTGTAGCTAAAAGTAACACGCCACCTTCCATTTCCATACGCTTTCTCCCAATATCAATGGCATGATATTTAGGAGGTGTTTCTGATTTATAAGTAGCCTCATGGGCTTCATCAATTACAATCAGTTTTAGATTTTCTAAGGGCATAAATATGGCACTACGTGGGCCTATAATAATAGATACTTCACCCTTTTTGGCACGCATATACAATCTTTGACGTTCCTTAGCACTCATACGACTATGACTTAGGGCAACACGATCTCCAAAACGTTCTTTAAAACGACTTAACGTCTGCTGAGTTAAAGCGATTTCCGGTACAAGGACTAAAGCAGTTTGTTCTTTTTCTATAACATTTTTTATGGCATGTAGGAACACTTCCGTCTTCCCACTGCCTGTTACCCCTTCAAGTAAAACTGTATGTGCACTTTGACTATGGGATAAACTCTCCAAATAACTTACAGCATGTTCCTGCTCTTCATTTAAACTTTTAAAAGCTTCATAATGAATAAGGTCTGGTATATACTCTATCTTCTCTAGCTGCTTCTCAAGCACTTCATTTTGAAGAAGCGTTTTGATAGAAGACTTACTGATGCCTTCTATACTTTCTAATACCTTAAGCGGCACTTTTTGTTTTTCTTTTAAATAATCAATAATTTGTTGTTGCTTTAAAAAGGTTTTTTTATGCCCATGGGCGTTACAATAGATTTTCACCTTTAAAGCATCTTCTGAAAGCATCACTACTTCTTCTGCTTCTTTTTCCATAGCAATAGGTTCGCCCTTAAGCCCTGGTGGTAAGACCACATCTATAGCCGCCGCATAACTGGTGCCATAATAATCTACAATAAATTCTATAAGCTCTAATTGTTTAGCTGATAAAAGAGGCTTATCATCAATAATTTTACTAATGGCTTTTATACGAAACTTAGTTTCTTCCTTCGTATCACTTAAACCTAACACATAGCCAACTTGTAAATGATTATGAAAGCCAAAAGGCACATAAACTCTTTGCCCTACTTGTATAAAAGGTATCAGATGGGTGGGTACCTCATAGGTAAATGGTTTATCAATTTCTTCTACTGTTGCAAACTGAATGATAATCTTTGCGAAACATGGCGTATCACTTACCACTGGCCTTTCACCTCTTATCTTCTATTATATACTTAATAAGCCTGCCAGCTTAAAGATATGGCAGACTTATCAAAGGTTTAATTAAATTTCTTGTGTTTGGGCATCTTCATCATTTACAGCTTCTTCTAATTCTTCTGGTTCATGATATTCTTTCATTTGAATTTTACCAGCATAGATTTCATCTACTGCAATTGAAATAGGTTTTTGTTTTTTAAGTAATTCATTAAGTTCTGCTGCTTCTTTTAATTTAGCTGGGTCGATGATCTTCTCACCTGTTTTATCTGCTTCTTTTGTAGCAGCTGCTTGTTCATTAATGACATCAATGATATTTCTAGCTCTTTTAGCTGCTGCGATAACGATTGAATAACGACTAGTAAGTTTAGAATTCCCTTCCTCATTTAACTTCGTCATAATTTGTGTATAAGATGGTTGTAACATTTTTATTCCTCCTAGTTATTAATAACTCTTTCTATATCAGCCTCGAAGCGAGAACTTCTTAGCTTTTCAGTATAAACAATATGATTAATTTGATCGATTGCATCTGCTAAAGTATCGTTAACAACAATATAATCATACTCTCTATACAAAGCTAACTCTTCTTTTGCACGTCCCATACGTTTTGCAATCACCTCTTCTGTTTCAGTACCACGTCCAATAAGACGTTTTTCAAGTTCTGTCAGAGAAGGTGGAATTACAAAAATAAAGACAGCATCATCATAAATTTTCTTGATTTGCTGAGCACCTTGGACTTCTATTTCTAGTATAACATCTTTTCCATTTCTAACTCCCTCTTCAATAGGAGCTTTTGGTGTACCATAATAATTACCACAGAAATTTGCATGTTCTAATAATGCATCCTCAGCAATCATTTGCTCAAAATCAGCTACTGACTTAAAGTAATAGTGTACACCTTCTTCTTCGCCTTGTCTAGGCATACGTGTTGTTGCTGAAATAGATAGCATAAATTGTTCATTTTTAATGAGCTCTTTAACAATAGTTCCTTTACCTGAACCAGATGGCCCAGATATAACGATTTTTAATCCTTGTTTCATCTTTAACTCCTTTATTCTTTTTGGGTTTCAAGTCTGGTTGCCATAGTCTCTGGTTGCAATGCTGATAAAATCACTTGGTCATTATCAGTAATGATAACCCCCCTTGTTTTTCGCCCCTGAGTGGCATCTATCAGTCTTGCTTCTTCCTTAGCTTGTGCAACTAATCTTTTAATAGGGGCTGAATCTGCTGAAACAATAGCGACAATACGCCTTGTTGCCACAATATTGCCATATCCTATATTAATAAATTGACTCATAGGTTTCACCTACTCCAAATTTTGAACTTGTTCTCTAATTTTTTCAATTTCATTTTTAAGTTCTACTACGTTTTTTGTAATGTCATAGTCATTAGCCTTAGAGCCCATTGTATTCACCTCTCGGTTCATCTCTTGCATCAAGAAGTCTAATTTGCGTCCCACAACGCCTCCCTCACTTAAAATCATACGGAGCTGGGCTATATGACTTTTAAAACGGGTAATCTCTTCATCAATAGCACATTTATCGGCAAAAAGTGCCACTTCCATAGCTAACCTACTTTGATCCACACCACCAGTTTCTTCTAAAAGAATGTCTAATCTATTTTTTAGTTTTTCTTTATAGTTTAAAACAACTTGAGGACTCTTATCCTCAATCTTAGCTATATAGCTCTCTAGGACTACTGCTTTATTTAAAATATCTTCTTGTAAAGCTTTACCTTCTTTAAGACGCATGCTTAAAAGGTCTTCTAGGGCACCTGTTGTAGCTTTTATGATAGTACTTTCAATACTATCTAAATCCCCCACCTTCTTTTGAACACTAACCACATCATTAATATCCATTAGATCTTTAAGGGTAAGATTATCTTCTAGTTGCAAAGTATCTCCAAGTGCTCTTAAGCCTTTTATAAACTCTGTAGCAAGTGCCTCATTGACAATGACTTCTAAATCTTCTTTCGCCATACTATAGTAGCTAATATTAATTTCTATTTTACCTCTTGTCAAACTACTCTTTAGAAGATTTCTTATTTTATCTTCTATAGCATTTAAAGTCTTAGGTAATCTAATATTTAAATCACAGTAGCGATGATTAATGGCATTCATCTCTACAATAACCTTTCTTTCATGTTCTTCAACTTCACATCTACCATAACCAGTCATACTATAAATCATATTATTCCCTGCTTCCTTTTTTATTTCCAAAGGGATTTTTCATAAGGCATACTTGTCGTAGACTTTTGCATTATATTATAACACACCTTCCTTTTATTTTCAAAAAAATTATGCTATACTTTCACCATAATTAAAGGAGGACACAATTATGGCATTAGACGGCATTGTTCTTGCCACCTTAGTGGAGGAACTTAAAAACACCCTCGTAGGTGGACGAATCGATAAAATATATCAAATTGAAAAAGATGAACTCTTAGTTTCTGTACGTAATAACGGCACTGCTTATAAATTACTTTTAACAGCCAATAGTAGCTATCCAAGACTTCATCTTTCAACACTGGCAAAAAACAATGAACTCCAACCACCTATGTTTTGCATGATGCTCCGTAAGCATTTAGGTGGTGGACGTATACTAGATATTATTCAACCTGACTTTGAACGTATTGTAGAAATTCATATTGAAGCTACCAATGAACTAGGGGACAAAGAGAATAAACGCTTAATTATTGAAATCATGGGGCGTCATAGCAATATTATCCTTACTAAAGCAGATGGCACTATTTTAGATAGTATTAAACATATTTCCTTAGATAAAAGTAGTGTACGTGAAGTACTTCCAAATCGTACTTATATGAGACCACCAAGTCAAAATAAACGTAGTCCATTACATGAAGATGTTACTAACTTTATAACTACACTTAAAGAAAAAGAGCTTCCTATTTTTAAAGCCCTGTATATGAGCTATAATGGCTTAAGCCCTGTAGTTAGTCACTCCATTTGTTTAGCAAGTGGTATATGTGATGATGCGTTTGCAAACACGTTAAACGAAGAAAGCCTTATGAAACTTTACAAGGTTTTTCATGAACTCATGGCAAAACTTGATACTCATACTTTTTCACCTTGTATTTATTTAGATGAAAATGAACTACCTATGGACTTTTATACATTACCACTTAGTATTTATGCTCACTATAAAAAGCAAGATTTTGATACAATTAGTGGCATGTTAGAATACTACTACTTTGAAAAAAGTACTCGTTTTAATGTCTCTCAAAAAACTGGTGATATAAAAAAACTGGTACATAACTTCTTAGAACGTAATGTACGAAAAAAACAAATCCAAGAAAAAGCCCTTGATGAAGCCGCTAATAAAGAGCTTTATAAAATTTATGGCGAACTTCTCACCGCTTATGCCCATAGTATCCAAGAAGGCAGTGATAGCTTTACAACGATGAACTACTATGAAGAGCCTTATGAGGATATCACTATTCCACTTAATCCACGTAAGACACCTATTCAAAATGCACAAGCTTACTTTAAACTTTATAACAAAGCAAAACGTACAGAAATTGCAGCTACAGAGCAGCTTACCATCATTGAAGAAGATATTGCTTATCTCCAATCTGTTCTTCTTTCTTTAGACTTTTTAGAAACTAAAGAAGACATTGCTGAGCTTCGTGAAGAGCTGATTGAAATGGGCTATCTCAAAAAACGTAAAGGAAATACCAAACGTAAACCAAATAAAAAAACAGTACCTTTCCTTGAATTTAAAGCTTCTTCTGGAGAACTTATCTATGTAGGTAAAAATAATTACCAAAATGATGAACTGACTATGAAATTTGCGAGGCCAAATGATATGTGGTTACACATTAAAGCAGGTCCAGGTTCCCACGTCATCATTAGAGCCGAAGGACAAGAAGGTTTTTCAGATGAAACCTTACTAGAAGCTGCTACACTGGCTGCTTACTATAGTAGTGGTAAACAATCTAGCCAAGTACCTATTGACTATACCTTAAAGAAATTTGTTAAAAAGGTACCAGGTGCCAAACCAGGTATGGTGATTTATACACAGTTTAAAACTTTATATGTGACACCTACTGAAAACTTTATTAAAAAACTGGAGATGAATTTCAAAAAACAAAATAAAAATTAATAAATCATTTTAAGGGGGATGTCGCAAAATGGTCCGCTGGGGCAAGTGCTACTACACGTTACAAACCTCCGTAATCTATAAGGTGCTAAGCTCGATACTTAGAGAAACGGCGAAAAACTTGCTTCACTTCGTTACGCTTCGAACACTTCGCCTAAAACCTCTCTAAGTATCTTCACTAAGCACCTCAGCAGATTACTTCAAATGTAACTTAGTAGTAGCACTTGCCCCAGCTTTCTTTTGTGACCTAAAAGGTGAGGAGAGAAAGAAGTTAACTTAATTACTTTAAAAAAACAAGGGGATTATCCCCTACCTTAAATTTTTGTATAAAAGTAGGGATGTCGCTCAACTAATCTAATTGATTAATTACGCGACATCCCCTTTCTATTGCGAACTGTATGACACAACCAATCTTCTATGCGGTTAAAATATAGACAAGTTATTTATTATTTCTATACCTATATAATTTTATATATGACTTAGAAATGTAATCTTCATTCATTTTACACATTTTATTTTTAAATATATACAAAAAAATAAATTATACAGAAAAATTTGATTTATTTTATTTATCGTGTTAAATTTATTATAGGCATTTATTATTATAATTAACTTAAAGTCCTATGAAAACGTAATTTATAAAATAAGGAGAGGTGATTTAATGCAAGAAAATAAGAACTTAGAAAGCATCCAACTATTAGAAAACTTGTCTCATTTATGTGAAACAAATAATTTAATTGATTCTGAACTCTTTACTAAATATTCTGTAAAAAGAGGTCTTAGAGATTTAGACGGTCGCGGTGTGTTAGTAGGTCTTACAGAAATTGGTGAAGTACATTCTTATATTATGGATGAGGGAGAAATAATTCCTGTTCCTGGAAGA
>JAZKZQ010000066.1:0-22139 GCA_045612745.1 Cellulosilyticum sp. | reverse complement strand
GAACCCTCACGATCATACAATCACTAGATCCTTAGTCTAGCCTGTCTGCCAATTCCAGCATTCCCGCATCTATTTCGTTTGTCCTCTCTCAAGGACAAGATTTATTATATATGACTCACTTACATATGTCAATAACTTTTTCATTTTATTTTTAATAATAGAATGATTTTACACTGCATTATCTTTAATGCACAAAAAAAGCAGCTACACCGACTACTCAATGTAACTGCTCCTTTTATTTAGTGCGGGAAAAGGGACTTGAACCCTCACGATCATACAATCACTAGATCCTTAGTCTAGCCTGTCTGCCAATTCCAGCATTCCCGCATCTATTTCGTTCGTCCTCTCAAGGACAAGATTTATTATATACAAACCAATTTCATATGTCAACATTTTTTTTGCTTTTTTTTCATAGCTTCTACATACTTTTACAAACTTATGTGGTACAATAGGTTAGTAACTTTTTGGAGGTGTATAAATGAAAAATTTTTGGAAAAACAATCGTTATTTTGAAATTTCCGTGTATGCACTTTTCGTTATAATATTATCTATCCTATTCTATCGTGTATCGTCTAATACAGATAATATTGCACCTTCGATAATGTCTTTTATCAAGGGGATAACGAGTGTGCTTTCGCCTATTTTCTATGGGTTACTCATCGCTTACTTATTTAATCCGATTATGGACTTCTTTGAGCGATATTTACTCATGTGGATTAGACCAACACAAAAACGTCAAAGAACTGCAATACGTACTATTTCTATCTTTGCTGTTTATGTGTGTATTGTAGGAACAGTTATTATTATGTTCCGTTATCTTATCCCTCAACTGGCACAAAATTTAAAAGAACTAGTAGATATGTTACCTGTTTATAAGCAGGAAATTACAAACAATCTTACACAGTTACAACATCAATTAAATCAAAGTGGTATTATCTTACCTAATGAATTTAATTTAACTACCTTATTTGATAACCTTGACCTTCAAAACTTCTTATCAGGATCGGTTTTTGATACAGTTAATAATCTAGTCTCAATCGTAATGTCTCAAGCAATCAATATTGCATCTACATTACTTAACTGGATTATGGGGCTTGTTATTGCGTTTTATGTCCTTACACAAAAAGAAACTTTTGCTTATGCTACAAAACGTGTAACTTATACGCTAATAAGTAAAGAACGTGCTGAAAAAGTGATTGCTATCTTTTCAGAAGGTCACAGTGTATTTATCCAATTCTTTGTTGGTAAATTCATTGATTCTTTCATTATAGGTGTTATCGCATTTATTGGTCTATCTCTTATGAAAAATCCATACTCACTATTACTAGCAGTAGTAGTTGGTGTATTTAATATGATTCCATACTTTGGTCCAATTTTAGGCGCAATCCCTGCTGTAGCTATTACATTATTTGAAGGACTTCCAGCAGCCCTTGGCGTTTTAATCTTTATTGTTATCCTTCAACAATTCGATGGTTTAGTACTAGGACCAAAAATTCTAGGTGATTCAATTGGGCTTAGTCCATTTTGGATTATCTCAGGGATTATAATTGGCGGTGCACTTTGGGGACCTCTCGGTATGTTCTTTGCTTCACCAATCATTGCAGTAATCCTTACAAATATCAATCGTATCATTGATAGCACTCTTACTGCTAAAGATGTAGTTGTTGTAGAACTAGAAAAACCAATCCCATCACAGCGAAGACCACAATCACCAAAAGCATGGTATATTAATAGAAAACAAAGTCAAAAAAAGAATAAATAAAATATCAGTCATTAGGTCTAAAAACACCCACCACCTAGTCTACATGTGGAACAATTTACGATCGTCTTATCAAGCTTAGACTATCACAAATTGTAAAACGTGTAGCTAGTTGGTGGGTGTCTTTGTATCAGACCTTACTATAGCCTCTTATTTTATAACATTGCTTTAATTTTTTGTTCTAAAGCTGTTTTTGGTAATGCACCTACAACTGTATCTACCACTTGACCATCTTTGATTAAGATGATTGTTGGGATACTCATTACATTGTATTTACTTGCAATTGCACGATTTTCATCTGTATTAAGTTTTCCGATTTTAACTTTTCCTTCGTACTCTGCAGCTAATTCATCGATAACTGGTGACATCATTTTACATGGTCCACACCAATCAGCATAAAAGTCTACTACTACTGGAATAGATGACTCAAGCGCTTCTGTTTGGAAATTTCCGTCTTGAAATTTAAATGCCATTTTTTTATTCCTCCTTAAATATATATCATATGCTTTACTTATAACATTCTTTAAACTTAAACACATGGTTAGTTTATTATATATTATTTATAAATGCAATATAATATTCGTCTTATTTAGTATTACTTTCTATCCTACTTCTATTCATACAAAAAAAGCAATCCTATAAAAATCATTGATAATCATAGGATTGCTTTTTTTCCATTATCCAATACTACACATGTTAACAGACTTTATTTGCTATTTTGTCTATTTGGTCTTACTGCTTCTAATCGATTAATAGTGAAACCAAGCTCTGAGAATTTCTTCTCATATTCTGTCATGATATTATCTTCCATGCCACTATTGTGTAAATCTAAAGTAACATTTTTCATAAGCCAATTTCTAAGTGAAAATTCTTCGATTGATGAAGCAAATAAACCTTTATTATCTGTCTTGAAATGAATTTCTCCATCTTTTACTAAAATTTGTTCATAACGGTCTAAAAAATCTCTATATGTGAGTCTTCTATTGGCATGCCTTTTCTTTGGCCATGGATCAGAGAAGTTAAGGTATAATCTTTCTACCTCTCCTGCCTCAAAGATATCTGTACAATTATGCACATCAAAGAATAAAAATCTTAAGTTCTGTGGTGTTTCTTCAATAGCATTTGCTCTTTTACAAGCTTTATATACAACAGTTTCTGCTCTTTCAGCTGCAATATAGTTAATATCAGGATTTCTTAAAGCAAGTTGTGTAATAAATCCACCTTTCCCACATCCAAATTCAACATGAATAGGATTGTCATTACCAAAGTGCTCTTTCCATCTCCCTTTAAACTCTTCTGGATTCTGAATAACTCTTTCATCTTGTGCCAAATAATCTGTAGCTCTCGCATCTCTTCTTAAACGCATCAGGATATTCCTTTCTATTGTGCCCATCATTTTATTTTAAAATCATTTTTTCTTCATTAAATCATTCTTCTTCATTATAATAAGGCACTTCTAGAAAAGCAACATCTATAAATTTCCTATCTACAAACTATCTCATCCTTTTATCTTTGTCTGCCTTAGATAAGTCTGTTTGTATTATTCTCATTTTATTATAGAGAAATTAATGTACATTTCTTAAGACATTTTTTAGTGCAGCAACATATTCGTTTATCATTTCTGTTGTTACAATAAGTGGACAATAGGTTCTGATTACTCTTTCGTTCACTTTTATTCCAACAATAAATCCTTGCTCAAATAAGTTTTTCTCTATTTCCAGCATAGACTCACAGGTAACATCATGAGATAACTCTATACACATCAATAACCCAATTCCTCTAATATCAGATACAATATCAAATTCTTGTTGTACCTCTTTATATTTTTCATAAAGATATGAACTAGCCTTATTGGCGTGGTTAAGTAATTGTTCTTGCTCAATCTTTGTGAGAACTTCTAAGGCTACTCTGCATCCTAACGGGTCGTTTTGATGAGATTGTGCGTAATGAAAATTAACCTTTTGAGCTTCTATAGCCGTATTAGCCTCTATCACAACACTGCTGACAGGGTATCCATTTCCTAAACCTTTACCAACCGCAATAATATGTGGTTCTATATCATAGTGCATATATCCAAACCATTTTCCTGTTCGTCCAACTCCACAGGTTATTTCATCAACGACTATCACTACATTATTTTTCACACAAAGTAAGCTAAGGGCCAATACAAGATTTTTAGGCGGCAACTTGACTAATCCAGAACTATTTCCAGGTTCAAATACAAATACACCTACTTTAGAAAAATCTATTGCACGAGAAATATCACTATAATATTGTTCCACACTTTTAGTTGAACAATATTCCCATTCAATGAACTCCCACTCTTGTTCAGAGGTCTGCATGCAGCTTCCATATGCAGACAAATATTGATTCTTCAAGCAAATACATTTCTTATTAGGGCGTATACTTTTTGCAAGCTGAACAGCGTATTCCACAGCCTCACTTCCAGATGATAAAAACACACATTTACCATCCTTTAATCCGGTAATAGTGAGCAGTTTATTTGCACTTTCTTCAACAATTTTATGATTGTATTTATAACCACAGTGGATAAGATTATCAACTTGTTGATGAATAGCTTTATTTATATCATCATCACAGTGACCTAACGGTAATGTCCACACCCCTGACTCTAAATCAAGGTACTTGTTTCCGTTATTATCAAACACATAGCACCCCTTAGCTTTAACAATATTTTCATTGTATACCTTATAACCAGTACTGTTGAATAAAACCCCCATTATTATTACACCTCATAAGCTGCATCAAACATTTTTCCCTAAACTAAGTATAAATGTCTGATGTAGCCTTATCCTTTAATCTTTAATTATTTATTGCTTCCACAATTCCCCTTGCAAACTCCTCAATGAATGGTGCTGCCTCTTTACCTTTTTCCTCAATAATGTTTACTACAGCACTTCCAATAATGATACCATCTGCATAATCCTTAAGCATTACGGCCTGCTCTTTATTAGAAATGCCAAATCCTAATGCTGTTGGCACTTTACTATATTTCTTAATTTGTTCAAACATCTCTCCAAAGTTTGTTTCAATTTCACTTCTCATCCCTGTTACCCCAAGAGAAGAAACACAATATAAGAAGCCTCTTGCATTTTCACAAAGCATTTGTGTACGGTCCTTAGAAGTTGGGGCAATAAGATTAATAATATCAACATCATAAAGGCGAGCAAATTCATCAAATTCTTCTTGTTCTTCATGTGGTAAATCTGCAATAATCACACCATCTACGCCTACTTCTTGACACTTTTTAAAGAAAGCTTCAATACCATAGTAATAAATTGTATTTGCATACATTAAGAAAACAAGTGGAATTTGTGTTGTCTTTCTAATATTTGCTACCATATCAAATACTTTTCTAATATGCACCCCACCTGCCATAGCACGTAAGTTAGCACGCTGAATAACTGGGCCATCAGCTACTGGATCTGAAAAAGGTATACCAATTTCAATAAGTGTACTCCCAGCTCTTTCTAAAGCATAAACAAAACGCTCTGTTGATTCTAAATCTGGGTCACCTGCTGTAATAAATGGAATAAATGCTGTTTGACCTTGTTGTTTCTTATTTTCAAATGCTTCTCTAATATTACTCATGTAAATCTACCCCCTTATATCTTGCGATTGCCGCTACGTCTTTATCCCCTCTACCTGACAAATTAATTACAATCACTTGGTCCTTATCCATTGTTGGTGCTAATTTCATAGCATAAGCTACAGCATGAGAACTCTCAATGGCTGGAATAATTCCTTCTGTTTTTGATAAATATTCAAATGCTTCTACTGCTTCATCATCTGTAATAGGTACATAAGTTGCACGTTTTATATCATGTAAATAACTATGTTCAGGTCCAATACCTGGGTAATCTAAACCAGCTGAAATAGAGTAAACTGGTGCAATACTACCATCATCTGTTTGTAAGAAATAAGATTTCATACCATGGAATATACCTGGTTGACCTTTTGTAATCGTTGCTGCTGTTTCAACCCCTTCTACATCTCTACCACCAGCCTCTACACCATAAAGCTTAACTTCTGAATCTTTAATAAAATCATAGAAAATACCCATAGCATTACTTCCACCGCCTACACAAGCTACAATAGCATCTGGTAACTTATTTTCTTTAGCTAACATCTGTGCTTTAACTTCTTTACCAATAATACTTTGGAAATCTCTTACGATTTGTGGATATGGATGAGGTCCTACTACTGAACCAATACAATAAAAAGTATCCTCCACATTTTGTGCCCAATCTTGAAGTGCTGCATTTACAGCATCTTTAAGTGTTTTTGTACCTGTTTTAACTGGATTAACTTTAGCACCTAAAAGTTCCATACGATAAACATTTAACGCCTGTCTCTCTGTATCTTCCTCTCCCATATAGACTTCACACTCAAAGCCCATAAGTGCCGCTGCTGTTGCAGTAGCTACCCCATGTTGCCCAGCTCCTGTTTCTGCAATAATACGTGTTTTACCCATACGTTTTGCTAAAAGTAATTGTCCTAGAACATTATTAATTTTATGAGAACCTGTGTGATTAAGATCTTCACGTTTTAAATAAATTTTAGCCCCACCTAAATCTTTGGTCATTTTCTCTGCATAGTATAAAAGAGATGGCCTGCCTGTATATTCTTGAAATAAAAGGTCTAATTCCTTATTAAATGCCTTATCATTTTTATAAAACTCATATGCTTTCTCAATTTCCTTTAAAGCAGACATTAATGTTTCTGGAATATATTGTCCACCATGTATGCCAAATTTCCCTGTTTCATTCATCTTATTCACCTCTTAATATTTTTATAGTTTTGCTACTTGTAAAATCTTATAAACTTCATCAATCTTAGCTGCATCCTTAAAACCATCTGTCTCTATCTTGCTACTCATATCAATAGCATAAGGTCTTTCCCCTAATGCTCTCTCCAAATTATCACTACCTATCCCACCTGCTAAAAAATACGGCTTTTGTATTTGACTTCCCACTAAGCTTTTAATAAACTGCCAATCAAAACTTTCTCCACTTCCCCCATATTCACTTTTTGTATACGTATCAAATAGGTAGTAATCTATAGGTAGTCCTTCCATGTCTCTTAATTGACTCATAAGTTGCTCCTTATTACTTACACGAATCGCTTTTATAATAGGAAGCTTCACTTTTTCCTTAAGTCTTCTAATATACTGCCCATCTTCATCACCATGTAACTGAATATAATCAATAACTCCAGCCTCTACATAAAGAGAAACTCTTTCAATGGACTCATTTACAAATACACCCACAGCTTGAATTTCAGGTAATAAATTTTTCCTTAATTCCTTGGCTGTCTCCAGTGAAATCTGACGCTTACTTTTAGCAAACACAAAACCTATATAAGTAGGTTTATACTTATTCACAATTTTAATATCTTCTTGCCATCGTAATCCACAAATTTTCAAATTTATCATGTATAACTCCTACTTTTTTGATAATTATACTTTTTTCTATATTAACACAAATTCCTTCAATCTTTCCACCCTATTTCCTTCTTTTACAACACCTTCTCCAATAAGTACTGCATCTGCACCAATACTTTTTATAAACTTCATATCCTCTAAAGTTTTCACACCACTTTCAGCTACAAAAATACATGCCTTAGGAATTAATTTGCTGAGCCTTTCAGATACTTTTAAGCTTACCTCAAAAGTTTGTAAGTCACGATTATTTACCCCTATAATTCTAGCCTTAGCAGCTATAGCCCTTTCTACTTCTTCCTCATTATGTGTTTCCACCAAAACATCCATCTCTAATGCATGTGCCAGATTTAAGAATTCTTCCAATTCCCTTTGCTCAAGTGCAGCCACAATAAGTAAAATAGCATCTGCCCCTATTGCCTTAGCCTCATATATCTGCCACTCATCCACAATGAAATCCTTCCTTAATAAAGGTAGTTTCACCGCCTCCTTAATTTCTGTCAAATGCCTATTCTCCCCCTTAAAATAAACTGGTTCCGTTAAAACAGAAATTGCCGAAGCACCACCTGCCTCATAATCTTTAGCAATCCTTACATAATCAAACACCTCACAAATCATCCCCCGAGAAGGTGAAGCCCGCTTCACCTCCGCAATAATTTTAGGGGACACTTCTCTAATTTTGCTGTTATTGTATGGGGACAGGTCTCTAATTTTGCTGTGATTATGTGGGGACAGGTCTCTAATTTTGCTGGTTAGGGCATCGTAGAAGCTATAGCGGGGATAGGAGGTTTCTGTGATTTGTTGCTTTAGATCTGCTATAGTTGTTTGTTTTTTGAGAGATTTTATGGTTTGTTTTCTTGTTTGTATAATTTCATCTAAAATCATATGGCAACCTCCTGTCCGAAAGAATTTGTAATGGCAATAAAGTCTTTAAGTTTTTGCATAGCTTTGCCACTGTCGATTATTTCTGCACTTAATATAGTGGCTTCTTTTAATGAAATATTATCAAGAGCTGTTGTTAAAGCTACAGCTGAGTTAAGAATTACCATATCACGTTTAGGTCCTTTTTCTCCTTCTAAGATGCGAAGGGCTATCTCTTTATTAATAGTGGCATCACCACCTACTAAATCACTTGGCCTACATAAAGTAAAACCTAAGTCTTCTGGGTTTAAGACAAAAGAATGAATTTCCTTTTCTCTTACTTCACAAACAGTAGTTGGGCTACACAGAGAAACTTCATCTACACCGTCTTGACCATGAACCACCATGGCATGTTTTATACCGAGATTTGCTAGTACTTGTGCCATAGGCATAACTAATTCTTCTGAGTACACGCCTAATACTTGTAAATTAGCATAAGCTGGACTTGCTAAAGGTCCTAAAATATTGAAAATCGTACGTATCCCCATCTGCCTTCTAGGTGCTGCTACATATTTCATTGCGCTATGATAAAGGGGTGCAAACATAAAACATATACCTACTTGTTCTAAAACCTTTTCATTTTGTTCTTTGGTAACATCTAATTTTACACCTAGTGCTTCTAATACATCTGCACTACCACATTTACTTGAAACACTGCGGTTGCCATGCTTTGCAACTTTAACCCCAGCAGCTGCTACTACTAAGGCTGACACTGTAGAAACATTAAAGGTATTTGTACAATCACCACCTGTACCTACTATATCTAACAAATCTCCTTTTGCTACAAGTTGATTACATTTCGCTCTCATTACTTTAGCACTAGCTGTGATTTCTTCTACGGTTTCACCTCTCATAGAAAGGGCCGTTAATAAACTTGCAATCTGTGCCTCTGTTGCCATACCTTCCATGATTGTATTCATAGCTGCTTCTGTTTCTTCATAAGTTAAGTGATTGCCTCCAATTAATTTCTTAATATAATTATTCATTAACGCCCACCTCCAAAAAGTTTTTAATCATTTTCTTTCCTTGCTCTGTTAAAATTGATTCAGGATGAAACTGTAAACCGTAGGTTGGATGTTCCTTATGCTGAATGCCCATGATTTCTCCGTCTCTATCTACTGCTGTAATACATAAGTCTTCACCTAAGCTTGCTTTATCAACAATGAGTGAATGATAACGGCCAGCTATAAACTTCTTATCAAATCCTTTAAAGATAGGACATTCTGCTTTTATATAAATTTCACTTGTTTTCCCATGTAAAATTCTTTTAGCCTTAACAACCTTACTACCAAAGGCCTCTCCTATAGATTGATGACCTAAGCACACCCCTAGAATAGGGAGCTTACCACTAAAATAACGAATTGCTTCTAAAGAAATCCCTGCATCCTTTGGATACTTAGGACCTGGTGAAATAATAAGATGTGTAGGCTGTAGCTTTTCGATTTCATCAATGGTAATTTGGTCATTACGGTATACCTTGATATCTGGATTAATTTCTCCAATGAATTGATACAAATTGTAGGTAAAGCTATCATAGTTATCGATGATTAAAATCATATAATTTCCCCCACTTTCTTCATAGCTTCAAATAAAGCTGATGCCTTATTAATAGTTTCTTGGTATTCTGTAGCAGGGTCTGAATCCAAAACTACACCACACCCTGCTTGCACATATGCTACCCCATCTTTTTTCACTACTGTACGAATACCGATACAGGTATCCAAATTTCCTTCATAGCCGATGTAACCTATGGCACCACCATAAATGCCACGCTTATTCGGCTCTAACTCTTCAATAATTTCCATCGCCCTTACTTTAGGTGCCCCAGATAAAGTCCCTGCTGGTAAAATAGATTTCACTACATCTATGGCATTTAAGCCTTTTCTTAACTGTCCTTTTACCTTACTTGTAATATGAATAACATGTGAAAACTTCTTAAGTACCATGTACTCTGTTACTTCCACTGTATTAAATTCACTAATTCTACCAATATCATTTCTTGCTAAATCCACTAACATATTGTGTTCTGCTAGCTCTTTAGGGTCTTTTAATAATTCCTCACATAACCTTTGGTCTTCTTCATCTGTCTTCCCTCTAGGTCTTGCACCTGCTATGGGTTGTGTTATCACCACATCATCCTGTACTTTTACCAAAGTTTCTGGTGATGCACCAGCTAACTGAAAGTCTTCAAATTGCATTAGATACATATAAGGAGAAGGATTAATCGTTCTCAGCACACGGTATACATCAAATAAATTACTTTCAATTTTTGCTTTAAATACCTGTGAAGGCACCACTTGAAAAATATCCCCATTTGCTATATATTCCTTAGCTTTCTCTACATTTCCCATAAATTCTTCTTTGGTCATATTACTTGTAAAGACGATTTCATCATCAAAGTTAACCTCTACATTTTTACAAGGACGTTTTACAAATGCCACTAATTCTTTTAATCTTTCTTTGGCTATTTCATAACTACTTTCTATATCTTTTTGCCCACCATCTATATTCACTATTAGAATGATTTTTTGTTTCAAGTGGTCAAAACAAATTAGTTCATCAAAAAACATTAACTTAATATCATCTGTATCTAGTTCATCTTGATTACTAAACTTTAAATTCTCTACATATTTGACAGTATCATAACCAAAGTAACCTACACCGCCCCCAGTAAATGGTGGTAAATCTAAATTTTTAGGTGAACTATAACTTGCCATTAATTCTTTAAGTGCATCTAGAGGATTGCCTTGTAGCTGTTTTACTTTTTCTCTTGTGGCATAACAAGTCTTACCGTTTTTCACATAAAAACTTGCATTAGGATTAAATCCAATAAAAGTGTAACGTGCAGACCTTTCCCCACCCTCAATACTCTCTAATAAAAAGTATCTATCATACTCCTCCTTTATACGGCTGAGTACTCCTATAGGTGTCTGATAATCCATATACATTTCTAAACTCACAGGAATTTTGTTATACGACTTTGCTAATTCTTTTACTTGTTCTAAACTAGGATAAAACATATTCACTACCTCCTACAAAATTAATTTTTTATTTTTGATGGATGATTAAATAATCCACTGAGGTAGGTAATTTTTCATAATAAAAAACGCCCATCCTCAGCTAATTAGCCAAGGATGAGCGTTTATGTATTTTATATGATTTCTCATAATATTTACATTGCCCACGGTGCCACCTTGATTCGTATACTCTAAGTATACGCTCTCTTTGCAGAATGCCATCACATTCCTCACCTTTAACGCAGTTGCTACGTCATAAGATACTCGGATATCTATTAGTAAGTCCTAAACTTACAATAAATTCTTTTCATTATGCCCTCAGGAGTCCATTTGTCTAACTCGTTTACTACTGGATTTCCACCACCACCAGCTCTCTGTAAGTGCGTCACTAGTTTTATCTCTCCCTCATAGGTTTAATAATCATTTATTTGGTTGGTTATATAATATTATAAAATTTAGAAAATTTCAATACATTTTTTTATTTTTTATAAATTTAATATCTTTTCTAGTCTACATCATACATTTTATACAAAAAAAGATAGCTTACACTATAAAAAGCCACTTGCATCTAGCTCAGCTATGCTTGCAAAGTGGCTTGCTTCTTCTAATATTTACACCTTATTTTGAAAGTGGAATAATCCAATAACCATATTCCCCTATAGCAGGTTCTATATTTCGGCGACATAAAAATCGTTCTACTGGTATCGGTTCAGAAAGTATTGCTTCACGTTCTGGATGATAGACATCTGGTATCCCTAAATAATATGCCCCTTGACCATTATGACCCAATAAAATTTCATTATATTTATAAAAAGCAAATGTAATAAATGGTTGTGTACACCATTCATAACTTAAACTCGGTATTTTCAAAAATTCACCATATGGAATCCTAACCCACTCAGTATCTTCTGGCTCTTGAATAAATGCTTCTACGGCTTCACCCTTGGCATAAATATCCTCCATTATGCTCTTAGGTACTTGTAGTTGTTGATCTGCCTTAAATAATTTTTCCTCTACTTCTTCACTACGCTGCTGTTTCGTGCTACTACCTTGCTGTTTTAAAGACTGTACTTTATTCAAAATATCTCCAATAATACTTTGTGTCCTGCGAATCTCTAAGCGGTCTAGCTTACTCTTATCTATAGTTAACGTTTCATTATCTTCCGTCTCATCAAAGGTATCTGGTTCCTCTGGTGCTTCACTATCATCTATTCCTTCTTCATCTTCTCTATTGTCATCGTCAGCTTCATTCCCTACTTCATCTTCGTATTCATCATTTCTTACATTTTTAAGTCTACCTTGTATTTCTTTTAATTTTTTCTCTATTTCTACTAAATAATCTATCTCTTCTGTTGTCTCTTCAATCTTTACACTTTCTGCTTCTATATCTTGAATACCACGATCAACTTCTAAATGCCATACTTCTTCCTGTTCCTTCTCATTGTCTCCTTGATTTGTGAGCTCTTTTGCCTTCCTAATCTTTTCTGTAAGCTTCTCTATTGCAGCCTTACTCCTCTCCATTTCCTCTGTCAAGCTGTCATTCCTCTCTCCACAATTGCATGGCTTCTTTGGTTTACCCGGATTTGGTATAACTGATCCTGTTCCTTCTTCAGGCTCATCATTTGGAATGATAACAGGTCCTGGCCCTTGTGGTATATAGACTTGACCATTTGGCAATATAACTGGTTTAGGGCCTGATTGAGGTGGCTTAGGAGGAATTGCTGGTCCTGGCCCTTGTTGTGGTGGCTTAGGAGGAATTACTGGCCCTGGCCCTTGTTGTGGTGGCTTAGGGGGAATCGCTGGTCCTGGCCCTTGGCCTGGTTGTGGTGGCTTAGGGGGCATTGCCGGCCCTGGCCCTTGGCCTGGTTGTGGTGGCTTAGGGGGAATTACTGGTCCTGGCCCTTGTGGAAAGAACTCATCTTGTATATTTTCTGCTGATGGTTCTTTTATTACTTTTTTATTATTCTCTTCTGTCGCCTTTACATCTGGATCTTCAGGAGAAGGATATTCTAAAACATTACCACCTGGTATTTTACCTTCTAAAATAGGCTTTCCTATAACCTTACCTAGTATCCCTTTAATAACTTCATCATCTTCCTCTTTTTCCACACCATTTTGGCCGGGTACAATTTCTTGTTTCTTTTCACCTTCAATGGGCCTTTGCGTTTGTGAAATACTTGTTTCTTTGGGTTTAGCTGATTTCTTCTCCTCCTGCTTAGGCTGCACCTTCACTTCAACTGGCTGAGGTCTAGGTACAATAGATTCTAGAATTGGTAATATAGTAAATCTTTCATTTTTAAAACCTAAAAGGATAGCATCTACACCTCTTAATTCATTTTCTTTCACAATAATAGCAACACCATCTATATCTTTTAATGCAATAGTTCCTCCCATAACATTTTGTTCATCCACACGCCACTTGGTTTCTTTTTCTTCTCCTAGTTCTCCTATCTTTACCCCTGTATTCTGTTTGCTACTAATCACATATAACTCAAACTTCCTATTATTAGTTTGCTTAAGATTTTGTACATAGCACTTAATTATACCTGGTGTAGAAATAGTCACATGCCCTGTTACAGTTTTGCCTTCTACCCCATATGTAGGGATGTTTTCCTGTAAACTTATGAGCGTATTCACATACATAGTATCAACCCCTTTGTTTGTCCGTCATTATAAACTCTATACTATGTATATGAACTCATTTTTCATGGTATACCTTTATAACCTCATTTTTCATAATAAAGCACATTCCAAACTCACCCCAACTAAAAAAAGTTAATAAGTTACCAAATCTTATAAGGTAACTTATTAACCTTTCTTTTCACATTCTCATATATAGTCAAAATAGATTATTTTTTATTACATTTCTGGTGCTGATTTTGCTTCTTCTGGAATAACAATTTCACTTACACCATCTATATTACTAAAACTCATAGTCATAGCAAATTCAATGCTCTCTAAATCTTCTTCAGTTGCACCTTCTTGATCTTTTAAAGCATTTTTCATGATATCTGCTAAATCCATTTTCATTTGTACAAGTGTTTCATCCGCTTTACTTACAAACATTTCTATTTGAAGATCTTCTCCTTCTGCAATATTTCCAAGCATACTTTCTGCATTTTCACCCATACTACCCATTTCATTCATAACATCACCAATTTTACTAGCTGGGATATTTACCAATAATTTATAGCAATCTACACCTTCTACAGTTTCATCTTCACCTTGTGTGATGCTCTTTGCAATAGTAGCATATTCGTTAACTGAATTACTAGGTATCTTAATATAAGCATCTAAATCTTCTTTTGTAACGCTTACCTTACTCCATGCATTATCTGCATTTTGATATAATGTATAACCGCTATCAGTTGGTTCGAGATACATTTCTATATCCACATCTTGTGTTTGACCAGCCATAGCTACCTTTGTATTAGTCTCTAATTGCATTGTCATACTAGGTGAATTAATAACTTTCATATTTATACCCATATTCATACTTACTTCTTGACCTTGAGTAGCTAATTTAAATTCACTTGCTGTTACTGCTTCATAACTTTTTGTTTCATTTAATTTTGTTATAGCATTTGTTAAAACTTCTTCTGGATTGATTTCTTTTTGTGTTGCTACACTATTTGCTTCACCACTATTTGTATTTCCGCATCCTGTGAATGCTAATACTAAACTCATGGCACCAATAACTAATAATTTCTTTTTCATTAAAATTTCCCCATTTCCTTTTATTTATATCTATGTAAACAAGGGATATAGAATAGTTTCCCTAGACCTTTAAAAGTATATCTAATCGCTTAACTTTAGTCAATATTATTAATTTTAAGATAATTTTAAAATCATTTTTCTTAGTTTATAAATTCCAAATAAATCATTTTATAAATACATGATTTATTTAATACTTCTATAAATAAAAACACTTTCTTCCATATTATTTCCACATTTTTGCCCAATTAAAAAGGTTATCACTGACTAATTTCTATTAGCTTCTATGATAACCTTTTATCTTTTTCTCATTATACTGTTGCGATTACTTCGATTTCAACCTTTGCAGCTTTTGGAAGATTTGCTACTTGTACTGCACTTCTTGCTGGATATGGTTCTGTAAAGTATTTGCCATATACTTCATTAACAGCTACGAAATCATTAATATCTGCTAAGAATACTGTTGTTTTTACAACATGATCAATGCTTGTTCCTGCCGCTTCAAGTACTGCCATAATATTATGGATTGCTTGCTCAGCTTGTTCTACAACTGTGTCTTTTAATACACCATCTGGTGTCATTCCTAATTGACCTGATGTATAAACCATGCCGTTTACAACCATAGCTTGTGAATATGGTCCAATTGCTTGTGGTGCTTTATCTGTGTGTACACTTTGTTTCATTTTTAAGTCCTCCTAAAAAATATTAACTCTATTATTTTCTACATTCTTTCTTTATTATACCATTCTCTTCATAGTATTCAATGGTACACCTGTGTTTTTCACAAATCATTCAAACTTATCTAAATAATTTTAAATCCTATCCACTTTTTGCACATAAAAAAATCTTGGTCGTCTCCAACCAAGATACTGTCTATAGGTGTATTTAATATTTTACTTAAAGCATATAAGTTATCTACAGATGGCAGGCTTTCACCCCATTGCCATTTATAAATTGCCTGTGGCTGTTCGAATCCAAAATACGCTTGTAAATCTTTAACTGATAACCCTCTTTCCTTCCTGAGCCTTACAATATTAGCTCCCGTTGCCTTTAGGTTAACCGTTGGAAATAACATACTTGCGCTCATGGCACACCTCCTACAATCTATAAGTCTATGACTATATCTTATTATAGCCATCCTTCCTGCTCTAAGCAATATTTTTATAATCTATAATATTGTTATAATTTATAATGAAACCTTGCAGCTATACAGCCATGTGTTAAATCTAACAGTAAGAAGTCAACCTGTACAAACAGTTCCCATGGATTTTATCGAACATTCATCATTAATCCCTAAGCATTCACACGGTTAACATTGAGCATTGACCATTAAGCACTCATCATTAAACATTGACCATTTATGTCTCTACTACTCTAATGATTGACTAATAGCCTGAGCTATTCTACATGTTTTCCACCTTAACCCACGGTGGAATGGGGACTTCATTTAAGATTTTCGTATAACTACAAAGCTTTCACTATTTGTTTTTCATTTTAAAATTCTATAACTGTGGTACTATTAGATATCTGTAAACAAGTATCTACTTCACTCTCAAAAGCCTCAATCTCATCTGTCATCGTTTTAATGATTTTTTCTGTCTCTAGTGCATCTACTAGAGCATATTCATTAGCACTGCGATAAGGGTTGGCAATAGCGTCATAACTAGCTTGAGTAATTTTTTCTTTACCTTCTTTGCCATAGGCAGTTATAAGGAGTCTCTCTACACTCTCATCTACCTTACTATTTTCCCAATTAACTTTGTCAATAGCTATTGCATATTGTTCAGAAAGCTTTCTAACAAGGCTTTTTTCATATTCAATTGCGTTCTTTTTATCAATTGCTTCTGCCACTGTCATTTTTTTACCTGCTACTTCTACCATTGTAATGGCATTAGATTTAACAATAGCAGCCTTAATCTGATTTCTTCTTTTAATAAGATCAGTTATAGCCATGTAATCTGCTTTAGCATGTTCCTTAAATTCTTCTTTTGTTACCTTTCCATCTACATTGCTAGCTGATAATTTTGCTGCACTGATGAAATTTGCCTCTTGAATCTTTCGATTGATTCTGCTATCTAATAATTTTAATTCATTTAATCCCTTTGTTACTAACATTTGTTCCATGCCATTACCTCCTTGGTAAACTATGTATCCCCATGACACTGCTTTCGTTTTGATACATTTATTATAGTCCATCCTAGAGTATATGACATTAAACTAGTAGTTTATGTTTATTTAAACTTCTCATAGTTCCCTAATATTTTAAAATACCTTGTTTGTTCTTCTACTCTACTTAGGGCAATAAGCACATTAGCTTCTTGCAAATTCCCTTCAATATCTACGAAGAAATAATACTCCCATTCTCTTTCTAAAAGTGGACGCGATTGAATCTTTAAGAGGTTAAGTCCATTATAAGCAAAATGTCCAAGGATATTATATAGTGAACCACTTGTATGTTCTGTAGTAAAACAGATACTAATCTTATCGCAATTATCTTGAATATGCATTTTCTTGGCCAAAATAATAAACCTTGTACAGTTTCCCTTATTGAAATGAATATTAGTTCTAATAGGTTCTAATCCATATAGCTCTCCTGCTCGTTTACTCCCAATAGCTGCCTTTGTTATATCATTTAAGTCTGCCACATACTCACAAGCTGCTGCTGTATTAACATAGGCAATAGGTTTTATTTCCTTATTTTCTTTTAAAAATGGTTTACACTGAGAGATCGCTTGCTTATGAGAATATACCTCTTTAATGTCCTCTAACTTTGCACCTTTTACACCTAGAAGGTTATGGGCTATTTTTACAACCTCCTCACCTACAATATATAAATTGTATTTTTTAATAAGATCATAGGTATCCAGCACCTCACCTGCAGTAGAGTTCTCAATAGGAATGACACCATAATCAATCTCACCATTTTTAAGTGCTTCAAAAACGTCTTGAAATTCTTCATGTGCTACACATTTCGACCAATTTCCCTGGAAATAATTGATAGTTGCTTGTTCACCATATGCCCCTGGTACGCCCTGATAACCTACAACTGGAGAGGGTTTAAAACCAGTGTTTAAACCCTCTTCAATTTGCCCTAGAACATGCTCATTATGAGCATATAAGTTTTCAATAGATATTTTTAATTGCTTTTGAATGCCAGCATAATGTGCTTCTTGCATTTTTATTTCACCCCACTAATACGTTTATTTTCTATCTGTGCATATCTCTTAACTTTTTCTACTAATCCTTCAAATACTTCTGGTGTGATAGATTGTGGACCATCACAAAGTGCTTTAGCTGGATTGTTGTGTACTTCTATAATAAGCCCATCTGCCCCTGCTGCAATAGCTGCCATGCACATTGGTTCCACCATATAACGAAGACCTGTAGCATGACTTGGATCAATGATGATTGGTAAATGACTTAACTTACGAATAGCTGGAATCGCTGATAAATCCAAAGTATTTCTTGTATAGTTCTCAAAAGTTCTAATACCTCTTTCACAGAAAATAACCTGTTCATTACCACCTGCCATAATATACTCAGCTGACATAATCCATTCTTCAATAGTTGCTGAAAGACCACGTTTTAATAAAATAGGTTTTCTAGTTTGTCCAAGTTGTTTTAAGAGTGAGAAGTTCTGCATATTTCTTGCACCTACTTGAATAATATCTACATCCTCTACAAATTGATCTAAAGTAGATGGTTCCATAATTTCAGTAACGATTGGTAGTCCTGTTTTTTCTCTTGCATATTTAAGGAGCTCTAAGCCTTCTGCTTCTAGACCTTGGAATGCATATGGTGAGGTACGTGGCTTATATGCACCACCTCTAAGGAAGGTTGCTCCTGCCTCTTTCACTGCTTCTGCAATACCTAGAATTTGTGCTTCACTTTCTACAGAACAAGGTCCTGCAATAATGGCAATATCTTTACCACCTATTTTTCTTCCACAAATATCTAAAATTGTATCTTCTGGGTGGAAAGCACGATTTGCTTTTTTGTAAGGCTCCTTTACACGCATTACTTTCTCTACTCTACTGTCTTTTTGAATATCATCTGTATCAATAGATGATGCATCTCCAATAAGACCAAGCACTGTACATGCACTACCTGTATTGACTTGGATTTGTACGTTATAACTATCTGTAATTTCCTTAATGAATGTTCGTACTTCCTCTTCACTGATTTTATTTTTCACTACAATAATCATAGTTATGTTCCTCCCATTATTCATTATTTTTCATTTGCTGAAATCTATTCTCATCAATTCTTTTATTAATTATAATCATTCATTCTAAATTTACTTTATAAGTCCCCTCTATGTTGCTTATATATAGCATATATTTTAATAACAAGCTGCTTTTATAATTAAATTGACTTATGGCTAATTTCATGCATTTTCAAATATCAATGGGCCCTATTAATATTTCAAATCAGTGTCATAGCAATAAACAATCAATTTATCAACTAAAAAAGGCCTCATGCTCCTTTTGGGGCATAAGGCCTTATATCTTGTATAAGTAAAAGTAAGATATATGATTTAGACGTATATGCCAAAAGGCTCTAACTTATTTTGTTGACAGCAAAAAGAACCAGCGCTAAAAAAGTAAAAGCCCCAGCTAAAAAAGAATGTATTAAATTTTGCTGTTACATTTGTTAAGTTAGATTGACGTGTCATCCTCATATTTCTCCTTTCGTATATTTTCTAAAATTTATAAAATATTTATTAAAATTTATTTCATTATAATTTTCAAAAACTAATTTGTCAACATTTTAATATTTTGTATTATATCCTCTTCCATCTTTTTTATGCTTATTCTCCTCAAACAACTATCTCCATACACTATAAACTCTTCTAATTTATAGATAATTTCTCTATATCTTTTTAAATAGTTGACCATCAATTACAAATTTCTTTACAACACTAGCTATAGCTATAATCATAATGTATCTCCAAGGATCAAATGTCCATTCACTTGCTGTAAAGTCAAAAGCTGACATGACTAAAAGCACACATATTAAACACCAATATGCACACTTTTTAGAAGTATGTATATACTCTTTATATCCCCTCTTCTTACCTGCCCAAACATAAATACATGTACTTATAGCAAAAATAATTGCCAAACTAAGTGCCAATATAAAAGTACCATACATCAACAAAAAATATATAAGCATTTCTCTCTCCTTCTCTATTTTGTTTATAAATAATGTCACATATATTATACTATATCTAAAACAATTCAGATATCATAAGACAAAAATAATGAAAAAAGAACCCAAATAACTCCACAGATTTTCACTGCTAAGCTATTTAGGCTCTCTTTTGTCATCTATTTATTTACTTCTATGTTCGTCAATATAATCTGAAAGTCTTGCAAAATCTTCAAGGCTTAAAGTTTCCCCACGCGTTTGTGCCCCAATTCCACTTTCATCAAGTAGTGTTTTAAGCTCTTCTTTTGAAATACCTAAATCAGCATGAGCTGCAAGGGTATTTAAAAGTGTTTTTCTTCTAAGAATAAATGCCCCTCTAATAATTTTGAGCATTTGTTGTACATTCTTAACATCAACTACTGGTTCCTGATTCAGTGTAAGTTTAATAACTGCTGAATCTACATTTGGTCTTGGCATAAAGCAGTTTCTTGGTACATTGGCTACTAAGGATGGTGTAGCATAGTAGTTAACTGAAACTGTAATTGCCCCATATTGTTTGCTACCTGGTTTAGAGGTTAGACGGTCTGCCACTTCTTTTTGTACCATTACTGTAATACTTTCAATAGGTAAGCCATTTTCTAAAAGTGCCATCACAATAGGTGTAGTAATATAGTATGGCAAGTTAGCTACTACTTTTATCGGACGATTTGGTGACTCTTCAGCAATAAGCTTTTTGAGGTCTACTTTTAATACGTCTTCATGAATTAGTTTAAAGTGTTCATTATGCCCATATTCTGCTGTTAAAATCGGGATTAATTTATCATCAATCTCAATTGAAATAACTTTCCCTGCATTTTCAATTAAAGCTTGTGTGACACTCCCAATCCCCGGTCCAATCTCAATGACACAGTCCTCTTTGGTAATCTCAGCTGCATCAATAATTTTATCTAAAACTCTTGGGTCAATTAAAAAGTTTTGTCCAAATTTCTTCTGAAATGTAAAACCATATTTATTTAGTAGGGCTTTAGTACCCTCTGGGGTTGCTACTCTTTGCATATGTTTCGCTCCTTGTTTTAACTACTTATCTCACTATCATATCATATTTTGTCCTTATTTAACATAATTTAGGCAAGAATTACTCATCTTTACTTAATTTAATAAGTAGTAAGCACTTTATATTCTATATTTGACCCTTCTTTAGACTAATATATTCACCTATAATGATAGCCTTAGAATCTGTACCATGACCAATTTCTCTGGTCCTTACAATGGGTAGATTTCTTACCTTTTCTGAGTGAGACTGATTTAAAATCCTATGGAGTAACGTCATTATATCAGGTTGCAATCCCTCTTTTTCCATATTTGAAAATGTGCCCAGTATAATACCCCTAATCTTCTCAAAAGCACCTAACTGAGCATACTGGTTTAAAAAAGTATTCATTTGAGCCGGGCCACCACCCATGCTTTCTAATAGCAGTACTTTATCCGTAAAATCTGGCATATAAGACGTCCCTGCTAATTTTAAGAAACAACGAATATTACCACCTATTACTTGTCCCTCTAAACTTTCGCCTTGTAGAAACTCATAAGAAAAGTCTACTAAATCCCTCTTATCTTCAAATAAGGTCTTTCTTACCCATTCTTTTTGAAGCACACCATCTTCTCTTATGATGTTACGGATTTGATATAAGTATCCCTTATTTCCTGTCTTTGCATAAATTCCATTGACTACAGTAGTTAAATCACTATAACCAAAGAAAGGCTTACCACTTGCCTTAATCACTTCATAGTCTAGCTGTCCGAGTACCTCATTAGCTAAATCACCACCTGAAATATCAAAGATTGCCTTGACCTTTTCATCTTTATAAAACGTCATTAATGCTTCACCCTTTTCCTTAGCTAAGCCATTAAATACATCCTCTGTTGCATAAAGATAAGGACTACATACTACCTCTACACCCATTTCATTAAGCTGATTGATTAGCTTAATAATTAGCCCTTCATTTTGTCTACTTTGTCCATTTGAACAAGCCACTATTGCTACCTGTTCACCTTTTTTTAATACTGCCATTTACGTCTCCTTTAATAGATAATTACATATCTTACTTCTATATTT
>JAZKZQ010000065.1:0-4846 GCA_045612745.1 Cellulosilyticum sp. | reverse complement strand
GCTTTTTGTAAATAAAGCTTAAGCTCTTATAAAATCATTTTAATTTTTATTTCCTAACTTTATATAGTTTTTCATCTTACTACTAATATTATTAGGTTGTAGCATCATCATATTTACTGGAAGGGTAATAATTACTCTTGTAAACTTACCTTGCTCACTCTCAATATTTACTTTCCCTTTATGTGATTCTACAATATTTTTAACCAGAGTAAGACCTATACCACTACCTTCATATTGTTCACGACTCTTATCTCCTCTATACATTCTTTCAAATACATAAGGAAGATCTTCTTCATCAATACCAATACCTGTATCTTCAATAACAATTTCACATTCCTTATTTTCTTTTAACCTTGTCATTACCTTGATTTCACCTTTATCACTTGTAAACTTAAAAGCATTTGAAAGAACATTCATCCAAAGTTGTTTCATCCCATCTTTGTCTGCCATAATCATCACATTATCTGTTTCACTAGACTTTATATGATAAGTAATTTTCTTTTCTTTTGCTACAATTTTAAAGGCATCAAATACTTCTGTAATACTTTCATTTAAACTAATGAGTTTAAAATCCATAGAGGTTTCATTTTCTTCAATATTTTTAAGTAAATCTAAGTTATTAAGTAGTTTCCCAAAACGTACAACTTCTTTATAAAGCATATTCATTTGTTCTTCATCTATTGGGTAAATACCATCAATCATAGCCTCTAAATTACTTTGTAAAATATGAAGCGGGGTACGAATTTCATGAGAAACATCAGATATAAGTTTTTTACGAATAACATCTTGTTTTTCTAATTTCTCTCCTAAATAATTCATACTATGTCTTAAGGTTTCAATCTCTTTAATCTTACTCTTAAATGGATATCTTGCATTTAGCTTACCGTCAGCTAAGGCAATGGAGGTTTTACTAATGCCATAAATATGATAGGTAAACAATCTGGATAAGTATACTCCTGCAAAAATGAAACACATTAAAATCATACTGCAACACCATACAATACTCATGTTTACATCCTTCTTAAACTTCAAATCATTTACATTAAGTGCTGCTGAAGGATAATAACCAATCCTTGCGTAGCCTATAAGTTTCCCCTGCTTATCATGTAATGGTCTGTCTTCAAAACAATATAAGCCATTTCTAATGGCAATACTATTTCCACCTTTTGCTTTAATCTGCGCTATAAGTTCATTTTGGGTCGTCCCCCAAATAAATTCCTTATCTGTCGAAAGCACTGCTACTGAAAAGTTACCGATACCCATATAGTTTTCAAGCATTAATTTCTGTCCCAAATTTTGTTGCCACTCATCATTTTCATAGAGTTTTTCCAATACATCTACAAGCATATCACTGGCATAACTAATATTATTTTCAACATAAATCTGAAAACTACGCTGAATCGTTACATTAACTATAAGTGATGTACTTAGTACCATAATACATCCTATGCCTAAGAAAATTGCAAATAACTGTTTTCTAATGGAAATCATGCATGCTCGCCTTCGAATTTATACCCTATACCTGTTACTGTTTTAATATAACGTGGGTTCTTTGTATCTTCTTCTATTTTCTTTCTAAGATTTTTGATATGCACATCGATGGTACGATCAAAGCCATCAAAATCTATTCCCATAACAGCCTCAATAAGCTGATCTCTTGTAAATACACGTCCTGGCGAAGATGCAAGCTCATAAAGTAAGTCAAATTCATTTGGTGTAAGCATGACTTCTTCGTTATTAATTTGTACACTACGCTCTTGCAAATAAATTTTAAAATGCCCTTTATCAAAGATTAATACCTCTTTGTTATCTTCACGTTGCTTACGAATTTCAAGGGCCTTTACCCTTGCTACCACCTCTCTTGGACTAACTGGTTTCACTAAATACTCATCCGCCCCTAAATTAAAGCCCTCTATTTTGCTATCTAGTGTCCCTCTTGCTGTAATCATAAAGATATGCACATTAGATACCTTACGCATTTCCTGACAAATTTCTTCACCTTGAATATCTGGTAACATTAAATCTAATAATACTACATCTATTTTATTGGCAAAAAATATATCTAGACCGCTTTTTCCTGTATAGCAAGTGTAGACTTTATAGCCTTCCTTTTCTAGGTATTTTGTCATGATGTCTGCCACTCTTTCTTCATCTTCTATTACTAATACATTCATTCTACTCATTCCTTTCTACAATACGGTCTTAAACTTTATGTTTCTCATATTATAAAACACCCATATGAAGAAAGTGAAAAGTTTATTCTTCTAGCTAAAACTTTTATTAATAGGATCTCTTTTGCTTTTACATTTCCAAATTTTATATTTTTTTAATTCGTTTTTTATTTTTTATTGATAATTTTATACATTTACTTTACAATAGTAAATATAAATTTACTTCGCAGCTATATGCTATATAGTTTTACTTAGTAAATGATTTAATACACTTACCAATGTAAATTTATTACTATTTAATATATATACAGTATATGTTTTACGTTGGTGAAATTGGTGAGGGGGAGTATACAATGCAATATACTTTTGAGGACAAAGACCATTTAGTAAACTTTATATGTAATGAAATTATCACTACTGCCGAAGCAACTGGTATGCTCAATTGCTCTAGACAATATTTAGATGAACTTGTAAGCAAAGGGAAAATCACTCCAATTAAAACCATTAACCGTGTAAGACTTTACTGGAAAAATGATATTGATACATTAGTTCGTAAAAAAGCAAAATAGCTAGCTTCTTAAAAGAAGCTAGCTATTTCTTGTTCATTCAGTGTTTCTTTTTCTATTAGGCTTTGTGCAATTGCCTCAAGCTTATCTTGGTATTCTAAAATTAATGCTTTTGTTTCTTCATAAAGCTCTTCCATATACCCTATACTGTGTTCTATAAAAGTCTTATCATCTGTACTTTGCTTACCTGTTAAAACATTTAAATTGACAAGTCCATATCCACTGTCCATACCATATCTTAGCATAATATTACGCATCGATTCACTGGCCTTTTCAATATCATTACTTGCACCTGTCGTAACATTCTCACAACCAAATACAATCTCTTCTGCTGCACGGCCCGCTAAACTAATTTTTATATTATTTATAAGCTCTTTTTTTGTAAGATACATCTTATCCTTAGGGATATTCATACTAAACCCACCAAAACCTTTTGTACTTGGAATAATTGTAACCTTGGTTACACTATTTTCTGGTGCAATCAGCTTAGTCACTAGGGCATGACCTGCCTCATGGTATGCTGTAATTCTTTGATCCATTTCACTAATACCACTACGGTCCTTCTTTTCCTTACCAGCTACTACTGTATAGAAAGCTGCATCGATGGATTCTTGGTCAATACAATTCTTTTCCTTTGAAACTGCATAAATAGCTGCTTCATTTAAAAGATTTTCAAGCATTGCCCCCGTGAAGTATACTGTTTGTTTTGATAAACTTACCACATCCACGTCTTCTGAAAGTGGTTTATTTTTAAGATGCAACTTAATAATTTGTTCTCTTGCTTTAAGATCAGGATAACCTACCTCAATATGGCGGTCAAAACGTCCTGGGCGAAGTAAAGCTTCATCTAAGGTATCTAACCTATTAGTAGCAGCAATAACTACAATTCCTTCATCATTTTTAAAGCCTGACATCTCTGTTAAAAGAGCATTTAATGTTTGATCCTTTTCATCATTACCTTGCATACTACCATTACTACGTTTTTTACCAATGGCATCAATCTCATCAATAAAGATAACGGCTTTGCCTTCTTTTCGTGCTGTTTTAAAAATTTCTCTTACACGGCTAGCCCCTACACCAACATACATTTGCATAAAGTCTGAACCACTTACTGAGAAAAATGCTACACCAGCTTCTTTAGC
Organism: Cellulosilyticum sp.; assembly: GCA_045612745.1. Classification (GTDB taxonomy): domain Bacteria; phylum Bacillota; class Clostridia; order Lachnospirales; family Cellulosilyticaceae; genus Cellulosilyticum. Next base: position 967 of record JAZKZQ010000065.1, on the reverse strand, counting down.
AATGGCTTTTGCAAGTAAGGTCTTACCTGTTCCTGGAGGACCATAAAGAATAAATCCTTTAGGCATACGTGCACCCATCTTTGTAAACTTCTCTGGCTCTTTCATAAAAGCAATCAATTCACCAACCTGCTCTTTAGCCTCTTCATTACCTGCAATATCACTAAATCCATGGGTAAGTTCTTCTGGCAATACCTTTTTATTTCCTATACTCATCTTCCCCTGAGAACCCGATTGACGCTTCACAGACTTATAAATTAATGCAAACATAGCCACCATTAATCCTGTACTTATGATATATTGAAGCGTCGAGGCACTATCTTGTGTTTTTTCTACTACATCTATATTATTTAAAAGTAATGCTTCTTTTAAATCCTCTCTTCTAGGGTTATCTGTTGTATAAACTTTTTCATCCCCCTTAAGTTTAAATTTTAAAATAGAAGAATTACTTAATTCTACTTTTTCAACTTTCTGATTCTGTATATCTGTTAAAAAATCAATATACGTTACTCTTGTAGAAGTACTACACATAGCTACAATTAAACTAAATAATAAAACGACTGTACATAAACAAAATGCAATCATATGCTTTTTATTTTTTTTCATTTTACTACCTCCTAATGCCCTTTCCACTTGTGAGGTGTAGGGGGTATGCGTTGAACTTATTATACCGCTCCTAATTTCCCCATTGCATTAGTAGGTGTATGGAAAAAGAGTGTATAAATGGCAAAAAAAATCGGAGAAAGACGACGGGTCTTTCTCCTTGAGAGAAGGTATTTTATTCTAGGGGTAGCAAATAATTAAATATTTGCTGTAACATCTGGGGGAAGTTACAAATACATTATAACAAGGTTGTGCCTGTAAGGTTGCCTTAACTTTTTTATTTTATTTAATTTTTTTTATATATTTTTTCATTCTTTGCTTTTTTATTGTTTATATCTTATACTTTTCGACTTTTTAAAATCAATAA
>JAZKZQ010000064.1:0-2529 GCA_045612745.1 Cellulosilyticum sp. | reverse complement strand
TAAAAAGTTTAAAAAGTCTAGATACTAACTTTGCAATATGCATGGGAAACCTCCGTTGTTTGAGTAGTGTTAGACTATAGAGGTTTCCCATTTTTATTGTTTTTTCTGCTGGAAAAATTTAGTTTAAAGTTTACGCTTATGTAATATGATTAAGGAAAATAACATTTGCAAACTATAAACAGAAAGAATAAAGTATGATATAAGTGGTGATTTTGGCAAGCTATTGATGAATTGATAGTTTTATTGTAGTAGTTGATTAAAGCAATTCAGTATGAATGAGTAGAACTGCAAATTTTGCTGCAAATAAAATTAAATAAACACCCATAATCTAAAGTGAAAAATGAAAAAGAAGAAATAAAAAATATGCTACCAAATACTTGAAAAACCTAGCTTTCCATTGAGTATAAATCACTAATGGAAAATACATTTTTCACCTTCTCACAGTGAAATCATGAGTTGAATTTTTACAGTAAAATAGCTATAAATAATGTAGATAGTAAAAGATAAGAGTATAAAAAATAAACTTAATCCATTGAATTTATAGGCTTTTGCTGTCTATCAATATCTTTATAACAGTATTTGTTTAGAGTAGCTCATTCGTAATGAGCAAGTCATGGGTTCGAGTCTCGCTTTCAGCTTTTATAATAGGTTGATCGAGTTAGAAGAAAAACTACAATTACAGTATAGTTTATAGTGAAATGTTGATGTAGCCCTAGGTGCTTATAAAGTACCTAGGTTTTTTTACAATTTCATTAAGTTTATGAGAAAAGTAATATATTTAGTTGTAAATAAAATTGTATTTGATAGAATCATTCTATTGATGAAATAGAAATATATGGAGGGGATAGGATGAAATTAGGGAAGATTAGAAAATTATTAGTAGCTACTTTAGCATTGGGGTTAATAAGCAGTCAAGTTTTAGCAGAAGAAACAACACACACGGCAGTAACTAGTACAGCAGAAGCCGTTAGTGAAAGTAGTGGCTCGGCTGAGGCATGGGCTGAAACTTCTATGGTTATGGAGGAAAATATAATACCTGATGATGAAAAAATAGCATATCTTGAGAAACATGGTGAAGCAGTAGGGGCAAGTGTAGAAAAGGATAATATTAAGATCACTATAGAGTACATCATAGCGGATGCTTATACATATCAAATGCTTATTTCTTGTGAGACTATAGATGGGGTACCGTTTAAAGGTGATGAGGATAGGGTGTGTATGAAGAGCCTTCATATAGAAGACAAAAGAAAATTGGAAATTGGACAAGAAAAGGAAAAGCTTCTTGCAGCCTTACCTGAAGATGCAGAGCTGATAGATTATTTGAAAATAGAAGCTCAGTTTAGTGAGGAAATAGCGGGAGCACTTAAGAAGTATACCAAAGCTGATGGCACATTAGATGTAGAAGGTTTTGGCAAGAGTATGAGCATAGCTGGTAATACATCTTGGGGTGGTGCTTCATCTGGTTATGGGTTATGTGATACGAAGAAGAATACAGCAAGTAAAAAGTATTACATCTATGAGGGTAGTACCCATGAAGCAGTAGGAAATGAATTGATGATTACCATGGATAGTGTCACTCAAGAAAAAGAAGTAAGTTATGATATTACAAAGACGATTATGGATTATTTAGTGGCACATAAGAATGAAAAGTTAGCAACAGTACCACTTGAAGTGACAGATGAGGAAAAGACACTCTTAGAGCAAACTAAGGCAGATGATAAAATGTCTTATGAAAGCTATAAGCAGGAGTTAGAAAATAGACCTAAAGAGATATTAACAGAAGGGACTTTAGATATTTCTGTTATTCCAGATGATAGGTATAGTATTAGTAATATGGGCTTTGTTAATAACCAGTTCCATATACGTTTCAAGGGAGAAACAAAACAGTATTATAATTTAGAGGTAAGTAATAAAGATAAAGAGGAGCTAATGAGGATTTATAATGTTTATCAGAGAGAGGAGGAAGAGGATGTTCAGGCAACATATTATGAAGCTTATGCCATTAAGGATTTAGACGAATTAAAGCAGTATACATTTAAGCTTACGGCTACTAAGGTACTTGAAGAAACCAAAGGACCTCTAGAGATTGCATTTACATTAAAGCCTTTTCCAGAGCCTAAAACAATAAATATTCAAAAGCGTGTACCTTACTATGAGGATAAGGAAATGCTTGTTAAGAGTGTAACTTTAAATGCCCATTCTCTTAGTTTAACACTTGCAGAGATTGAAAAAGGTAAAAATACAGTGAATACAATTCAAGTAAAATTAAAAGATGGTACCACACAGGAAATTCATTCAAGTGCACATTACGGCAATAAGTTAGAATCTACATACATATATAGCTTAAACAATATACAAAGAGAAGACCTAAAAGGTATCATAGTACAAGCAGCAGAAATTACATTACAATAAATATTATATATTTATACTATCATTCATCTCAATGTTACATTGTAGATAAACACCTTCTTTATAGGAAAAGGGATGTGGTGAAACTATTTCATTAGTTTCACCACATCCCTTAATTTT
>JAZKZQ010000063.1:0-4373 GCA_045612745.1 Cellulosilyticum sp. | reverse complement strand
ATTTCTATGACGGTGCCTTGTTAATTACTATTTCTAGTAATTCAAGAATATTTATATCGGTTAAATTGTAGATTTTACACCCTGACAAATTGTATTTATAGTGCGTTTACGTGAACACACTGTACACTTTATCGTTAGGCGCAAATCGTATAATTACGATTTACTAAAATCTATTATTTATCGTGTTCAATTTTCAATGTACAATACTTGATTAGTATATCATTACTACTTGATACTTGTCAAGTTTTATTTTACTTCTAATTTGCAGCCCACTTAATGTGCTGACTCAAAGAATTATACTAGATTGTATCACTATTTGTCAACACATTTTATAAGCTTAATCGATTTTTATTTTCTTTAATCCATTTTTCACTTTTTGTATAATTAGGAAGAATCTCTTCTAATTTTACTAAGGCGGCATGCTTTTCTTCTATATTAATGTGACATAAGCTACTTACAATAACATAGTCCATAACATCCACACTTGCCATACCTAGCCTTACATTAGCAAAAATAGTTTGTTCATTTGCACGGAACAAAGTATTTTTATCATCTGCAACTTCTATTTTAGATGGTATTACCTTAAATAATTCTTTATATACTTTTAATCTTTCTTTGATCTTAGCTTCAACTTTTCCTTTATACCATAGGATAATTGCATTTCTAATCTCAGCTATATTGTCTGTATTTGTTTCAACAACAAATTTACCTCTTACCATCTTTACCTTAATAGGTGTTTCTTCTACTTTAACAATCTCTAAACCATAGTTTTTTCCTAAATACATATATTGTTCCATTAATTCAGGTTCTTTGGTTCCTTGCTCACTTTCCACTGCATGATTTGCTAATTGGCTAATAATCCAAGGTGCATTACCTTTAATTTTATCCATCACTGCAAACACTGATGTTCCTATTGGAGCGATTACACTAACTTTTCCATCAGCATCAATATTAATGGAGATTGCTCTAGTCTTTTTATAAGTTAACTCATAAGTTATTTTGGTGCCTTTGTAATCAAAGTGTAGTTTCATGTTAGTACCCCTTCATTTTTTTATGCATGTTTAATTCTTAGAACAAACATTGTTTATTATACCAAATTTCATCATATTTGTACATATCTAAGTTAAGATATATGTTACCAACCATCAAACTTCATCTACAATTCTTACTTTTATATTTATACCATTATTTTACTTTTTGTATTTATAATATTTTTGCAATATGTTATAATAGTTAAAACAAAAATAATATTATACACAATATTTTCTTTACTCTCAGAAAGGAGATTACCATGTCTACCGATAATAGCGAACTTAAAGACTTTCAAGAATTTATAGATACTGTTCTTATTCGCAATAAAAGTATTCTTGATCAAACAACCAAGCTCCAAGATGCCTGTACACATCTTTGTCGTGCTATTTCTAAGGCTTCAACAACCTGTGGATGTATTACAATTAACGCCTCAAAGCAACCTTATCCCATTACTGAAGAAATTTCTTTAGATGAAATAAGAACCCTTCTTAGTTCTCATGTAAATGGCACTTTATGCCCTGCTTGCGAAGAGCTTATTACTAAAGAAATGGGGCGTGTATTTTTTTATTTAGGTGCTATCGCTAACACCTTTAACATTCCACTTAATAAGGTTCTAGAGGATGAACAATATCGCACTGCACTCTTAGGTAAATATTCACTCAGATGATTTATTACGGTATAACACAAATACTAAGACTAATATATCCTTAGTATTTCTTAATTTAACAATTATATGATACCTTATTTAATTATTATATACTTCTATAGAGTATCACCCAATATGATATAATAAGTATATAAAGAAACTATCTATAAACTAAAATTATTCATATCACAAATAGTTCTACTACTATTTATAAGTTAGATAAATCTGGTGATACTAAAGATATACTACTTTCGTAAATCACTCAGCAAATCACTTAGGAGGTATATATGAATTTACGTCCAAGAGCCGCCGCTATTATTATCAACGAAAAAAATGAATTACTTGTATTAAGACAAAAAAATCCTGCTACAGGTTTTGAATGGTGGACTTTACCTGGAGGAGGTATGGAAGGGGCAGAAAGTGTCATTGATACTATTGTTCGTGAAGTTGAAGAAGAATGTAATGTGCACTGTCGTCCGATGAAACTACTTTATGTAAGTGAATATGTAGACTACACTATTAATACCCATCATCTAGGTCTCTTTTTTCTTACTACTATTGATGACATAGAAAATCTAAAAGCTGGCATAGATCCAGAAATTAAAGAACAGTTTATTCAAGAATGTCGTTTTATTTCTGAAAAAGAATTAACAAGCTCTGGTATCCCTATTTATCCACCTGTTTTCAAAGTACAGTTTTGGGAAGACCTAAAAAATGGATTTATAAATCACGAGATTTATCAGCGTGGTCAGTTAATAACATAAAAGGCGAAGTTGGAATCATCCTTCTTCGCCTTTTATGTTATTAACTTTTTTATTTAAAATTAAAATCCTAACGGAAGCCCTAATGTGAAAAATCCGATTAAAACTGTTGTCCATACAATTAAGAATGATATTGAGTAAGGGAACATTAAACTCACTAAGTCACCTACTGAATATTCTGGTTTATATTTTCTCATGAATACTAGTATTAAACCTGCATATGACATAAGTGGTGTAATGATATTAGTTGATGAGTCAGCTAGTCTATATGCTGCTGCTACGATATCTGGTGTCATATTGTTATTTACTTGGTATAACATTGGTATGAAAATCGGTCCAAGTAGCATCCATTTTGAAGTCATACCACCAACAAATAAGTTAATAATTGCTGTAACAATGATGAATCCAATAATAAGTAAGATTGGATAATCTGAAAGCCCCATTTTTTGAAGACCTGTTGCCCCTAGATATGTGATATATGTTCCAAGTTGTGATTGACTAAGAAGTGCTAAGAAATTATATGAGAAGAATGTAAGCACAATTACTGCTCCCATTGAACTCATTGATTTAGACATAGCTTTAACAATATCATCTGCTTTTTTAAACATACCTACTTTTACACCATAGAATAAACCTGGCATAAAGAATAAAAAAGTAATAATTAAAATAATATTGTTAAGGAACGGTGTTACTTCCTTACCTTCTTCATTAACAAATGAAGCAAGTGGGCCAAATCCAAGTATAGCTACAATTACAATTCCAATTAAAAGACCAAGTCCAGCCCATTTAAGTGCCTTATTTTCTTCTGGTTTAACTGTAAAATCATTAAGATTCATATCTTCTGGAATAATAAAATCCTGTTTGTCAAGCTTTGGCTTAATCACTTTACTTGTAATAAATCCACCTATAAGTGTTAAAAGTATAGTTGAAAATGCTACGAAGATATAGTGCATTGTTGGTGCATTAAGCGCTTGTCCTAATCCATTTGTAAATGGTACCCCTTGTGCCTCAGCAAATACCTTTGCATTTGAACCAAGAATAACATCTGTTGGTGTTCCTGGAATTAAGTTAGCACCAAATCCAGCTGATACCCCTGCAAAAGCTGCTGCCATACCGATTAATGGATTCTTTTTAATCCCTGCATATAAAAGACCTGCAAGTGGAATAAGAATAACATATCCTGCATCTGTTGCTACACTACTCATAATTCCTAAAAATACAAGTAAATATGGTAAATATTTATCTGATACTTTAAGTCCTATTTTTTTTATAAGTACTGAGAGAAGACCTGACTCTTCTGCAAGCCCTACTCCTAACATTACTACAAGAATTGTTCCAAGAACTCCGCCGCCATAGTATAACCAGTTTGTTGTAAGCGCATTATCAAAAATCCATCTGATATTTTCTGCATCAAACATGTTTTTGATTTGATAAGTAATTGTACTACCATCACCTGCTACTGTGCTAAATTCTTTTCCACCTAAAACTAAGGTAATAAGCATTGTAATTGCATATAATCCTATAAAGATAATAGTTGGATCTGGAATCTTTTTACCAATTTTTTCAATTAGTGACTGTCTACTTTTGCCTTTATGTTGCATATTTTTCCTCCTGTATGATTAAGATATAAACACTTGTAATACATCAAATTATGTATATATGATATTTTTCTTTACACATAAATTATGTTAACTCGTTTTAACTGTTTTTCATTATAACAACTCCAGTTATAATTTGCAACATTTCTTTTTAAAAAAATTATACAATCACCTTCTCCTTCCCCCTAAAAACACGTGAATCCATTGATATATATAGGATTTTATCACTTTAACTCGTTAAATTTCACCTGTTAAATTATCTAGTTTTTACTGATATTAGCAATTTAAAATACAAATTCCTTCATTTTTCAAGTTTTTCAATAGTTTATTTTTATT
>JAZKZQ010000062.1:0-70173 GCA_045612745.1 Cellulosilyticum sp. | reverse complement strand
TATTTTCCTTATTATAGCATTAAAAGATGGAAATGAGATATTAAATGCTGTAAATAGAGAGAAACAGTTATAGTATGCACAAAGAAGAAATTACTTATTTGATATCAATATGTGTTGACAAAGACAAGATTAATGCATATTATAATAATAAATAAATAAATATATGAACAATCATTCATATAAGCTGGAGATAAAAAAGAGGTGAGATTATGAAAATAGCATATTGTTTGGAAGTTGAAAATCTAAACTGTGCCCATTGTGCAGGGAAAATAGAAGAACGTTTAAAGAAAGAACCTAATGTTAGTGACTTAGAGCTTAACTTTATGTTAAAGAAGTTAAAGTTTAATATGGATACAGAAATGAATGAAGCTGAAGTAATTGAACATATGAGAACTATTGCAGAGGGCATTGAAAAAGGAGTTAATTTTAAAGCAGAACATAGAGATTTTAAGACCTTTGTATTTAAAATAGAAAATCTAGATTGTGCACATTGTGCGAGTAAGATTGAAGCAAGACTTAAACAAGAAGTAAGTATTCAAGATTTGGAACTTAATTTCATGCTTAAGAAAATAAGTTTTAAGATGGATACACAGATGAATGAGAAAGAAGTAGGAGAATATATTCGTATCATTGGGGATGAAATTGAGAAAGGTATTCAATTTAGTGCCATAGAGGAAGCAAAAAAAGAAGTAAAAGTATCTAAGAAAAGGTATAGTAAAGAAGCAATTTTCATGGGAATAAGTGTGGTACTCCTTATAGCTGGTGCCATTACAGACTTTAATCCACTATTTATCATAGCGTATTTCTTAGTGGGTTATGATGTTATTTTAGGTGCAGGGCGTAATCTAATTAAGGGAAGAATGTTAGATGAAAACTTCCTTATGACAATAGCAACTATTGCAGCCTTTATGATTGGTCAATATCCAGAAGCAGTAGCCGTTATGCTCTTTTATAAAATTGGGGAATATATGCAAGGTCGTGCTGTAGATTACTCAACAAGAGAAATCGAAAAAGCTATGGATATTCGGCCAGAATTTGCAAGGGTTATAAGAGGTAATGAAAAAGTTGTTTCACCTAAGGAAGTAAATGTAGGGGAAATCATAGAAATAAGACCAGGTGAAAAAGTACCTTTAGATGGTGAAATTATAGAGGGTAAAGGAACACTTGATACTTCCATGCTTACGGGAGAATCATTGCCAAGTTATATAGCTGCAGGAGATAAAGTATTAAGTGGTAGTATTAATAAGGATGGGATTATTAAAGTTAAGGTAACACAAACCTTTAAAGATAGTACGGTTTCTAAAATCTTAGATCTTATTCAGAATGCAAGTAGTAAAAAATCTAAGTCAGAAAATTTTATTACGAAGTTTGCAAGATGGTATACACCTATTGTAGTTGGGTTAGCTATATTTACAGCTATAGTTCCTTCTGTAGTAACAGGAAACTGGCAAGAATGGATTTATAATAGTATTGTATTTTTAGTTATTTCTTGTCCTTGTGCTCTTGTAGTCTCTGTACCACTGGGATTTTTCGCAGGAATCGGTGCAGCTTCTAAAGCACAAATCCTTGTTAAAGGAAGTAATTATTTAGAAGAATTAAATACAATTGATACAATCGTACTTGATAAAACAGGAACTATTACAAAAGGTCAATTTGGTGTAACTAAAGTTATTACAAATAACATAAACCAAGAAGAGTTACTTGAAACAGCGGCTATTGTTGAAAGTGGTTCAAATCATCCAATTGCTAAATCAGTTGTAAGAACTTATAACAAAGAACTCCCTAAAATTAATTTTGAAGCCTTCAAGGAAATAAGTGGTGCTGGAATTTTAGCAAAGGTAGAAGGAAAAACAATCTTAGCAGGTAATGATAAATTAATGAAGCAATTTAATATTGATTATGTGCCAGTTTCAGAAGTTGGCTCACATATTTATATTGCTAAAGATAATAATTATTTAGGCTGTATCGTTGTAACAGATGAAATTAAAGAAGATAGTGCAGATGCTATTAAGAAGCTTAAAGCACAAGGCATTAAAAAAGTAATCATGTTAACAGGAGATAAAAAAGAAATTGCTGAAAATATTGGTACAAAAGTAGGTGTAGATGAAGTATATAGTGAACTTTTACCTAGTGATAAAGTAGAAAAAGTAGAAGCTTTATTAGAATCACATCGTGTCGCCTTCGTTGGAGACGGCATTAATGATGCCCCAGTTTTAGCAAGAGCCAACATAGGCATTGCCATGGGTGGTGTAGGATCAGATGCAGCCATTGAAGCTTCCGATATCGTACTAATGACAGACCGCCTCACATCCATTAGCGACGTCATCAAAGTAGCCAAAAGAACAAGAACTATAGTAACACAAAATATCATATTTGCCTTAAGTATTAAAGTAATAGTCCTAATCCTCGGCCTCCTTGGCATCGCCAACATGTGGCTCGCAATCTTCGCCGACGTAGGCGTATCCCTCATCGCAGTCATGAACTCAATCCGTGTATTAGGAAAAGACTTCAGACACATGTTCAAAATCATGAAGTAATAAGTTAGTTATTCAAAAGTTAATAAATGCTCTTAATTATTAAAATGGGGTATCGTACAATTAATTAATTATATTAATTGTGCGATACCCCTATCTTTATCAAAAAAACAAGATATAAAAAAGGTTTGTTATATTGGAACATCTGCACCGATTTTAAAGTAACTCATTAACTTATCTTTTTTCCCTTCTCTTATATATTTAAAGATAAAGCTAGGGACTTGTGTACTACTAGTCTACCTTCGGAACAATCTGTTGATACTCTTGGTGAAGATAATAAAAGAGGTTTTAGGTGTGCTGTTTGAAACGTAGCGTTAGCGTAGTGAGTTCACACCGTTTCTTTTATTATCAAGCCTAGAGTATCACAGATTGTGGAGAGTGTAGCTAGTAGTACACAAGTCCCTAGCGGACTATTTTTATACATTCTTCTTTTTAGTAGTTCAATTCTTTAATCTGTTCTAAGTAGTGATTGCGTAGTACTTGTGCCATAGTAAGCTGATTTTCTGGGATTGGAATTTCTAGTATGAAGTAAGGTGAATCATTATATTCTAGTTGCCCATAGATAAATTGGAGCATAGGTTCACCTTCTGTGTTTATAAGCACATTATCTAAGGAGTAAATAGATTTTTGGAGTGTGTAAATATCATCTAAGAAATAAATAGTATCCTCGCCAAAAATGATGTCTGTAGGTGCATTAGAAAGTGTATTATAGTAAGTATTAATGATAAGAAGGCCAATAAGTAGAAAGAGAATACTTACTAAGGGACCTACATAAGAAAGAGTAGGAAAGTAAGTTGTAATAAAGGTACAGATAAAGATAAGAATAAGGATGAAGGTGAGAAAAAGGGTACAAAGTGCATTGTGACGATATTGTTTTATAGTTGAAGTGATAAGGGGAGAAGTATGAGAATTGAAGGTCCAACGAGTTATAGTGGGAACATCCTTATTATCTAAACATTTCATAACACTAAATTTTTTATGATAAACGGCAAATGCCGATAAGCCGATAAAGATGAAACTGATGGCAAGTAAGGAAATAACATTTTCCATAGTAGAAGTGAAAGGCATGAGTAGATTGCAGAGTATAAATAAGAAACCTATCGCAAGGATAATGAGAGAAATAATACAATGGATGTAAGTTTTTTTCATACGCTTCCTCCTTAAGGGAAAAAGGTGTGTCTAGTAATTATTATATGAAAAAAGAAAAAATATGGGCCTGACCTTGTGAAAAATAATGGTAAAGGTTTAAATCATAGTATACATATTGACATTTAGGGAATACGGTAATAAAATACAAAATAAATAGACATTTCAAACTACTCACAAAAGCAAGTTATTAGGGGAAATGGAGTGAATAACAAGGAGGATGGGATATATGGGAGAATGGAAATTTGATACATTACAAGTTCATGGTGGTCAAGAGGTAGACCAAGTAACAAAGTCAAGAGCAGTACCTATTTATCAAACAACATCATATGTATTTGATAACTGCGAACATGGTGCGAACTTATTTGGATTAAAAGAAGAGGGGAATATTTATACACGTTTAATGAATCCAACATCAGATGTTTTTGAAAAACGTATGGCGCTTCTTGAAGGAGGAAAGGCAGCACTTGCAGTAGCATCAGGTTCAGCAGCTATTACTTATGCTGTAATGAATATTGCAGAGTGTGGGGATAATATTGTTTCAGCAAGCACATTATATGGTGGCACATATCACTTATTTGTAGATACATTGCCTAAGTATGGCATTACAACTAAGTTTGTAGATCCAGATGATTTTTCTGCTTATGAAGATGCAATTGATGAGAGAACAAAAGCTATTTATGTGGAGACATTAGGTAACCCAGGTATTAATGTAATTGACTTAGAAAGGGTAGCAGCTATTGCACATAAACATGATATTCCACTTATTGTAGATAATACATTTGGGACACCATATTTAGTAAGACCTATTGAATTTGGTGCAGATATCGTTGTACACTCAGCTACTAAATATATTGGAGGGCATGGTACCAGTATAGGTGGTGTTATTGTAGATGGTGGTAACTTCAATTGGAAAAATGGTAAGTTTAAAGGCTTTACGACACCAGACCCAGGATATAATGGTGTAGTGTATGGTGACTTACCAAATAATGTTGGTTTTGTTACAAAAGTTAGATTGCAGCTTTTAAGAGATACAGGTGCTTGTATTAGTCCATTTAACTCATTTTTATTATTACAGGGATTAGAGACACTTTCACTTCGTGTACAAAGACATGTTGAAAATGCTAAAAAGATTACTGAATATCTTGAAAATCATCCGAAGGTAGCATGGGTTAACTATGCATCACTTCCAAGTAACAAATACTATGAACTTGCACAAAAATATTGCCCTAAAGGATCAGGTTCAATTTTTTCATTTGGCCTTAAAGGCGGTAAGGATGCATGTATTAGCTTTATTGAGAAGCTTAAGATTTTCTCATTACTTGCTAATGTAGCAGATGCCAAGTCACTTATTATTCATCCAGCAAGTACAACACATGCCCAGCTTAATGAAGAACAGTTAAAAGCGGCAGGTGTAGATCAAGACTTAATTCGTGTATCTGTAGGTATTGAAGATGTAGATGACTTAATTGCAGATCTTGAGCAAGCACTTGCACAGATTTAATAGAATCTTAAAGTATAACTGAGGAATAAAACTGTTTTCATCCCTCCATACTAAACTAAGGATAAATTATTTAAATATAGTTTAAATAATTTACCTCTATAAATAAAGCGTATATCAAAAAGGTGGTGAAACGTATGGCTAAGGCAGGAATGAGACGTCCAGATGAAACAGAGCCTCATGGAACTGAAAGTAATCATAAACAACATTATGCAAAGGATCCACAACAAACAGTTACTGAAATTCAAGGTAAAGCAAAATGTGGAAATAAAAAAGCTGGTAAAATTTACTAGTTTTAATAAGAAAGAAGCTTTTTCTAGGTATGTTTGACTAGAGAAAGCTTCTTTTTAATTAAGGTCATTTTACTTGACAGTTGATAAAGAATAAAATACTATTAGAAGGAAAGCTTTAAGTATGAAAAGCAAATAAATAAAAATACTATATAGGAGAGTGAGTATAAATGGATGCAGAACCGAGTTGTAGGTGTATGCGCGTAAAACTAAATAAAAAATACTCACCTTATTTTATGTTTAAAATAACTTTTTAGCCAATATAAAATACTAGTTCATATAAAATATTAGTATCTTATATGATGCATAACTTATTTGCATATTTTGCACATACTTATGCTCGCCCAAAAAGTTACTTTAAAAATAAGTTAAGGTGAAGGGCGAGGGTGTGATAGCATGAAAGAAATCTATAAAACATTTGACACAGGATTAGTAGAGCTAAATGCATTTGAAGACGGGGCATGGATTAATTTGTGTAACCCGACACCTCAAGAGATTAATGAGGTTGCATCAGAGTTTAATATAGAAACTAATCATATTTTATCGGCACTTGATGAAGAGGAACGTGCACGTATAGAGGTAGATGATAATTGTACTGTTATTATCGTTGACGTTCCTATTAAAGAAAATGATGACCATAATGGTTATGCGACTATTCCATTAACCATCATCATAGGAGATAAATATATTATTACGACATGTCTTCAAGAAATTCAGTTACTAGAAGATTTTAAATCAGGTAAAATCAAAGGGTTCTTTACCTTTAAAAAGACAAGATTTATTTTGCAGTTATTATATAAAAACGCATCTTACTTCTTACAATACCTAAGACATATTGATCGCTTAAGTCATCAAATGGAAGCAGAGCTGCATAAATCTATGAGAAATAAAGAGCTTCTACAACTATTTGATTTGGAAAAAAGTTTGGTATACTTCACTACATCACTTAGAGCCAATGAAATCGTTCTTGAGAAAATGATGCGTATGGAAGCTATCAGACGTTATCCTGAAGATGAAGATTTACTTGAAGATGTAATTATTGAAAATAAACAGGCTATTGAGATGGCAAATATTTATAGTAATATTTTAGGAGGCACAATGGATGCTTTCTCATCTATTATTTCAAACAACTTAAATATTGCTATGAAGACACTTACTTCTATTACAATTATTATGGCTGTACCAACAATGATAGGTAGTTTCTGGGGTATGAATGTAGCTGTACCGTTTGAAGGGCAACCTCATGCATTTGCAGGCATTATTGTTGTATCAGTTATAGTAACAATTATTATCGCAATGATTATGATGAAGAAGAAGCTGTTCTAAAAAGCGAATAGTGAAGTGTAAAAGCATAAAAAGAAGAAGGTTGATACTACAAGGGGTAGTAGTGTCAACCTTCTTCTTTTGCTTCCGAACAAAATAGTATGAATACTATCTCAAATCCATAGAGGAATAAAATTAAAAAAATACATTACTTACTGTATGTGGTCCAAACATCACTATCTAGAATCATATTATGATTAAGGTCAAATCCTTGTTGACCAGAAGCTGGAATCTGAGTAGAACCATTAGTAAAGATTACTTTTGGTGCATTCCAGTCTTCTGTGAATGTATAACTATAAAGATTATTACCTTCATTAGTCATATCTAGGCCAGGCCAATCTGCGTTTTGTAAAATAGTACCTGTACTTGCATCATAGATATAGGCTTTTACATTAGGCCAGTTATAAGAACTATTATTGAAGTAAATTTTCTTTTCTATAATAGGATTAATGTTACCTGTATATGCTGTCCAAGCACCGTTTTGATAAATCATATTTGAATTTGTTTGATCAAGTACAAGACCTGGTTGCCCAGATGCTGGATATTGACTACTACCACCATTGTTAAAGATAACACATGCATTTTTCCAAGACTCAGGTAATGTATAACTATAGATATTATTACCTTCGCTAGTCATAGCTACACCAGGCCAAGCACTAATTGTTTGGACACCTGAAGCATCTTCGTTATATACATAAGCATGTAAGTTAGACCAGTTGAAGTTTGAATTGTCAAAGTAAGCTTTTAAAGTAGTTGTATTAACGACTTCTTTTGTATAAGTATAGGTTTTACTAATAGGTTCAGTACCATTTGTAGCTGTTAAAGTAACAGTAATATCACCAGATTCTACATCTTTACCAATTTCAATTTGATCACCATTAGTATAAGGAGTCTCAGCACCACCATCAATAGAATAAGTAGCAGAGGTGGCATTTTTAACACCTAATGTTAGTGTAAGTGTATCAGTAGTAAAGGTTTTATTTTCAGGAGAAATGCTAACAGCTAATGTATTATCAGCTTGTACATTGCAAAGTTCCCATGCACCATCTACATAACATCTAGAAGCATCTACAGTTAAGCCAGTTTTAGCTGGATATTGCTTAGAACCATCATTAAAGATTACTTTGCTATTTAACCAGTTGTTATCAAGTTCAATACTATAAAGATTCTTGCCTTCATCTGTCATAGCCTTACCTGGCCAAGCAGCAAGGACATCCGTAGTGGAAGTACTATCATTATAAACATAAGCATTAAGATTAGTGCCCCAACCCTCTGGTTTGTAGATAAAGAGTTTAAGTTCACCTTCAGCAACAGTAGGAACAGCTACATCAGGTATTTCATCATAAATTTGACCATTTTTAACCCATTTTTCACCAGAAATTTGATAACCATCTTCCTTAGGACCAGGAGTTTGTTGTACTTTATCATTAAAAATAAAGTAAGCTTCTTCGATATCAGGCGTTGTAAATGAATACCAATTACCACGTTCATGTGTCATAGCTGTACCTGGCCAAGCAGGTGTAGTTACACTTGTATCAGCTGTATAGTAATATACATAAGGTGTGCCCCAGTTAGCAGGTTTATAGAAGTGAACTGTAGCAGGTTTGCTGACAGTTTTTAAGTAAGAGTAAGTTTCTTCTGCAGTACCAAGGTCATTAGAAGTTTTAACTGTAATGTTAGTAGTTGTTTCGAGTGGAAGTGCTTTATCAAGTGTGATAGTAGTTGTATTTTCAAATGTTACCCAATCACCATCATTAATTTTGTATGAACCTTTTGTAGTATTTCCAAGAGCAATATTGATATTTAAAGATTCACTATAGTATTTAGTTACTTTGTTAACTGTACCAGGAGTAACAGAAATAGTAGGACGTAAAGATTTGCTTGCAAGTTCAAGTAAAATAACGCCATTACTATGTGGTGTAATAGTAACTTTACCATTTTGAACAGTAGCTTGTGTGCCTGTATAAGCATCACGAATAACTGAACCATCTGCAAAAGCAGAAGAAACATTAATAGTTTGTGTACCTGAAGCACCTAATACAACAATAACATCATCTTGGATACCATTTTTGTCATAATGTCTTTGGAATGTGTAAGGCGCACTATTAAGTTTTGTATGTGTCCCAGCACCTACTGAAATATGGTTACTTCTAAATTGACCAACTTTTTGCCAGTGTGTAAGTGTAGCCTTATCTAGATTATTCCAGTTCATATCAGAACGTGTACCTTGATCCTTATCAGAACCAGTTTCACCAAAACTTCTATTTGTTTCATCACCATAGAAGATTTGAACACCACCAGGAGAAAGGAGTAAAGTAGAACCTAAGTTAATCATATTAGATCTTGAAAGTAAGGTGTCATGAGAAGAAATATAACTAAGGATATTCCAATCATTAGACCTATTAATACCATTTGCATAACTTTGATATGTACTATCAATAGCAGAAATGTTACCATCTTTAGGGAAGTTAAAGTTGATTACAGAGTTGAATTTACCATCTGTATGGTAGTTAGATTTATTAGCACCATGACCAAATACTTCAGCAGTTGTCCAGAAATCATCATCCCAATCAGCACCAGGTTTATTAGGATTGTTTTGACGCCATTCTTTAAGTGCAATATTACAAGCATCTTTAAGTTGTGCCCATCTAAACATATCTACGTGCTTAGCAGTATCTGCACGGAAACCATCAATACCAAACTCCTTAACCCAGGCAGCTAACCATTTTATTTGATAGTCAGAAGGAGATATACCTAAATCTTTTCTTAGATCTTTAGCAGAAGGTAAAATCCACTTATCATAACCAGAAGTTTCTTTACTCCATTTTGTCTTTAAAATAGGTGCAAGACCTTGATTGCTTGTTACCTCTGTTTTAACATCAGGAAGTCCAGATAAGCCGAGTGTAATGTCACTACTACCACCAGGTGTATAGCCAGGTACACCAGCACGAATCCATCCAGGGCTCCACCATTTAGCCCACTCACTCATGTGTCCTTGATAATCCACTAGATTATGATAACTATGCCATGTCTCGCCATTATTTTTATTAGGCCTCCAACTAGCAAGCTGAGAAGCAGAGAGTGATGTAGGGTTAATATTATAATCAGCCATATCTTGTAATGTAAGATAGCCAGTGTGATTCAGAACAACATCTAGTACAACACGGATACCTTTTTCATGAGCTGTATCAACAAAAGTTCTCATTTCATCAATAGTACCCATATTTTTATCCATCATTGTATAGTCTAAAGGATAGTAGCCATGATAAGCATAATGAGCGAAGTCACCATTATTACCACCACCCGCAAAACCATGTGCTTGTTCATAAGGTGCACTAAGCCAAATGGTATTAACACCTAGATTTTCAAAATAGCCCTCATTTAATTTTTTTGTAAGTCCGGCAATATCACCACCATGGAATGTACCGATATTTTTGCCCCAAGAATCAGTTTTTGTACGGCCATAGCTGTTGTCATTAGAAGTATTACCATTTAGAAAGCGATCAGTAAGGACAAAGTAAACGGTTGTATTATCCCAAGAGAAAGTTGTATTTTCAGTGTCATCTAGTAAGTTTACAGTAGTTGCAGTGGTTGTTGCATTTAAAACATTGTTTATTGGGCTAGCCATTAAGTTAGTAGAAAATAGATTTTCTAAGAGTAAGGTAGTACTAACCAAGGTAGCCAGCAGATTTTTTTTCATAGCATCCTCCTTATACTTTTAAGACTAAAGTAATTATTAAAACGTTACCAAAATCGATTTGGTAATCTATTTTCATTTTAGCATGAAAAAAATATAATTCAATAAAAATTTTAAAATTTTATATAAAATATTGTTGTTTTTGTATAATGTAAAGATTGTTAAAATGGAAATAAAATGAAAAAGTGCTTATAGAGTATGCAATAATCTATAGATGTACTGTATTAAAAATTAGAAAAGATTAAGTGTTATGTAAGTAATACATTTTTACCTTGGAAAGCTAGTAAAAGCATAGTATTTTTGAAATAACATTATAACACTTATAAGCTTACATATTAGGTTAAAATCATTCACTAAT
This sequence comes from Cellulosilyticum sp., assembly GCA_045612745.1. Taxonomy (GTDB): domain Bacteria; phylum Bacillota; class Clostridia; order Lachnospirales; family Cellulosilyticaceae; genus Cellulosilyticum. The sequence goes on along the minus strand of JAZKZQ010000062.1, from coordinate 59,324 downwards.
AAAAGTAAAAAAGTATAATAATATTAATGAGTTTAAATTTATAACTTAGTTAATTAAGTTGAATTAAGGTTAATAGGAGGAGAAAATGAGTAAGAGAATATTAAGAAATTTAACGCAAGCTATTAGTCATTATGCAAAAAAAATAGTATTACCCATGGGGTTAGCTATGCTTATGATTGCACCAAACTGTGTATATGCTTATGATACTGAAGTTAATGAATGGAAGAATGTACAAATCGTTGGCGGTGGTATGATAACAGGTGTTGAATTTAGTGAAGCAGAAAAAGATTTAATTTATGCACGAACAGATATGGGGGGTATTTATCGTTGGCAACCAGAAACAGAGACATGGAAACCACTTACAGACTGGGTAGGACCAGAGTATTGGAGTAATCTTGGTTGTGATGACCTTGCAACAGACCCTAATGATCCTAATCGTGTATATGCATTAATGGGGGAATATGATAATGGTTGGACAGATGTAAAAGGTGCTGTATTCTGTTCAGATGATAAAGGGGAAACATGGACAGTTTCAGAACTACCTTTCTTCTGTGGTTCAAATATGCAAGGTAGACAAATGAATGCAAAACTTGTTGTAGACCCTAATAATTCAGCAGTGCTTTACTTAGGTTCTAGAAATGATGGTTTATGGAAGAGCGAAGATTATGGTATAACATGGAATAAAATAGAAGAGTTTAATGTGGAAGGTGATTTTTATTACAACAAGGGTGATGCGTATGGTGGTCATTTAGGTATTACTTTTATAATATGTGATAAAAATTCTAATGTAGAAGGTAAGGGTTCTCAAACACTTTATGTAGGTATAGGTAATCAGGAACATTCTATTTATAAGACAACAGATGGTGGTAAAACATGGGCACCACTTGCTGGTGAACCACGTGGAAAGCTTGTAGATGAAGCAGCACAAAAATGGGAGATTCAAGAGGGAGATACATATTTACCATACCAAGCACATCTTACAAAAGATGGTATCCTTTATGTAACATATACAACTGAAGCAGGACCATATATATCAGGTTATGGTGATGTATGGAAATATAATACAAATACAGAAAAATGGAAGCTCATAAGTCCAAAATCTAGTAAAACTGCACCAGATGATCCATGGTATGGTTATCAAGGGCTTACAGTAGATGCTCAAGATGAAAATACATTAATGGTAATTTGTCAATCTTGGTGGCCAGATTTATTCATGTATAGAAGTAAAGATGGGGGCGAGACTTGGGAAAATGTATGGGAATGGACCAGTTATCCAAATCGTGATGTAAAATGTGAAATGGATATTACAGATGCACCATGGCTTGACTGGGGAAGTACGCATGCACCAGATGATAATGCGACGGCATCACCTAAAATCGGTTGGACAGTAGGTGCTATTGCTATTGACCCATTTAATTCAGACCGTATGATGTATGGTACAGGTGCTACACTTTATGGCACAGATAATTTAACAAACTGGGACAAAGGTGAGATATTCAAAATCCAAGTTAAAGCTAAAGGTATAGAAGAAGTAGTATCTAATGCACTTATTACACTTCCAAACTCAGAAGATGATGGTTTAATCAGTAGTCTATTTGATGTTAATGGATTCTATCATGAAGATGTTACAAAGGTACCTAAACTAATGGCTAATGTTACTCCAGGGGATAAATACTCTACATTAAATAGCTCTGTAGATGTAGATTATGCAGAACTTAATACAGATATTGTTGTACGTGTTGGTGAAAGAACAGCCATAGACAGTTATGGTGGCTACTTAAATGGTATGATGTGGTCAAAAGATGGTGGAAAAACATTTGCACCAATTCACAGCAGAATCGGACAAAGTAATGGTAAAGGAGAGGTAGCACTTGCAGCAGATGGTAGTGTTGTTGTATGGGCTACACCAGATGAACCAGTAAGTTATTCAAAAGGTGGTTACAATTGGACTGCTAGTGAAGGTATTCCAACAGGTGCCAATGTTTGCTCTGACCGTGTAAATCCTAAGGTATTCTATGGTTATAGTCAAGGCAAAATGTATGTAAGTACAGATGCAGCAAAAACCTTTACAGAAGCTACCCTTACAGGTGAACCAGGCATTGGAGCAACTTCAGATAACTCAACTATTAAAGCTGTAAGAGGATATGAAGGACATGTATGGTATGGTACTGCTAAAGGAAATGGCGAAAGAGGTTTATGGCATTCAGAAGATCAAGGTAAAACATTTACAAAGATAGAGAATGTAGATGAAGCACTTTCATTTGGATTTGGTAAAGCTAAAGAAGAGGGTGGTTACCCAGCAATATACATAGCAGGTAAAGTAGAAGGTCAAAATGGTTTCTTCAGATCAGATGATAAAGGAGAAACTTGGACACGCATTAATGATGATCAGCATCAATATGGTTTAGTAGACCCATGTTGTGATGTAACTGGTGACTATGATGTATACGGTAGAGTATACGTTGGTACAAATGGTCGTGGTATAGTTTATGCGGATACAGGTAGTGGCGTAGTTGCTGTGCCAAATGCAACACTTTCAAAAACATCAGCTACATTTGACAAAAAAGAGGATTTACAAAAAGATGTAACAGTTACAGTAAATGCAAATGGTAATACATTAGAAGCTGTGGAAGTTGGGGATAAACTGTTAGTAGAGGGTGAAGATTATACAGTAGATGGGGATAAAGTAACTATTCTCAAAGCATTCCTAGCAAAACAAGAAAATGGTATGGTAAAAGTAAACTTCGATTTTAATGCAGGCAAAGATCCAGTATTAACAATTAATGTGACAAAGACAATGGTAAATTCAAGCTTAGCAGCTACAACAGCTATATTTGATAAGGCAGAAGCAAAAGATGTTACAGTAGGTGTAGAATTAAAAGGAAATACATTAACTGCTGTTAAAAATAATGATGCAGTTCTAACAGAAGGTGTAGACTATACAGTAGTAGATGATGTAGTATGCTTTAGTGCAGCTTATCTTGAGACACTTGAAAGAGGAACTCATGAATTTACATTTATCTTTAATGAGGGTCAAAATGCAAGTTTTGTTATCAATGTGGTAAATACTGCAGAAAAAGATTCAGTTGTTACACCAAATGAAATAGCATTTGATAAAAATGTAGAAAATCAAGCAGCTGTAGTGGTTAATGTATCACTTAATGGTAATACATTACAAGAGATTAGATGTGGAGATAAGGTACTTAAAGCAGGTACAGATTATATTGTCGGAGAAGATGATACAGTTACATTCCCAGCAGATTATCTTGCAAGCTTAAGCAAAGGCACATATGATTTTACATTTGTATTTAGTGCAGGTGCAAAACAAATGATTAAAGTTGTTGTAGATGATACAACAGTCGTAAAACCAGTAGAAGGTGCTATTAAACTAGATTTAGTTACAAAGGGTGAGGGTAAAGCAAATGCTATTGTAAACACATTTAGATTAAGTGTAGCAGATGATAGTAAATTTGATTTATCGAAACTTGCTATTCGTTACTATTTTGCAAATGAAGATGCAAAAGTAGGTGCAACGTGCTGGATTGATACAGCATCTCTTCAATATACAACTAGTCCTTGGTATGTATCGATTAATGGAAATACAACAGGTAAAGTAGAGAATATGAGTGAACCTACAGATACAGCAAATCAGTATATAGAAATTACCTTTGGTGAGGTAGGTGTACTTGATCATACAGGTGTACTACAAGTAGATGCACGTACATCTAATAATAACTGGTCAGCATTTGACCAAAGTAATGACTTCTCATATGGTGATGCTTCAAAAGTAGCAGTATTCTATGATGGAGAACTTATAAGTGGTAGTATACCACAATAAAAATTGAGATATAAAAAAGAGGTTAAATTGCTTAATTGCAATTTAACCTCTTTTTTATGATGTGAGAAAATATAATAAAAATAGTACAAATTAGACAAACTTAGCATAAATATAAGTATGAGGGGTAAAAGTACGAGGGTTATAAAGAGTGAAGGGAGGAAGTAAGTATGAAAGTAAAAATCAAAGGACGTATATTATGGTCTACTATACCTATCCTCATAATGTTATGTATTGTATGCATGACTAGTACACTAATAACAACATCGAACATGATAAAAAAATCTATGGATAAGGAGATGGGGGTATATTTACAAGCAGCCTTAGGAACTATAGATAGTATATACAAGGGTGAATATGAAGTTAAAGATGGACACCTTGTAAAAGGTGGTTATCCTTTAAGTCGTACAGATATTCTGGAAGTACTGCAAGAGAATGTAGCGTGTGACTATACCATTTTCTTAGGTGATGAACGGATTAATAGTACATTAGGCAAAGCCACAATTGGAACAACAGCAGATTCAGATGTAGCACGGGAAGTATTAGACAAGGGAGAAACTGTTAAACAATATGTAAAGACAAATGGAAGATTATATTATGGTATATATGCACCTTTAAAAGACAGCAGTGGAAAGAATATAGGTATGTTGTTTGTAGGAGAAGATCAGTCGGAAATTATCCAAACAACATTTAAAGAAACAATGTTAAATAGTGCAATATTTGTTGTATTTATTGGTATTATAGTGATTAATATGATAAGATTTTCTAACAGTATAAAAAGACAGATAAATCATTTTGTAGAAAAGTTTGAGGAGCTACGAAATGGTAATTTTACTACTGTGATAGATGAAAAGATTTTGGATAGATATGATGAGATTGGTGAATTAGCAAGAAGTATAAAGAGCATGCAAGATGAAGTAGCAGGATTAATACAAGATGTAAATAAGGTAACCATAGGTGTAAATACAAAATCAGGAGAACTAGCAAAGATATCTAATGAAATGGCAAATAGTTCACAAAATATTGATATAACGATTCAAGAGGTAGCGAGAGGAATTATGGAACAAGCATCAGATTTGGTGACTATTACCAATAAAACAAGTGAACTTAGTATAAGCATTGATACAATGGCTGATTCAGTTGGGAAAATTTCAAAAAGTTCAGATGTTATAGCTACTATGGCAAAATATAGTAGTGATATGATGTTAGATACTAATAATTCTATTAGTCAATTGAGTGAAAATTTCAAATATTATAGCCGGAGTATTAAAAGTTTTGAAGAGCGTGTAATAGCAATTAATAGAATTACAAATTTTATTAATAGCATTGCTGAGCAAACGAATCTTTTAGCACTAAATGCAGCAATAGAAGCAGCTAGAGCAGGAGAAGCAGGACGAGGATTTTCAGTAGTAGCAGAGGAGATTCGTAAGTTAGCAGAGCAAAGTAAGACATCTGTAGCAAATATTGTAAAGCTTATAGAAGATATCTCAAATGAAACACAAGAAATAACCAGTGCAACTAATGAGATGGATAATAATTTAAATAAGCAAATTCAAGGTATTAATAGTGCTTTAGATAACTTTAAGAATATTATAGAAGCAGTTAATGATATTATTCCAAGTATTAAAGCTATTACAGATGAAACTAAGGTTATTAAAAATCAAAAAGAAGATATGATGGTAAAAGTAGAAAATGCTTCAGCAATTGCAGAAGAAATTTCAGCTTCTTGTGAAGAGGTGGCTGTAGCAACAGAAGAATTTAGTAATTCTACAGAGGTTATTGCTGAAACATCAGAGCATTTAGAAGGTCATGTTAAAAATTTAAAGGAAAAGGTAGAAAAATTTAAGATATAATTTATATGAATAAAGTGTAATAGCCAGACTAAAAAGTCTGGCTATTATTATATGTAGAGTTATAGATAATTAATTAATTGATTGATTACATGAAAAATAATTTATTAATGTAAAATTTTGACATATACATAAGAATATCATATAATTATGACGGATAAATGAATTTTGGAGGAGAATAAATATGAAATTAAAAATAAGAGGGAGATTACTATGGTGTACTATACCTACTCTTGTAATACTATGTTTAATATTTATAATTGGTACTATAATTACAACAGGAACAGCAATGCAACAATCTATGGATGAAAAGCTTGAGATATGGGCAGAATCAGCTTTGGGAATTATAGATGAAGTGTACAAAGGAGAATATGAGATTAAAGAAGGTCAGCTTGTAAAAGGCGGATATTCTTTAAATGAATCAAATATTCTAGAAGAGTTAAAAGAAAAGATAGATGGTGAGTACATAATTTATTTAGGAAACGCATGTATTAATGCGACCTTAAATAAGAATATGATTGGAACGGCAGTAGACTCAGAAGTAGCAAAGAATGTATTAGAACAAGGGAAAGATGTTAAAAAGTACATAAGTATAGATGGGAAGCTATATTATGCTATTTATATGCCATTAAAAGATAGCAGCAATAATACGATAGGGGTACTCTTTATTGGAGAAAATCGCATGGATGCTGTTAGAGAGACATTATTAGATATATTAAAAAATGTTATAATAACTGTTGTTGGTATTATCCTTATAGTTATGAATATATCTATATTCTCAAATAATACGGGAAAACAAATTGCATATCTTATAAAACAAATCCAGGCCTTACAAGCTGGTGATTTTACTATTGTTATAGATGAAAAAGTATTAGCTCGATATGATGAGATAGGTGATTTAGCAAGAAGTATGAAGAGTATGCAAGGTGAGATTGTAAAGTTAATACAAGATGTTAATAAAGTAACTACGGGCTTAAATAAGCAAGCAGAAGAGCTTACCAATATATCTAATGAAATGGCAAGTAGCTCACAAAATATTGATACAACAATTCAAGAAGTAACAAGAGGTATTATGGAACAAGCCTCTGATTTAGTGACTATTACAAATACAACAAGTGAGCTTAGTACAAGCATTGATACAATGGCTGATTCAGTTGGACAAATCTCAAATAGTTCAGATACTATATCTGTGATGGCAAAAGATAGTAACGAAATGATGCAAAATGTTAATGAATCTATTGGTAAGTTAAGTGAAAACTTTAAAACATATAGCCAAAGTATTGGTAGCTTTGAAGGGCGTGTAGGAGAGATTAATACAATTACAAATATTATTAATGGTATTGCAGAACAGACTAACCTTTTAGCACTTAATGCAGCTATAGAGGCAGCTAGAGCAGGAGAAGCAGGAAAAGGCTTCTCAGTAGTCGCAGAAGAAATTCGTCATTTAGCAGAACAAAGTAAAGATTCAGTGGCAAATATTGTAAAAATTATAAAAGGTATACTAGATGAAACACAAGAATTAGCAGATTCAACTAGTCAAATGGGTAATGACCTAAGTAAGCAAATTGAAGGTATTAATAATGCTGTAGATAATTTTAAACAGATTATTGAAGTAGTTAATAATATGCTTCCTAGTATTAGAGCTATTACTGATGAAACAGAAGTTATTACAAATCAAAAAGAAGATATTATGATGAAAATAGAAAATGCTTCAGCTATTGCAGAAGAAATTTCGGCTTCATGTGAAGAGGTAGCTGTAGGGACAGAAGAGTTCAGTAATTCCACAGAAGTTGTTGCTGAGACATCTGAGCATTTAGAAGAACAGGCTAAAGAGTTACAGGAGCAAGTAGGACGATTTAAAGTATAGTATTATAAAAGAGCAATCAAACTCAGATATATAGGAGTTTGATTGTTTTTTTGTTTTAAAAAATATTTTAAATATTTTTAAAATAATACATATATACTTTAAAAGTATGATAATATTAATAAAAAGTTTTAAAGGTAAGAAAGTCTAAATTTAAAGTTTTAGGAAAGTGGAATAAAAGCATAGGGGGGAGATTAATTTGAATGAGCAATATAAAGAGTACAAATTATACAAGAGAAATAAGCATCTAAAAATACATTCTGAGAAAGTATTTGAAGGTATTGCACTAGGAAGAAAAAGAGCTTTAGAGGAATGGTTTGAGGATCAATGGTTTCAATTAGAGATGATTAAACATGTTATTAATAATAATGAATATACCCATGAGGATCAGATGTTAGCTTTAACGGAAGAGATTAATGAGGAAAGGGATTTTATTGAGCTCTTTATTTTAGATGGACAGGGAAAGGTAGTAGCATCCTCTTTTGTGAAGCATATAGGTAAAGATTTGAGTGGTTTTCCTAATTATAAATATGCTCTAGAGAATAAACGTTATATGTATGGGCCGTATTGTGATAAAACAACTTTAGAGATTCCAGTGAGTCGCAAAAGATTTAAAGATGAGGTAACATTACTTTTTTCAGAACCATATAAAAATCAAAAAGGTGAGTTGTATATTTTGTGTGGGCGGGTTTTAAATGATGATCTATCCAATATTATTCAAGAAGAAGATGTACACATTTATAAAGATTCAGGTGATAATTATTTATTTATGATTAAGAATAATAGAGGAATTGCACCTGGAACAGCTATTTCTAGGAGTCGTTTTGAAGATCGTACATTTACTTTAGGTGATAATTTAAAGGATGGGATTCGAACAGTTGCTGGTGAGGTGATAAAAGTTAAACAACATACAGAGTTTGAAATTATATTTAATGATCCTAAAACAAAACAATTGCATCCTGGGGTGGCTAATACTATAAGAAAGGGACAAAATTGTGATTGCTGGCCAGGTTACCCGGACTATCGCCACATTTTAGTAGGAGGAAAGGGAATTACAATTTCACCACCTTATTCAGATGAAGTATGGGGGATGATGTGTGAAGGTGATATCGCAGAAATATATAATTTTAATAGTATTAATCACATAGTACCAAGTTATATTGCAAGTCTAGCTACTATATTTGTTTTTATTAGCTGGTTAGTAGGATGGTTTTTTAAGTGGGGTGGCATCATTTCAACAGTTATATTAAGTGGTATAATGTTTGTAATAACTTATAAATTGATTGATTATTATATTACAAGACTTATTAATGAAACTGTAAATATTCTTTATCATATTGCAGAGGGGCAAGGAGATTTAACAAAACGTGTGGAGAGTCCTTCTAAAAATGAGGTAGGGGAACTTGGTAAATGGTTCAATAAATTTATAAGTAATCAAATGAATATGATTAAGCGTATTGCAAGTGTAACACAAACAACTAAAAAGGTTATTAAGAATGTTTCTAAAACTACTCAAAGTGTTGAGTCAATCGTACAAGTTTTATCAGAAAATGCCATTGCGCAGAATGAGTTATTAAAAAATACACAGAATGAATTAATTAATATTTCACAGCTATTTAGTAATAATGATGGATTAGTAGAAAAGATAACAGACAAGATTATGATAACTAACAAAGTAGCAGAGAGTGCTAAAGCGGCGGGAGAGGCAACTTTAGATTCCATGAAGGAGTTAGAAGTTGCTACACAAAATGCAGTAGATCATATGAGTGTTTTAGAACAGCAATCAAAAGCAATCACAGATATTGTAAGTACAATCAATGCAATAAGTAAACAAACGAGTTTACTAGCTTTAAATGCATCTATTGAAGCAGTACATGCTGGAGAGGCAGGAAAAGGCTTTGGAATTGTAGCAGAGGAAATAAAAGAGTTAGCTAATGAAACGAAAATATCTACAGAGAGAATTGAACATTTAGTAACTAATATACAAAAGCAGATTACGAATACCAATGGTAATATGAATATTATCAATGAAAAGGTAAAAATATCTTCACAAAGTACTTTGGAAAATATGGCAAGCTTTGATTCTTTTAGAGAGGTTTCTAGTGTTTTATCAGACATTATGAAAGCTATGAATAGTCAAAGTAAGGTGATTTATAAAGCTAGTAGTAAGGTGAATAAAATGGCAAAAAGTAAAGAAACCAATAAGATTATTGAACAGAATGATAGTACATTATTATTAGAACAAATGGAAGTAATGCATAAACGTATTCAAATACTTAATCAGACTATTAAAGGTCTAGAATATTCTTCAGATGACCTAGGACGTATTGTAGAAGCCTTTAAGATTAGCTGATGATAAGAAAAATAAGTTTAAATTAAAAAAGGGATTATCAATCAACTCATTGATTGATAATCCCTTTTTAAGATGTTTTATTAGTGTATTAAACTTTTTTTACTGAGAATGTAACAGCTTCACCGTTGATTTTCCAGTCTTTTGTATAGCCATCTACAGTACCTTCGCTTACGCTGTTAGCTAATACTTCTGATGCAATATAATCAGCATTTTTAGTCATGATAGCGCCTACTTTTTCGTTACCTGTATAAGCTACTTCAATGTGGTCTTGAACTTCGAAGTTAGCTTCTTTTCTCATTGTTTGGATTTTAGAGATGATTTCACGTACGAAACCTTCTTCGAGAAGTTCTTCTGTAAGTTCTGTGTCGATTACTACTGTGTAACCTTTATCAGCAGCAGCTACATAACCCTCTTTTTGAGCTGTACTAATTAAGAGGTCTTCTTTAGTAAGTTCGATTTCTTGTCCTTCGATTGTAAGTTTGAGGACACCTGTATCATTAAGTTCTGCCATAGCAGCTGTTCCGTCAAGTTCTGTAAGAGCTGTACGGATTGCGTTAAGCATTTTGCCGTATTTTGGCCCTAATGTACGCATTTGTGGTTTGAAGCTATATGAAATGAAGTCAGCAGCTTCTGTTGTGAATTCTACGTGTTTTACGTTTAATTCTTCTGCTACGATATCGATGAATTCTTGTGGTAGAACTTCTGTAGCCCCTACATAAAGTGTACCGATTGGTTGACGGTTTTTGATACCACTTTCGTTACGGCAGCTACGTCCTAATACTACGATATCAAGTACTTCGTTCATGTATTTTTCAAGTTCTGGATTTACCATTTGTTCATCACAAACTGGGAAGTTACATAAATGAACGCTTGTTGGTGCAGTTTCATCAACTGATTTTACAAGGTTTTGGTAAATTTGTTCTGCCATGAATGGTGTAAATGGTGCCGCAAGTTTTGCAAGTGTTACAAGTACTGTATGAAGTGTTTTGTAAGCATTGATTTTGTCTTGTGGCATATCACTTTGCCAGAATCTTTCACGGCTACGACGAACGTACCAGTTAGATACTTCATCAATGAAGTCTTGCATATCACGAGCAGCTTCGAAGATACGGTAGTTTTCAAGATTTTCATCTACTGTTTTAACAAGTGTTTGAAGTTTTGAAAGTACCCATTTATCCATCATGTTAAGTGATACATAGTCTAATTCATACTTAGTTGGGTCGAACTCATCAATATTTGCATAAAGTACATAGAATGCATATGTGTTCCAGAATGTACCCATAAATTTACGTTGAGATTCACTTACGTTATCTGCAGAGAATCTAGATGGAAGCCATGGTGCAGAAGCAGAATAGAAGTACCAACGTACAGCATCTGCACCTTGTACATCAAGTACAGACCATGGATCAACTACATTTCCTTTACTCTTACTCATTTTAATACCATCTTTATCACCAACGTGACCAAGAACGATTACGTTTTTATATGGTGCTTTATCAAAGATTAATGTAGAGATTGCCATTAATGTGTAGAACCAACCACGAGTTTGGTCAACAGCTTCTGAGATAAAGTCAGCTGGGTAGTTTTCTTCGAATACTTCTTTGTTTTCAAATGGATAGTGAAGTTGTGCAAATGGCATTGAACCACTATCATACCAACAGTCAATAACATCAGCAACTCTTGTCATTGTGCCATTACATTTTGGACAGTTAAGGTGAACGTTATCGATGTATGGTTTGTGAAGTTCAATATTATCTGGGCAGTCAGAACTCATTGATTTAAGTTCTTCAATGCTACCAATAAGGTGTTTGTGGCCACATTTACATTCCCAGATTGGAAGTGGTGTACCCCAGTATCTTGAACGTGAAAGACCCCAGTCAATTACACCTTCAAGGAAGTTACCGAAACGACCTTCACCGATTGATTCAGGCATCCAGTTAACAGTTTTGTTGTTAGCAATAAGGCGGTCACGAACTTTTGTCATTTCAATGAACCATGTATCACGTGCATAGTAAAGAAGTGGTGTATCACATCTCCAGCAGTGTGGGTAGCTATGTGTGTGTGGAATAGCTTTGAATAAAGTACCTTGTGCTTCTAAATATTTAAGAATTTCTGGGTCAGCATTTTTTACGAATACGTCTTTAAGCTGAGGGAATTCATTTGTGAAGTCTTCTGTGAAGTAACCTTGTTCGTTAACAAGTTGTACGAATGGAAGGTTATTTGCACGACCAACTCTCGCATCATCTTCACCAAATGCAGGAGCAATGTGTACGATACCTGTACCATCTGTAAGTGTTACGTAATTATCAGCTACTACGAAGAATGCTTTTTTATCTAATTTTGCACATGTAAAGAGTGGTTCGTATGCCATGCCACATAAATCTTTACCAGCAAATTTTTCTGTGATTTCTACACCTTCTGTGCCAAGAACAGCTTCTACTAAGGCTTCAGCTAAGATATATGTTGCACCATCTACTACTGCTCTTACATATGTGTGTTCTGGGTTAACACAAAGACCAACGTTTGATGGAAGTGTCCATGGTGTTGTTGTCCAAGCAAGAAGGTAAGTATTTTCTTCGCCTACTACCTTGAATTTACATGTAGCTGTTTGGTCTTTGATATCTTTGTATCCTTGAGCTACTTCGTGTGAAGAAAGAGATGTGCCACAACGTGGGCAGTAAGGCACGATTTTATGTCCTTTGTAGATAAGGTCTTTATCCCAAATTTGACGAAGTGACCACCATACTGATTCAATGTAGTTGTTATCATAAGTAATATATGGATTATCCATATCTACCCAGTAACCAACGCGGTCAGACATTTTTTCCCAAAGATTTTGATATTGCCAAACGCTTTCTTTACATTTTTTAATGAAAGGCTCTACACCATAATCTTCAATTTGTGGTTTACCACTGATACCAAGAAGTTTTTCAACTTCAAGTTCTACTGGAAGACCATGTGTATCCCAACCAGCTTTACGAAGTACTTTGTAACCTTTCATAGTTTTGTAACGTGGCATAATATCTTTCATTGTACGTGTTAAGATATGACCAATGTGTGGTTTACCATTTGCTGTAGGAGGGCCATCATAAAATGTGAAAACTGGGCCACCTTCTCTAGATTTGATTGATTCTTCAAAGACATTATGTTTCTTCCAAAAATCTAAAACTTCGAGTTCTCTGTCAACGAAGTTCAGATTGGTATCTACTTTTTTGTACATACTATACCTCCTAATATAATGTAGAAATTAAATAGTGTAATATGACTCCATATGTTATACATCTATTAAAATATCTATGTATAAATCATTAGACTAAGATAAATAAGAGATTACATATAAGTTATAACCAAATTCCTTAAATATTAGTCCTTAACATATGAAGAGCGTGCTGGATTTAGGAATCTTATTTAAGCATAAAATGGCAATAAAAAAGCTCCTTCATCCATCAACAGGACGAAAGAGCGTTATATACGTAATCTTCCGCGGTACCACCTGATTTGCCTTCCTCTAAAGAAGACCGCTCGTTATACCTTTCCTTACGGTAACGGTAGGAAACCGTCAGAGTCTACTCATAAACAGAAGGTTTATGTTTCGGTCTGCCACTCCAAGGCGATTCTTCCTAAATTCTATCGTGTGAGCTCTCACCAACCTCACTCGCTGAGACGCATCAAATATAGTACTTGTCCTCTTCATAGTGTTTGTCAATATAAAAATTTAATAAGTAATATTATAAAATTAAATGTAAAGGATGTCTAGTGGTAAAAGTAATTTTTATAAAAAGTAAATCAATAAATAAAAGTAAAATTTTGCAAAATAATTAAAGAAAATGGGAAAAACACCGATTATTAAAGAGTAAATAATTAGATAGAGGAGTTAAAAGGTATTGAGTAAAAAAGAAAGAAGTCTAAAATCAAATTTTATAAGATCTTATCTAATAGTAGGGGTTGTACCTTTACTTGTTTTAGGACTAGTTTGTGGGGGGATTATTCAAAAATCAATATATAAAAGTAAAGTCAATGCCATGAATCAAATATCAAGTATGGTAATGAACAATATGGATAGATGGGGCGATCAAAATATTATTCTTGTTGAAGAAATTGCGTATTCTCAGGTTATTAAAAGTGGTATCAAAGAGAATATACAAGAAGAATTAGGATTAAGAATAGAACAAGATAGCAGTATTAAAAATATTTTTTATGTAGATACTACAGGCCATGTCATTGTAAATGCATTAGGTTCTTTAAGTCAAAATATGGCTGAGAAAGAACATTTTAAACAAGCAGTCCAAGGTGTGAGCTGTATTAGTAACATTTTTTTAGAAGATAGTGTGCCTAATATTGCTTTTGCAGCACCTGTTAGAAAAAATGGAAATGTTATTGGTGTTATTATAAGCCAGATAGAAATTACAAAGCTAGATAATATTATAGGTGATATCTTTTTTGCAGAGGGAAGCAAGGTATTTGCCTTTGACAGAATAGGTAATATTACATGGCACACAGATCCAAGTAGAATCAATAATGAAAATCTCTTAGATAATACACATACCATGCTTAAGGATATAGTAGATAGATCATTAAGAGGAAATAGAAGTACAGATATAATTCACTTTGATGGTCAAAATCAATTAGCAGTAGGTAACTTTATTGATTCTTTGAACTGGGGAGTTATTACAGCAGTGCCAATTAGTGAAGTGTATGCTGGGTTTAATGAAGTATTAAAAATAGCTTTTCCTATACTTTTAATATTGATAGTATTTAATATAATTTTAGCTTTACGTCAGCAAATAAAAATTGTAAAGCCAATTACTCAATTAGCGGAAGTTGCACAAGAAGTTGCTAATGGAGATTTAACCATTAAGGCAGAAGTAAGTAATTTAAGAGAGTTACAGGTTATTGGTGAAACATTTAATGAAATGGTAGATTTTTTAAAGGGTTTAACAGGAAATATTTATGAAAAAAATGGTAACTTACAACAAAGTGCTGAAAGTTTAATAAATATCTTTAAAGTGGCAGAAAGTTCTAATAAAGAAGTGATTGGGGCTATGGAAGAGATATCAGCAGGTGCTATTATGCAGGCAACACAAACAGGAGAAGTTTTAGAGAATACTAAGGATTTAGATGCAAAAGTAGAAGAGGCAAAAAATAAATTAGTAAAAATTAATCAAACTATAGAAGAATCTAAATATATTTTAACTAAAGCACAAGGAGAAGTAGCAAATTTAAAAGAAGAAACTGAAATTCAAAGAAGAATTGTAAATGATACAGTACAGGAAGTAAGTCAGTTAGAAAGTGCTGTAGGGCATATTAATACCATTACACAAACAATTAATTCTATTGCAGATCAAACACATTTATTAGCCTTAAATGCAAGCATTGAGGCAGCAAGAGCTGGTGAAAGTGGTAGAAGCTTTGCAGTAGTTGCAACAGAGATTGGAAATTTAGCAACCCAGTCACAAAATGCAATTCAAGATATTACTACTATATTGGAAAATATCCAGTATCAGACGGGGACAACGAAGAAACTGATGACTCAAATTGATACAGCAATGAGTGAGCAAACTAAATTAGTTGAAGAAACCTATGAAGTATTTAAACAAATAGAAGAAGCAGACACAATGATTATAGATAATATTATTGATTTTAGTAGTACAATAAATTATATTGGAGAATTTAGTAAAGAATTACTTGGAATAACAGATTCACTTGCCCTTATTGCTGAAGAAAGTGCAGCAACAACAGGAAAAACTAAAGTATCCTTAGATAAACAGTTTGAAATGGTGGATAATCTTAATAAAATTAGTGAAAATATTAAAGAGAATATTAAGGAACTAAGCAATAGCATTGGAAACTTAAAAATAGACAAGTAATAAAATAATAAAAAGCATAGAAGAAGTTAGATAAGGGTGGAAAGATGAAACGAAAAATTGCAAAGTTACTAGTAGCGGCAACTATAGGGAGCACTTTAGTAGGATGCACAAGTGAAAATGAAAGCGTTGTGAGTATTTCTATATTTAATACCAAGCCAGAAATACATACAAGTTTAGAGGAAGCAAGTAGAGCTTTTACAAAAGTTAATCCAGATATTAATGTGAAAGTTTTAGAATACAGTAGATATCAAGAGGTAAAGGATAAAATTGCTTCTAGAAAGAGTAATGATAATACGCCAACAATTATGATTGTGGACTCTTTACATATACAAGACATGAAGGATGAATTTGTAACATTATCTGAAGAATCATGGGTAAAGCACTTAAATGTAGAAATGGGAGCTGCGGCAAGAAATAGTGAAGGTGAATTAGTAGTATTTCCGTTTGCTGTAGAAGGAATGGGCTTTATTTACAATAAGAAAGTTATAAAAGAATGTGGAATTGATGTAGATACAATTCATACAAGAGATGCCTTAGAAGAAGCGTTTAAAAAAGTTGAAAGTAGCGGTAGGGATGCACTAGTTATTACTAATGATAATTGGTCTTTAGCAAATCACTTCTTTACAACTGCATATTCTGTTAAATCATCAGATAATCAAGAAAAAGTAAAGTTTATCCAAGATTTAACGGCAGGTAAAATAGATTTAACGTCAGATAAAACAATTAATGGATTGTTAGATACACTAGATGTAATGAAGTTATATAATATGTATAAGGAAGAACCATTAACAAATTCTAATGAGCGTTGTGCAGAGGCTCTAGGAAGAGGTGAAGTTGGTTTTTGGTACATGGGAGACTGGGCAATTCAAGATATTTTAAAGAGTGATTTAGAAAAAGGTCAGTATGGTTTTATTCCAGTACCGATTAGTAATAATGAGAATGACTATGGTAATAACGAGATTACAGCTGCTATTAAATACTTAGTAGTTGATCGGGTTAATAATTCAGTAGAGCAACAAGAAGCCGCTAAGAGATTCATAGAATGGTTAGTTTACGAAGAAGAAGGCAATGATTTTATGATTAATAAAGCAAAAGTTATTCCAGGTGTAATGGCTAATGAGGTTGAATATACTAACTCTTTAAGTAAATCAGTTTATACATATCAAGAGAATAATCAGGTTATTGAGCAAATGATGGCTTATTTACCACATGAAACTATTTCAGAAGTTGGAGATATTTTAAGAGCATATCTAGATGACCAAATAGATAGAGCCACTTTTCTAAGTGAACTTAAGGCATTTTGGATAAGACGTGGTTAAAAAATAAATTAAATATTTGATAAGTATAAAAGATGGTGTTGCAAAATGATGAATGATTTTGCAACACCATCTTTTATGTGGTACGTTAGTATAATGAAATTATGTAATAAAGAGAGGTAGAAGGATATAATACCAGAGATAAAAGGTAACACTAAATACTGGATTAAGGCGTATAAGCAGACATATTGTTAATACTATTATTAGATAAAGGTATTGCAAATTAGTATTAAAAAGTCCTAAAATAAATAATAAGCAAAATAATATAATGCAAATTTTAAGTAAAATGCTGATTAATATTAAAAAGTGGATTATATAATATATATATTATATAATTATAGTAGTCATACAATATAATTAAGAGCATAATTATGTAGTAGTATAATTTCAGGCGGATTAAAAAAGATATAAGAATCAGCTATTATTAAAGTAGTAAAGATGCAGAAAGTCAAAGACGGGAGAAAAACATATGAAAAGAAATTTAACTCTATTAACAGATCTATATCAATTGACCATGATGCAGGGATATCATGAGAATGATATTAACAATCATGAGGTTGTATTTGATCTATTTTATAGAAGTAATCCATCTAAAAATGGTTATGCCATTTGTGCAGGGCTTGAGCAAGCTATTGATTATATTGAAAATCTTCAATTTGATGAATCTGATATTGCGTATTTAAGAGGACTTAATCTATTTAGTGAAGGTTTCTTGATGTATCTTAAAAACTTCAAATTTACAGGAGATATTGATGCAATTCCAGAAGGAACGGTAGTATTCCCAATGGAAGTTTTAATGCGTGTAAAGGCACCTATTTTAGAAGCACAATTTGTAGAAACAGCCCTTTTAAATATTATAAATCATCAAAGTCTTATTGCTACTAAAGCAGCCAGGGTAGTACGTGCCGCAGAAGATGACCCTGTACTTGAATTTGGACTTCGCCGTGCACAAGGTCCAGATGCAGGAATTTACGGTGCAAGAGCAGCAATAATTGGAGGATGTGCAGCAACATCTAATGTACTTGCAGGACAGATGTTTGATGTACCAGTATCAGGAACCCATGCTCACAGCTGGGTTATGAGTTTTGATGAAGAAATTGAGGCATTTAGAGCGTATGCAAAAATATTCCCAGATAAGTGTATTTTGCTTGTTGATACTTATGATACATTAGGTTGTGGCGTACCCAATGCAATAAAAGTTTTTGATGAAATGAAAGCACAAGGATATAATATGGCTTCGTATGGTATTCGTTTAGATAGTGGTGACCTTGCATATCTTTCTAAAAAAGCAAGAGTAATGTTAGATGCAGCAGGACACACAGATGCTATCATTAGTGCATCTTGTGATTTAGATGAAAGTTTGATTGCAGACCTTAAAAGGCAAGGTGCTAAAATTACACTCTGGGGTGTAGGTACAAATATGATCACATCGTCTGATTGTCCATCATTTGGTGGCATTTATAAATTAGCAGCAGAAATTGATGAAAATGGAGAGGTTATTCCTAAGATTAAGATTTCTAATAATCCAGAAAAGGTAACGAATCCAGGAATAAAGAAGGTAGTTCGTGTTTATAACAAAGAAACAGGTAAAATGAAAGCGGATATTATTGCTCTTGAAAATGAAGTGTTTGATGAAACAAAGGAACTTATCCTTGTGGAACCTAAAGCAAGATGGAAAAAGACTAAATTAAAACCAGAGAGTTATGAAGTAAGAGAGTTATTACTTCCAATTTTTAGAGAAGGTACTAGAGTATATGAGGTACCAACTGTAAAAGAGATTAAGGCATATGCTAAAGAGGAATTAGATACACTTTGGGATGAGTATAAACGACTTATTAATCCAGAGATTATGTCAGTTGTTTTATCACAAGGTTTATATGAGTTAAAAGAGCAGATGCTTGAAAATTATAAGAAAGACTAGGTGAAGCATATTGGTGAAAAAAGATTGTATATTGATTAATAACATAAAAATGTTAAGTACAATGGGATATAATCATTTAAAGCTTGCAAAAAAACGCAAGGAATATGCTTACGGAAATAAAAAGCATTCGGTACGTGAAAGCAGAAAGGAAGTATATAAGCTTACGAAGTACTTAGCAAATCGTATGATCAAGGCGGCTAATATGGATTTAAAGGTAATAGGTAGAGAAAATTTGCCTACAGAAGGACCAGTACTTTATATTGCAAATCACAAAAGTATTTTTGATATAGTGGTTCTAGTAAGTACTATAGAAGATCCTTGCATATTTTTAGCAAAAAAAGAAGTTGCTAAAATGCAAATGATTAATACTTGGTTTGCCGCACTTGGTGCAATTTACATTGATAGAGATGATAAGCGGAAAGCATTAGAAAGCATTATACATGGGGTGAATGAACTTAGAAGTGGACAGTCTATTGTAGCTTTTCCAGAAGGTACAAGAGTATCTGGTGATAAAATTAAAGAATTTAAAGGAGGCTGCTTTAAACTAGCCACCAAAACTGGGGTGCCTATTGTTCCAATTGCTATTCATAATACGTATAAAGTATTTGAAGAGAAAAAAGGAATTCAAAGTGCCACAGTAACTTTAAATATAGGGAAACCTATAGAGGTAAAACAACTGAATAAAGAAGACATAAAAATATTACCGTCTATGGTAGAAACTGTTGTAAGAGACTTAATGCAAGAAATTATAGATAAGTAAAATATATCGAAAGTGTGTAACAGTAACTTTGCTAAGGAGGCGAATATTATGCCGGAAGTAGTTAATGAAACAATTAGTGTAGAATTATCTCGTGATAAGATGTTGGGAGTTGTTTGGTTTACAGCACCAACAGAAGACGGAAAAATGTTAGGCCTAGAAGAAATTAAGGTAGCTATTGCCAATAAGGGAATAGTGATGGGGATTAATGAAGAGTTAGTAAGGGAATTAGCACAGAGTAGGAAATACAACTTTAAATATATAATTGCACAAGGTAAGGCAGCTGTAAATGGTGAGAATGGTGAGCTTAAGCTTAACTTTGATACACAACGTCTAATACATTTTGTGCCCAAGAAAAAAGAAGATGGTACAGTAGACTTTAAGGATTTAGGTACAGTTTTTAATGTCAAGAAGGGCGATATACTGGCTACTAAGACATTTCCAACACAAGGAGAAAATGGCTATAATGTAGTAGGAGCTGAACTTAGAGCTAAAAAAGGTAAAGACGTTAGGTTGCCAAAAGGAAAGAATACAGAACTTTTAAATGAACATACTTTAGTAGCAAGTGTAGATGGCAAACTAGAGTATGATGGACATAATGTATATATTAATACTGTCTATACTGTAAATGGTGATGTAGATAGTTCAACAGGAAATATCAAATTTTTAGGTAGTGTGGTGGTAAGAGGAAGTGTTCATGCAGGTTTTACGATTGAAGCTGAAGGATCAGTAGAAGTACAGGGACCGGTAGAGGATGCAACCATTATTGCTGGGGGAGATATTTTCCTTACATATGGTATCCAAGGAACTGAAAAAGGAAGAATTACTGCAGGTGGCAATGTTGTGACTAAGTTCATACAAAATGCCCGTGTAGAA
Source organism: Cellulosilyticum sp. (assembly GCA_045612745.1). Lineage (GTDB taxonomy): Bacteria > Bacillota > Clostridia > Lachnospirales > Cellulosilyticaceae > Cellulosilyticum. Next base: position 38,685 of record JAZKZQ010000062.1, on the reverse strand, counting down.
GCTGGAGGAGATATTATAACAGAGGCTATTATTCATGGTGTAGTTACTGCTGGAAATAGTATACGTGCAGAAATGGGTAAGGGCTCAATTGTTGGAGGTGAAATAGCAGCTACAAATCAGATTGTTGCAAAAAGTATTGGTTCACCTATGGGAACTATAACTTCAGTACAAATAGGTGTACTGCCAGAATTGTATCAGCAGCATAGAGTACTAGCAAAAGAATTAAAAGATAAGAAAGAAGACTTAGAGAAGATAGAGCAAAGTATTAAATTCTTAGAAGTTAAGGATAAAGAAGGTACACTAGATGCTAGTAGAAAGATAATGCTCAGTAAGCTTAAATTAACAAAACAACCATTAGTAGATGAAGTTTACAAGTTAAGAAAAGAATTTAAGATGTTGACTGACAGACTAAATGGTGCACAAGATGGTGTAATTAAAGCAAATGATGCCTTATATCCTGGTGTAAAAATCACATTAGGAAACATTGTCAAATATATTGATGATACAAGACGTGGTGTAACGATAAGAAAAATTGATGGTGAACTAAGTATTTACTAAATATATAGAAGGAGTGTATGGCAAAAGTACATAAGTTTTGCTATACACTCCTTTTTTATAGGATAGGTGAGATGAGCCTAGAGATAGATTCTTTAAACTTAATGAGAAGAGAACGATTAGAATAGATGGTTTGGGTAAGCTCGTTGCAAAGAGTTAGGTCTTCATTAAAAATACCAGTGAGCTGCTTGGCTATGGATTTATTATAAATGATAGCGTTGATTTCAAAGTTTAGATTAAAGCTGCGGATATCGAAGTTGGCAGTGCCAACGGAACAAATTTCTTCGTCTATAATGATGGTTTTAGCATGGAGAAAACCATGCTCATAGGTATAACATTTGCAGCCACAATCAAGAAGTTCACCAATATGTGCATAGGTGGCCCAGTAGACAAACATGTGATCTGGTTTGTTAGGAATCATAATGCGTACATCGAGGCCGGATAGACATGCAAGTTTAAGGGCAGTAAAAACACCATCATCAGGAATGAAGTAAGGTGTTTGAATATAAATAGATTTTTTGGCTAAATTAATCATGGTCATATAAGCATTACGGATACTAGGATGCTTAGAGTCAGGACCGCTAGAGACGATTTGCATACCTACTTTGTTTATGGTAGGAGGTAGATGAACTGGAATGTATCGCTCTAAGTTTAAATTTTCATTCGTGGCGAAACGCCTATCTAATAAAAATTGAAGATTAATAAGGTCTACGCTACTCCCCTCAATACGTAAATGGGTATCACGCCAGTAACCGAATTTTTCATTAAGGCCTAGATATTCAGCACCTACATTGAAACCACCAATAAATCCTACTTTACCATCTATGACACATATTTTTCGGTGATTGCGATAGTTGGCATGTAGTTTGAAAAAAGGAATGAGTGTAGGATAAAAATGAGCAACTTTCACACCAGCATGTTTAAGGTCAGTAAAGTATTTTTTTGGTGTTTTTAAGGAACCCACTTCATCATACAGTAAAAAAATATCGATACCCTGTTTAGCTTTTTTAATGAGAAGATCTTTAAATAATCGTCCTAGTTCATCATCATGGATAATATAATATTCAATATGAATATAACGTTGTGCTGAGTTAATGGCATGAAAAAGGGCTGTGAAAAGTTCATTACCATCAGTATAAATTTTAACACTATTATCTTCAGTATAAAGCGAGTCGTGAGAAATGAGATTCATAGTAATTAAGTTTTTATAAGATGCAATAAGTGGATTGCCATATTGGTTAAGGGGGTGTTTAAGCGAGATTTCTTGAAGAAGTTTAACAGCTAAAAAGCGGTCTTGTTCACATTTTTTTGTAAAGGTTTTTTGCTTTCGAAGATCTTGACCGCAGAAAAGATACAGAATGAAGCCTAGAATAGGTACAAAAAGCATAATCATAATCCATGCCCAAGTAGTACTTGCTGTTTTATGGTGCCAAAATACAACAGAAAAAACAAGGAGAATATTAATAAATAAAAAGATATCAATCCAAGTTAAATGTAAAGTGTTGGTAATCATATTAGGCACCACCTTTTAAGTAAAATAATCATTATTACTATTATATACTATAAAACAAAAATTATTAACAACATTGTCTTATAAGTTTTGGTATGATATACTTTATTAAAATAGCTTTTGTAGGATAAAATCAGTATATAAAAGCTAAAAAATATACATGATGGTATAGAATTAATAAGGAGGAACATCCCAATGAACGGCTGGACAATATTCTGGATTGTAATAGCAATTTTAGTTGTTGCAATGGTTGGATTATATTTCTGGGGAAGAAAATTACAAGGGAAATATGATGAACAACAACAACTTATTTCACAAAACAAACAAGCAGTTTCAATTTTTATAATCGATAAAAAGAAAGATAAATTAGATAATCTTAAACTTCCAAAACAAATGAAGGAACAACTTCCTTGGATGTATAAAAAACGTAAAATGCCAGTAGTAATTGCTAAAATTGGTCCACAAATTCATACTCTTATGTGTGATGAAAAAATCTATAATAGCATTCCTACTAAAAAGCAAATTAAAGTTGAACTTGCAGGTATTCTTATCGTAAATGTAATCTCAGGTAAACTTCCAGAGACTAAGAAAAAAGGTATATTTGCTAAAGCGCAAGATAAAGCACAAGCAGCATTACAAAGTAATAACGATAATAAAAAAGATAAAAAGAACAAAAAATAAAGAGAATCTTAGGACGTCCAATATCGTTGGGTTAAGATTTAAATAGTAAATATGAAAACAGAGTGTATGTCAAAACATGCACTCTGTTTTTTTAATAAAGTTATATTTACTATCAATTAAGGATATGGATTTAAATATTAGGGAGATATATTAGTTATCAAGGAATCGATAAGAATAGTTTAGATGGAGATATTCTGTAATTTAGTTCTATATTCAAGTATATAAGTAGTATAAATAATAGTATCAACTAGGAATAATGTACATGGGGAAGTTAAAGTTAAGGAGAACATTCATGGAAAATCAAGTAGGGGTTTTTATAAAAAAGTTAATTAAGCGATATACAGCGCATAATGTAGCAGCAAATAGTGCACAGATTGCCTATTACTGGATTATGGCTTTTTTTCCCTTTTTAATTGTTGTGATTAGTTTATTAACATTTGCTAATATTTCAGTAAATGTTCTGATGGATTATATTGCTACTATAGTACCAAATTCACTGATGCCTTTTATTGAGACTACTATTAATCAGTTTATTTTATATAGAAGTACAACGCTTTTATCTGTAGGAGTACTTATTTCATTGTGGTCTGGTGGAACGGCAGTTAATGCATTACTAAGAGGTATTCACCTAGCCTATAATTCTAAATTTGTAAAGCCGTTTTGGCTTTCTAAGGTTGTTGCTATTGTCTATACATTTTTATTTGCATTATTACTTATTTTGATGATGGTAGCATTAGTTTTTGGTAATCGTATAGGTAGTTATGTCATTAACGTATTACATTTAAATAGGGGAATTATTATGCCTATATGGAATGTAATTAGGCTCAGTATGCCTTTTATTGCCCTTATTGTTGTTTTGTATATTATATATCGTATTGTGCCAAGAAGGTACTTAAAAGTCAAAAATGTGTGGTTAGGAACACTTGCTGCTTCAGCAGGTTGGTATGGATTTTCTCTAATTTTCTCCATATATATAGATAATTATAGTAAATACAATCAATTATATGGTAGTATAGGAAGTGTATTTATTTTGCTTATATGGTTATATGCTAGCTGTATGGTGCTTTTAGTGGGAGCGGAGATTAATGCGGTTTATCAAGAAATGAAGATGGAAAAAATTATACGTCAGATGCAGTGATAATATGTACTAAGGAGTAGATACATGAATAGATTAACAAAAGATTTCTATATGAGAGATAGTATTACGGTTGCTAAAGCCTTATTAGGAAAAATACTTGTAAGGCATATAGGTGGAAAAAATTATTATTTTAAAATTGTAGAAACAGAAGCTTATATGGGTGTAGAAGATAAGGGTGCACATTCTTATGGCGGAAGACGAACGAAACGTACAGAACCCATGTTTGAAGAAGGTGGCATTACTTATATCTATTTAATCTATGGGATGTATAACTGTCTTAATATTGTGGTTAACTCCAAGGATAATCCACAGGCAGTGCTTATAAGAGCAGTAGAACCTGTGGATGAAATGAGTATATTATTCGCAAGGGAAAATCGACCTATTCGCTCTAAAAAAGTAGAAGACCTTACTAATGGACCAGGAAAGTTATGTAAGGCCTTAAAAATAGATAAAGAATTAAATGCAAAATCAGTATTGGAGGAGGGGCAGTTATGGATAGAAGATGCGCCGCTATGCAATGATATTGTATCAGATAAGCGTATTAATATACCTTATGCTGAAGAGTATCAAGATGTAGAGTGGCGTTTTTATATAAAAGGGAATTCGTTTGTATCAGTACTCAGAAAAGATTGATTTTAACAAAAGAGGAGATTTAATATGTTACAAAAAAGATTAGGGACAATTACAAAACCAACATTTTCTTTTGAAATTTTTCCACCTAAAGGAAAAGCAGACTTAGAAGGGATTTTTTCCACAATTGATGCACTTGCTAGCTTATCACCAGACTTCATTAGTGTTACTTATGGGGCTGGTGGGAGTAGCAGGGAGAATACTGTAGAGATTGCATCGGCTATTCAAATGAAGTATAACATTCCTGCATTAGCCCATCTCACCTGTGTAGGTAGTAAAAAAGAAGACATAGATTGTATTTTAAATGAGCTTAAAGAAAAAGGTGTAGAAAATATTTTAGCCATGCGAGGGGATTTAAATGAAAATGCTGTGTTAGGAGATTTTAAACATGCTTCTGAGCTAACAGCCTACATAAAAGAGAATTATGATTTTAATGTGCTTGGTGCATGCTATCCACATAAACATATTGAAGCCTATAGTATGGAAGAGGATTTAAAGTTTTTAAAGCATAAGGTAGCGTGTGGTTCAGATGCACTTATTACACAACTTTTCTTTGATAATGAAGCTTTTTATAGTTTTCATGATAAAGTAAGAGCACTAGGTATAGAAGTACCCGTAATTGCTGGAATTATGCCACTTACTTCAGCAAAGCAAGTAGATCGCATGATTTCCATGTGTGGGGCAACACTTCCTGAGAGTGTACAGCAATTCGTTAAAGCCTATGGACATAATAGCTTGGCTATGAAAGAAGCTGGTATTATTTATGCGACGGAGCAAATTATTGACCTTTTAGCACATGGCGTGGATGGGATTCATTTGTATACAATGAATCAGCCAGATATTGCAAAGCGTATTATGGAGAATATCCGTGGGATATTGTATGCACTAAGAGTGAAGAAAGTATAAAAGTAGTAAATAGTACATAATGGATATTAAATAAATGATTGGATGAAGCATTAGGCTTGGGAGGGAGGGAATGATGACACATACTATGGTAAGTGAAGCTTTAAGATATATAGGGATGCCCAAGGAACATGCAGAGCAGGAAATTCTCAATAAGGTAGAGGTTACTTATGAAGAATTAGAGAGGATAGCAGTACCTAGAATGGTTTATGAGAAGCTAGGTGTAAACTTAGAAGGGGAAACAGTATTCTTTGAGAATACTTCTTGTAGTATTGTAAGTAGTGACCTAGCCAAGTTACTTGAGAATTCCAAAGCGTGCTATGTGATGGCAGTCACTTTAGGCATACAAGTAGATAGGCAAATAGGCATTAAGCAGAGACTGAGTATGCTAGACGCTGTAGTTTTGGATGCATGTGCTTCTGTGCTTATTGATAAAGTATGTGATGACTTAGAACAAGAATTAATGAATCAGTTACCGCAAGATAAATTTTTTACAATGCGATTTAGTCCTGGATATGGAAATGTACCCCTAGAGGCACAGCGAAATCTTTTAGATATCCTTCAGGCAGAAAAGAAAATAGGACTTACATTAACGAAAACAAATATGCTAGTCCCTGCAAAGTCTATTACGGCTATTGTAGGCATTTCAAATCAAAAGGAAAATAGACAAAAATCATGTGGCACATGTAACTTAGTGAGGACATGTAGCTATCGAAGAAGAGGTGAGCGATGTGGGTTGTAATATATTAGGAAATACACATTTATATTTTGATGGTGCTATGGGGACAGTTCTCCAAAATTGCGGTTTGAAGCTGGGAGAAGTGCCAGAAATGTTTAATATGACGCACCCAGAGGTGATTGAGAAAATTCACAGGGAATATTTGTTAGCAGGGTGTAATTTTGTAACGACTAATACTTTTGGAGCAAATCGTTATAAGTTAGAACATACAGATTGCACAGTAGAAGAGATGATTATGCAAGCTGTAAACATTGCTAAGAAGGCAAAGGCAGATTTTCCTAATAGTTATGTAGCACTAGACATTGGCTCTACAGGAAAAATGCTAGAGCCAGTGGGTGATGTGACATTTGAGGAGATTTATGAAGTTTTTAAAGAGCAAGTTGTAGCTGGTGAGAAGGCCGGTTGTGATGTTGTTTTATTTGAAACTTTTACAGATATTTATGAGTTAAAAGCAGCAGTACTTGCAGCTAAGGAAAATACAAATTTACCTATCTTTGCCACAATGAGTTTTGAAGAAAATGGTAGAACTTTCTTTGGGACAAGTATTGAGTCTATGATTTTAACTTTGGAAGGCCTTGGTGTAGATGTACTTGGTGTGAATTGTTCATTAGGGCCAAAGCAGCTTAAACCTATAGTAGAAAAAATTATACAAACAGCACATATTCCAGTCATGATTCAGCCTAATGCAGGACTTCCTATGATGGAAGGGGAAAATGTGAAATATGATATTACAGCAGATGAATTTGCAGAATATGCCTTAGAGTTTGCCAAGATGGGCGTTTTAATATTAGGTGGTTGCTGTGGTACAAATGCAGAGTATATTGCTAAGATGATAAGTAAGGTAAAAGAAATACCTTATATCAAACCTAATGTACCAAGAAAGACAGGAATTTGCAGTGCGGCAAAGGCAGTTTACTTTGATGATACAGTAGTAATAGGAGAAAGATTAAATCCTACAGGTAAAAAGATGCTTCAAGCAGCTCTTAGAAAAGAAGATATGGACTATGTACTTCGTGAGGCTATTAAGCAGCAGGAACAAGGTGCCCATGTATTAGATGTAAATATGGGACTTCCAGATATTGATGAGGTAGCTATGCTTAAAAAGGCAGTTAAGGAAGTACAAGGTATGGTAAATTTACCACTTCAGATTGACTCATCCAATGTACAAGCTTTAGAAGAAGCCTGTCGTATTTATAACGGAAAACCACTTATTAACTCAGTAAATGGTAAAAAGGAAAGTTTAGAAGCTATTTTACCAATTGCTAAAAAATATGGGGCATGTATTCTAGGTTTAACTTTAGATGAAAAAGGAATTCCAGATACTGCAGAAGAAAGATTAGAAGTTGCAAGACGTATTGTAGATGCAGCAGTAGCTATGGGCATTCCTAAAGAAGATGTCTTTATTGACTGCTTAGTCGTAACGGCTTCTGCACAACAAGCTTTAGTAAAGGAGACACTAAAAGCGGTAAGACTTGTAAAAGAAGAATTAGGTGTTAAAACAGTACTGGGTGTAAGTAATGTTTCCTTTGGTTTACCTAATCGCCCGATTATTAATAAAACAATGCTAACTGCAGCCCTTATGCAAGGTTTAGATGCACCTATTATGAATCCATCTGATGCAGGCATGATGGAAGCTATTTCAGCTTTTAGAGTGCTTATGGGAAAAGATATGGATGCCAAAGAATATATTGAGAAATACTCTAACATAGAAGAAGGTATAAAAGGAACTACTACTGGTGCAAATGCCGAAACAATTTCTGTAGAAACTGCCATTAAAAAAGGTTTAAAAGAAGAAGCTAGAACAGAGGTTGATGCACTTCTAAATAATAAATCAGCTCTAGATATTATTGAGCAGCATATTGTACCAGCCCTTGATGAGGTAGGAAAGCTTTATGAGACACAAAAAATTTTCTTACCACAACTTATTAAATCAGCAGAAGCAGCTAAATCAGCCTTTGAAAGATTGCAACAAGAGATGGTTGTAGGAAATCAAAATGATGAAACCATGTCAAAGACAAAGGTGGTATTAGCAACAGTATATGGTGATATTCATGATATAGGAAAAAATATTGTAAAAGTCATCATGGAAAATTATAATTTTGAAGTCATTGATTTAGGAAAAGATGTACCAAGTGAAAAAGTAGTAGAGGCAGTTAAAAACTGGAATATAAAAATTGTAGGATTAAGTGCTTTAATGACTACAACAGTAGCAAGTATGAAGGATACAATTAAAGAATTAAGAGAACATTGTCCTGAAGTAAAAGTTATTGTAGGTGGGGCGGTACTTACAGAAGAATTAGCAAGATATGTAGAGGCAGATTATTATGCCAAAGATGCTATGGAAACGGTAAGAATTGCGACACATTTAGTAGAGACAATGAGGTAATATCATTTAATTCACACAATGAACTTTAGAGGATGGTATGGAAATACTAGAAGAATTTAGAAATTAGGTGTACTATATACAGGACATATGTAAAATAGATATTGGTAACAAAATAAACAAAAGCTAGAGAAGGAGTACTATAAATGAAGAAGATAAAAGTCATGAGTGTATTTGGTACAAGACCAGAAGCAGTAAAAATGGCGCCACTTGTTAAGGAACTGGAAAAAAATGCCGATATAGATAATGTTGTGTGTGTAACAGCCCAACATCGTGAGATGTTAGATCAAGTTTTAGAGCTATTTGACATCAAACCAGACTATGATTTAGACATTATGAAACAAAGACAAACACTTACAGGTGTTACAACTAAAGTGCTAGAAGGTTTAGAAGAAGTATTAGAAGAAGCTAAACCAGATATTGTCCTTGTTCATGGTGATACAACAACCTCTTTTGCAGCGGCCCTTGCAGCTTTTTATAAACAAATTAAAGTAGGGCATGTAGAAGCTGGACTTAGAACTTATAATAAATATGAGCCATTCCCAGAAGAAATGAATAGAAAACTTACAGGTTCACTTACAGATCTTCATTTTTCACCTACCGCACTTGCTAAGGAAAACTTATTAAAAGAAGCAGTAGATGAAGCAAGTATTTTTATAACAGGTAATACTGTAATTGATGCATTAGCTACAACTGTAGAGGAAGCATATAACTTCACAGTAGAAGAACTTAATGACATTGATTATGCAAATAAACGTGTTATTACGATGACAGCACACAGAAGAGAAAATTGGGGCGAACCACTTCAAAATATTTGTGAAGCAGTACGTCAAATCGTTGCTGAGCATGAAGATGTAGAAGTAGTTTATGCTGTTCATAAGAATCCTATTGTAAGAGATGTAGTTTATGAAATTCTTGGGAATGTAGAAAGAGTACATTTAGTAGAACCTCTTGACCTTAAAGATATGCATAATCTTATGAAACGCTCATACCTTGTACTTACAGACTCAGGTGGATTACAAGAAGAAGTACCATCTCTTGGTAAACCAGTTCTTGTACTTCGTAATGTAACGGAAAGACCAGAAGGTATTGCAGCGGGCACATTAAAACTTGCAGGTATTGAAAAAGATACGATTTACAATTTAACAAAAGAACTTTTAACAGACGAAGAAGTATATCATCAAATGGCTATTGCTAAAAATCCATTTGGAGATGGTAATGCATCTAAACGTATTGTGGATGCTATTCGTTATAATTTTGGTAAAGAAGAAGCAAGACCTAAAGATTATTTAGTATAGAAATAGGAAATTGAAGGTAAAAGAGAGGCTACATTTGTATAAAATGTAGCCTCTCTTTTGATTAACTAGGGGTGTAGTTTTAAGTAGTTTATAAGTGTATAATGTAAAAATCCAGTTTCGAATAAATAAAAATGTAAAAAATTGAATACATATGGTAAAATGGTTAGTGCTTGAAATTTTAGAGAAAGTACTATAAAGTAGATAATGAGGATATTTATTCAGAAATATTAATAACAAAGCGAAAAGGGGTGTAGACTGTGAAGAAAAATTCATGGGCTAAATATATCAGTTTAATTTCTCAGTTAGGTTTCACGATGATTACACCTATTTTGATTTGTACACTAGTAGGTTCAATTTTAGACGATAAATTTCATAAAACGCCACTATTTACAATTATTTTTGTATTATTAGGAGTGGGTGGAGCTTTTAGAAACTTATTTTTCTATATAGGCAACGAAATTAAAAAACAAAAAAAAGAGGATAAAGATGAATAAGACTACTTCTGAAAAAAACTTAGTACCTGTTACTATGATGATATTTTCATTAATTGTGTACATTATAGGTATATTTATAACTACTGATAAGGTCGGTTGGACAGTGGGAATTGCTTTTGGATTAATATTTTCTTTGCTAAAATTAAAACTTATGGAGAAGACTATTAGTAAAGCAATTTTACTACCACCAGAGAAGGCTAAAAATTATGCTAATGCACAATATATGTTACGATATGTATTAACAGGAATTGTACTGGTTGTAGCAGCATTAGAACCAAGTATTAGTTTAATAGGGGTATTTTTCGGTCTTTTATCTATGAAAGTAGGAGCTTATGCAACACTTTGGGTGAGAAAGATTGATAAAACTACTAAATAAAGTTAATTAATAATATTACTACTGGCAATAACAGGCCGTTAAGGCATGTTTGCAATATATACTTTAGATGGAAAGGAGTGTGAGTAGGTGGGCGAACAAAATTTAGATTTTGGCGTAAAAACCGTCATTAAACTCTTTAAAGTCGGGAATGAGACACTAGGTATTACACAAACACATATTAATACTTGGATTATCATGGCTGTACTTACAATCGTTGCGCTTATTATTAGACGCAAGATTAAAAACTTTAAAGAAGTTCCTGAAACTAGATTCCAAAACATCGTAGAAACAGTTGTTGATGTATTATCAACATTCATCTTAAACACAATGGGTGAAAAAGCTGGTAAAGGTTTTGCATATTTCTACGGACCATTAATGATTTTCATTGCGGTATGTAATCTTTCAGGGCTTGTTGGTTTAAGACCACCAACAGCAGACGTTGCAACGACACTTGCGTTTGCATTAACTACATTCTTCATGGTTCATGGATTTGGTATCAAACAAAAAGGTGTTAAAAACTATATTAACGATACGTTATTATCACCAATGCCATTCTTATTACCACTTAATATCATTGGTGAACTTGCAACACCAATCTCTTTAAGTTTCCGTTTATTCGGTAACATTTTAGGTGGAACAATTATCATGGGGCTTGTATATGCAATGTTCCCTTGGTTCTTAACACTAATTGGTGTACCAGCAGCGCTTCATATGTACTTTGACGTATTTGCTGGATCACTACAAGCATTTATCTTTGTAATGCTTAGTATGACCTTTGTATCAAGTGCCATGGAATAGAAATGAGGTGAAAGAATGTCAGGATTTGGAGATTTGCTTTTCGGATGGATGCAAAACGTTGACCCTCGTGCCCTTGTGTTAGCTTTTTCAGCGATTGGTGCTGGATTTGCTATGATAGGTGGTATTGGACCTGGTATTGGACAAGGATTTGCAGCAGGTAAGGCAGCAGAAGCAGCAGGTAAAAACCCAGAAGAAGGTGCAAAACCAGCAATGATGGTTATGCTTCTTGGAGCAGCTGTAGCTGAAACTTCAGGGATTTTCTCGTTAGTTATTGCGATTATCTTGTTATTCGCTAACCCACTTGTAACAAGAACAGGTGTAGGTTTAGTATTAGCATGTTCAGCCCTTGGTGCTGGTATTGCTATGATTGCAGGTATTGGACCAGGTGTAGGGCAAGGTTATGCCGCTGGTAAAGCAACAGAAGCAGTTGGTAAAAGACCAAAACTTCAAAGTGCTATCTTAAGAACTATGTTATTAGGTCAAGCAGTAGCACAAACAACAGGTATCTATGCACTTATCATTGCCTTATTATTATTATTCGTAAATGTGTTCGGAATGTAATATAGAGACATCTTAGTTATCTGCATAAGACATCAGAGTTTAAACAAAATAGGGTTTAACTAAAAAATTAAATTAAAAACAAAAATTGTTAATTACAAGGAGGATTTTTATTATGGAAAATCAAATCGATGGAAAAGCTCTTATTTTAGCATGTTCAGCAATTGGTGCTGGTCTTGCAATGATCGCAGGTATTGGACCTGGTATTGGACAAGGATACGCAGCTGGTAAAGGTGCTGAAGCAGTAGGTCGTCAACCAGAAGCTCAATCAACAGTTATGAGTACAATGCTTTTAGGGGCAGCTGTAGCTGAAACAACAGGTATCTATGGTCTTATCGTAGCTATTATTCTTTTATTCGCTAACCCACTTATCACAAAATACATGAGCTTAATTGGTTAATTAGAAGAAATAGCATAATGACATAGAAAGGAGGGAGCTTCCCTTTGAATACATCATTTATTACTGTATTAGCTGCTACTGAAGAGGCAGGAAGAATTATTGGATTTGATGTGCAGTTATTATGGGATTTAGCACTACAATGGATTTCTACATTCATCATTATCTTTATCCTTTATAAACTTCTTTTCAAACCAATGACAGAGTTCTTAGATAAAAGAAAAGATGGCATTGCCAAAACAATCGACGATGCAAAAAGTTCAAAAGCTAGTGCTCTTGAATTAAAAGCGGAATATGAAGCTAAACTTGCAAAAATAGAGGAAGAAGCTGACCAAATCCTTAAAGACACTAGAGCAAAAGCTGTAGCTCGCGAAGAACAAATTATTGCAGAAGCTAGAAAAGAAGCTGAAAGCATTAAACAAAAAGCATTAAATGACATCGCACTTGAACAAGAACGTGTTAAAGATGAAATGAAACAACAAATGATCGAAGTATCAACAATGATGGCTAGCAAATTCGTTGCATCTACAATGGATGAAGCTAAACATCAAGATATGATTAATGACATCATTAAAGAGATGGGGGATGTACAGTGGCTGAGCTAATTGTAAAAAGATACGCTACTGCCCTTTTCGATATGGCTCACGAAGATAACGCTGTAGCACAGTATGAGACAGAGGTTAGTACAATCGTAGAAGCACTTAAAGAAACGCCAGACTTTATGGCAGTTTTAGGAAATCATAAAGTAACACTTGAAGAGAAGCTTACTTTAGTGGATAACATTTTTGCCGATAAAGTACAAAGTCCTATTGTAGGTCTTATGGCACTTATGGTTAAAAAAAGCAGAGAAGGTTACTTATTAGAAGTTCTTGAGAATTTCTTAGATATGGCTAAAGCAGCAAGAGGCATTATTAAAGCATCTGTTACTTCAGCTGTAGCCTTAAATGAAACACAAATCGAACAAATTAAAGCCAATTTACAAGCAGGTACAGGCAAGGTAATTGAGCTTGAAACAATTATAGACGAAAGCATTATTGCAGGACTAATTATTCGAGTTGGGGATAAAGTTATTGATGTCAGCATAAAAGGTGAGATGAAAACTTTAAAGAAACAACTATCAGAACTTAGACTTGCATAGAAAGGGGTGTACCAGTTAATGAATCTGAGACCAGAAGAAATCAGCAGTATTATTAAAGACCAGATTAAAAACTATAAAGCACACCTTGAAGTAGAAGCTGTAGGTACAGTTATCACAGTTGGTGACGGTATCGCACGTGTACATGGTTTAGAAAAAGCTATGTCTGGTGAGCTTCTTGAATTCCCAGGTGAAGTTTATGGAATGGTTCAAAATTTAGAAGAAGACAACATCGGGGTTGTACTCTTCGGTTCTGACATGAATATCAAAGAAGGTGACACTGTTAAAGCAACAGGACGTGTAGTAGAGGTTCCAGTTGGTGATGCTCTTGCAGGACGTGTTGTTAATGCTTTAGGTCAACCTATTGATGGAAAAGGACCAATTAACACAGAGAAATTTAGACCAGTAGAAAGAGTTGCGTCAGGGGTTATCGATAGAAAGTCAGTTGACACACCACTTCAAACAGGTCTTAAAGCAATCGATGCCATGGTACCAATTGGACGTGGACAACGTGAGCTTATCATTGGAGATAGACAAACAGGTAAAACAGCAATCGCTATCGATACAATCATTAACCAAAAAGGTCAAGGTGTAAACTGTATCTACGTTGCTATCGGACAAAAAGCTTCTACAGTAGCACAACTTGTAAATGCTTTAGAAAAAGCTGATGCTATGAGCTACACAACAATCGTAGTTGCTACAGCTTCAGAAGCTGCACCACTTCAATACCTTGCACCATATGCAGGGGTAACAATTGGTGAAGAATGGATGGAACAAGGTAAAGATGTTCTTATCGTATACGATGACTTATCAAAACATGCGGTAGCTTATCGTACAATGTCATTACTTCTCCACAGACCACCAGGTCGTGAAGCTTACCCAGGGGACGTATTCTACTTACATTCACGTCTTCTTGAGAGAGCTGCAAAACTTAACGATGAACTTGGCGGCGGTTCTATTACAGCACTTCCAATCATCGAAACACAAGCAGGGGATATCTCAGCATACATCCCAACAAACGTAATTTCTATTACAGACGGACAAATCTTCCTTGAAACAGAACTTTTCAACGCTGGTGTACGTCCTGCGGTTAACCCAGGTCTTTCAGTATCACGTGTTGGTGGGGCTGCTCAAATCAAGGCTATGAAACAAGTTGCAGGTCCTATCCGTACAGAACTTGCACAATATAGATCACTTGCTGCATTCGCACAATTCGGATCTGACCTTGACGTTGCTACTAAAAATGCATTACTTCAAGGTGAACGTATTACAGAGGTACTTAAACAACCTCAATACTCACCACTTAACGTAGCAGATCAAGTAGTTATCCTTTATGCTGCAACAAGAAAGTTCCTTATGGATTTACCACTTTCAGCAGTGGCTACATTCCAAAATGAACTTCTTGAGTTTGTAAAAGCAAAATATGCAGATGTACTTGCAGAAATCGTAAAACCAGCTGGTCTTACAAAAGAGTTAGATGCAAAATTAAATGATATTATTACTGAATTTAAACAAAGCTTTAGAGCTTAATAGAAAAGGGGTGAATAACGATGGCGTCTTTACAAGATATTAAAGGGCGAATCCGAAGCATCGATAGCACGAAGAAAATTACTAGTGCTATGAATCTTGTTGCTACCTCTAAACTTAATAAAAGTAAAGAGGCGGCCCTTAGAACAAGACCCTTTTTCAACAAAATTTTAGCAACTATGCAATCAATAGCAAAGAACGCTAATGGGCAAGGTTCACCTTTCCTTGAAGCAAATGGCTCTGATGTTAAAGCATACATTACTTTAGCAGGAGATAAAGGGCTTTGCGGCGGTTACAATGCAAACATTTGTAAACTTACAATGAGTGCTATTGAAGATAAAGAAAAAAGCCACTTAGTAGTGGTTGGCAAAAAAGGTGTAGATCAATTTAAATCAAGAGGCTATGACGTAGCTAAATCTGTTTTAGATATTTCTGAAGCACCAACTTACCAAGATGCAAAAGAAATTGCAAACTATGTAATTGACAAATATGCACAAGGTGAAATTGGAGAGGTATATTTAGCTTACACAAGCTTTAAATCTACTATTCAACAAGAACCACAAATGATTCGTCTTTTACCATTAGATATTCAAAATATAGAAGAAGAACAAAAAAGTGAACCAAGCGAACCAAGCGATCTTTTAGTTTATGAACCATCACCAGAAGCAGTACTTGGATACATTATTCCAAGATATGTAGCGGATGTTATTTATGGTGCACTCTCTGAAGCTAGCGCTAGTGAAAATGGTGCGAGAATGACAGCTATGGATTCTGCCACAGAAAATGCGCAAGAAATCCAAGATAAGTTAAGCATTCAGTACAACAGAGCTAGACAAGCTGCTATTACTCAAGAGTTAACAGAAATCGTTGCGGGGGTAGGAGCACTCAAATAAGTAATAAAGGAGTGAACAATAATGGCACAAAATGTAGGACATATCGTTCAAATCATCGGGCCAGTACTAGATATTAAATTTAGTGCAGACCATATGCCAAAAATCTACAACGCGATTGAAATCACTCAAAAAGATGGTAGTGTACTTGTAGTAGAAGTAGCACAACATCTTGGAGATGATATCGTACGTTGTATTGCCATGTCAGCTACAGAAGGTTTAGTTCGTGGCATGGAAGCAGTAGATACTGGAGCACCAATTTCAGTTCCAGTAGGTACAGAAACACTTGGACGTATCTTTAACGTTTCAGGTAAAGCTGTAGATGGAAAACCAGAACCACAAGGGGCAAAATGGCCAATCCATAGAGCAGCACCAACATTCGAAGAACAATCAACATCAGCAGAAATCCTTGAAACAGGTATTAAAGTAGTTGACCTTCTTTGCCCATACCTTAAAGGTGGTAAAATCGGTCTCTTCGGTGGTGCCGGTGTAGGTAAAACTGTACTTATTCAAGAGCTTATTCGTAACATTGCTACAGAGCACGGTGGTTTCTCTGTATTCGCCGGTGTAGGTGAACGTACTCGTGAGGGTAATGACCTTTACCACGAAATGACAGATTCTGGCGTTATCTCTAAAACAACAATGGTGTTCGGACAAATGAATGAGCCACCTGGCGCACGTATGCGTGTTGCTTTAACAGGTCTTACAATGGCTGAATACTTCCGTGATGAATCAGGTCAAGACGTACTTCTCTTCGTAGATAACATCTTCCGTTTCACACAAGCAGGTTCTGAGGTATCTGCCCTTCTTGGACGTACACCATCAGCAGTAGGTTACCAACCAACACTTGCTACAGAGATGGGTACACTTCAAGAACGTATCACATCTACTAATAAAGGTTCTATTACATCTGTTCAAGCTGTATACGTTCCTGCGGATGACTTAACTGACCCAGCTCCAGCTACAACATTCGCTCACTTAGATGCAAAAACAGTACTTTCTCGTGCTATCGTAGAACAAGGTATCTACCCAGCGGTAGACCCACTTGAGTCTTCTTCACGTGTACTTGATCCACAAATCGTTGGAGCAGAACACTATGAAGTAGCTCGTGGTGTACAATCTATCTTACAACGTTACAAAGAGCTTCAAGATATCATCGCTATCTTAGGTATGGATGAACTTAGTGAAGAAGATAAAGTAACTGTAAACCGTGCACGTAAAATTCAAAAATTCCTTTCTCAACCATTCTTCGTTGGGGAAGTATTTACAGGTACTCCAGGTCAATATGTACCAGTTAAAGAAACAGTTCGTAGCTTTAAAGAAATTCTTGAAGGTAAACATGATGACCTTCCAGAAAATGCATTCTACATGGTTGGTACAATTGAAAATGCTATCGAAAAAGCCAAATCTCTATAATTAGGAGGTCATTATGGCAAATAAAATGAGACTTCAAATCATCACACCAATGAAAACTATCTTAGATGAAGAAGTTGAAGCAGTAACATTAGGTACAACAGAAGGACAAATGGGAGTTTTATATGACCATGAGCCAGTTGTAACATTACTTGGTTATGACAAAGTAGTCTATACTCAAGATGGTGTGAAAAAAAGAGCAACTACTCTTGGTGGATTTGCGGAAGTAACAAAAGATAAAGTTGTTATTTTAACAGATGCATCTGAGTTTGCTGATCAGATTGATATTGAACGTGCTAAAAAAGCAAAAGAACGTGCAGAAAAACGTCTTACTGAACAAAACATAGATAGAGTTCGTGCAGAAATTGCACTTAAAAAAGCACTCGCACGTCTTAACTTAAGTAGCATGAAATAATAAAAAACTGTTACAAGGTGTATATGCGTGCACTGAGTAACAGTTTTTTTATGAGAAGTAATTTTACACATATAAATAAATTCAGTTTATAGATTATAATCTATGATATAAGTTTAATGTAAAAAAATTCCTAAATTTAGAATTTTTTAGTCGTATACTATTTACCAAATATATACATTGGTGGTATAGTAGATAAGTACTTAATTATGGATTTTAGTAATAGAATGGGGTAAAAAGATGAAATTACAATTAATGAAAAGAACAAAAGACGAATTAAAGGAACTGACAAAGCTTTATGGTTTAAAAGGAGTATCTAAGCTTAATAAAGATGCTTTATGTGAAGAACTGATGCCTGTTATATTAGAAGAAGCAATAAACTTTATGGCATTATTTGATGATATGCAATTAAAGCATATAGAGCATCTAGTGGAACAAGGTGAAATTTCAGATTGTATAGATCCAAAAGGAATTTATGGATTTCTAGAAAATATCGGACTTGCACAAATTTCTAAAGATGGGATAGTCACACTACCAGAAGAAGTAAGAACAAAATATAAAAAGCACTTTGAACAAGATGAGAGAATTAAAGAATTTTCACCAAAATATTTAAAATATGCTAAATTACGTAAGTATACATATGCAGCAATTCATTTATATGGTATAGTTGAATTTAGTCAGCTTAAAGCTTTATATGAAAAATATGAAGGTGAAGCATTAGATGAGAAAATATATTTTGAGTGGCTTAGTGTAGATGCTCACTTAGGAAAAACATATGATTATATGGAGGGATACATTGTAGCAGAGTGTCTTTGTATGTTTGAAAAAGCAGGTTTCAATGAACTTCTTGAAAATACTGCGGGTAAGGCATATTATGAACCATCTAAAGAAGAGTTTATACGTTATTCTGATGAAGACTATTACGAACATACATTACATATTGAAAGACTTAAAACACATTTAAAAACAGTGTATAAATTAGATGAGCATACTGTAGAAGAAGCCATTTTTGATCTTTGTGTAGGTCAACAAATTGCAACTAAAGTAGGAGATAATATATTACAACATACATTATCACGTTGGAATGTAATGGGTATTACGCCAAGGAACATGGAAGAAGTAAATAAGCTTGTAGGCTTTGTGGTTAAAGTAATGAATACAACACGTGTATGGCTTAATAGAGGTTTTACACCAGATGAAATACAAGGCGTGGCAAGTCAGCAAGTAAATAAAACAAAAGTAGGAAGAAATGAATCATGTCCATGTGGCAGTGGTAAAAAATATAAAAAGTGCTGCGGACGCTAATAACAAGAAAAGCTAGGTTACATTAAAATTTGTAATCTAGCTTTTTAACATTAATGGATATTAAGCGTGTTTATTGGAAGTAATATAGGATATAATATAGTTAAGTGACTATTATAAGGAGTAACAAGTGGAAAAAACAATTAAAGAACTTAACTTAGAAGATGACTTTCTTTTTGCTAAAGTAATGATGGATAAAGAGATTTGTCAAAAGGTATTAGAGAAGATTTTAAATATCAAAATAAAGAAGATAGAAATGCCAGAGAATCAAAAAGTGATAGATTTATTATTAGAAAGTAAAGGTGTACGTTTAGATATCTATGTTAATGATGAGAATGGTACGGTTTACAATGTAGAGATGCAAAAAGGAGAACATAAAAATCTAGCTAAAAGAAGCCGATATTATCAAGGAAACATTGATTTAGATTTAATTTCAAAAGGTGAAGACTATAAAAAGTTAAAGAAAAGCTTTGTAATTTTTATATGTACCTTTGATCCATTTAATAAAGGAAGACATATTTATACTTTTGTAAATCAATGTATAGAAGATACAAGTGTGTTATTAGAAGATGAAACATATAAAGTATTTTTAAATACGAAAGGAAACATAAAAGACACAGATGATGAAATGCTAGAATTTCTAGGTTATATAGAAGATTCAACAGATGAATATGTTGAACATAGCAAGAGCAAATTAGTAAAAGAGCTTCATAAAAAAGTAGTAGCTATAAAGCAAGACAAAAGAATGGAGGTTGAGTATATGACACTTTTAGAGAGAGATAGAGAAAAGTTTGAGCAAGGGATAGAACAAGGAATAGAACAAGGGATAGAACAAGAAAAATATGAAACAGCTAAGAGAATGCTAGCAATTAAACTTCCGATGGAGGCAATTGAGATTGCAACAGGTTTACCTAGGGAAGAAATTGAAAAACTCATGGTACAATAATGAGCTTTAGATGTATTAAAAGTCTAGAACGGAATCATTTTAAAAGTAATTGAAATGATTCTGTTCTAGACTTTTCTTATATATAAGAAGGATAATTGAAAGCTAGATAAGAGGATAGATAAATGTTATAATTTTTAGTAAAATTAAAAAAGGTAATAGATAAAGACATAGGTTCATTAAGAGATAGGTATAATAGTTGATATTATTGATGCAATATACGATTAAAATTAGGAGATAGATATATGAAAAAAATAGGAAAAATAAACGCTATGGCAATTTTTATAATTATGTTTTGTGCAGTTCAAATTATAAATATAAGGTTTCCAAAAGAAATAAAGACGGTAACCAGTAATGGCATTGTGGCAAATGTGAAAGAAGTACTAGCAGATAAAAATGGGTGTATTATCAAAATTGACTTAAGAAAAGAAGATAATACAGCCTTTTCACAGGGAGATAGGATAGGGGAAGATAAGATTTCAAGTAATAAGGGGAGTTTATCATGGGGCAGAGATATAGAATTGAGTCCGGATAAAAGGGTATTAACATATTGTTATACAGTATATCCAGGTAAGAATAGTGAACTTAAACAATTAAAGATAGAGATTGATAGTTTAATACATGTAGTAGAGGGAAAGAAAACATTAGAAAAGAGTATTTATGATTTATATGAAGAGTATCCACTTGAGTATGACTATGAACAAGAGTTACCTATGATTACCTATAAAGAATATGACAGTGAAGAAGATGATGTGGAGAAAGAAGAAATAGAAGTAGAAAATGAGGAAAAGGGGTATGTGCCATTAGAAGAGATTGATGGTTTTAGCATTATGGGCGTAGGTTTTAGTAATCATTATGATAAAGAAGTAAGTGGGACAAGGGAAAAAATGCTACATATTCGTACAAGGTTAAGAGGCGCATATACAGGTTGTAATGATACAGCAGAGATTGACTATTTATATAATGAACTAACAGGAGAAAAAGTAGAGTGGATTCAGGGAATGGCAACATCTGAGGGGGATGATACTCAAATTAGTGAAGACTACTATGAATTAACTCATACAGAAAAGCTTAAATCAATAAAACCTGTAGTGAAGTACACAAAGAAAGAAGTCATTAATTCTGGAAAATGGACATTACAAGTGAATGTAAAAGATAATGTGAAAAGTCTTTCTAAGGAGACAGATATAGAAATTAGTGTAAGTGAAATACCTATCAAGCTCAATGAGATTTATATATCAACTATTGGTGCAGAGATACAAGGAACTGTTTTAGAGGAAGATAAGCTAATAAAATTAAGAGGTAAAGATGTACCTTTTATACTTTATATGAAAGACGGCAGTGAAATAAAATTACAAAGTACATCATGGTCAGATGAGGTAGCATATACCCAAGAGTATGAAGTAGAGGACTACATTGAATTAGATGAGATAGTAAAAGTAAAGAGCAGATCAAATAATTGAAATAAACCAATAGAGAAGAATCTAAGAAAGAAGTTGAGATCATAAGTTTATAGGTGAGAGACAAACTATAGATAGTGAGGCTAGAATTAGTTGTTTATATAATAAACGAACATTGTTTGTAAAAATTAAATAAAGTATAGGGAGTAGATATGAAAAGATTCAAGGAAATTAATATTGTAGCTGTTTTTATTGTAGTAATTTGTGTTGTTATGATTATAACGACGAGATTGCCACAAGAAGTTAGAGAGGTTGTGACTCATGGTGTTAGAGCCAGTGTAGAGGATGTGCAATTAGATGGGAATAAATGTACTGTTAAAGTAAATTTAAAAAAAGAAGATGGTACTACGTTTTCAGATGAAGAGAGAATCGGGGAATTACATGTTTCTTTACAACCTAGTCAGTTGAGTACACAGAAGGATATAAGTTTAAGTAGTGATAAAAAGGTATTAACTTATACAATTATAGCAAGGCCTAAGAGAGAGGATAAGATTAGAAATATAGAGATACAGATGGATAGTTTGATACGAGAGTATGAGGGAAGAGAGATTTTAGAAGAGAGTATTTATGATTTATATAATGAGTATCCTCTGCAATATGCAATAGAAGATACTAAAGAAAGCGATAATTACATAGGAGATATAAAGGAAGTACAAGTTTTGCTACCTTCAAATGAGATACAAGGTTTGATACCTATATCAGAAGTTAACAATTTTAGTATTATAGGTGTAGGATTTAATGATGGTTATGATAGAGAAGCTGTGGTAGGGAAAACTAAAAAAGAATTGTTACATATTCAAACAAGACTTATAGAGCATAGCATAAGTAGCACTGCTAGTATATATAGTTTATACAATGAAGTGACTAAAGAAGAAGTAGGCTGGATTCAAGGAAGCTCATGTGCTCAAAGTAATGATAATGAAGGTGAACCTAATATAACAATTGGAGAGAATTATTATGAGTTAACAAATACAGATAAATTAAAGCATATTAAACCCATTGTAGAGTATACAAAGAGGGATATTATTAACCAAGGAAAATGGATCTTACAAGTTAATGTAGATAATAGTAGATCATAGATTTTATAGAAGTGATATGTTTATAGGTATAGGATGTTGGTATATACTATAATAAAAGATTAATTGAAGGAAGTGAGAAGATGAGTATAGCTATTGATGAACATAAGATAAGAGAAGAATTAATTGGTGGAATAGTTTATAATATGTCACCTTCACCCCACTATAGACATAATGAGATTATTGTAAACTTAGTAGGTGCATTTAATAAATTTTTAGATAAAAGTATATGCAGGGCTTATGCTGATGGGATAGATATGTATTTAGAAGAAGATAGCACAAATTGTGTAATACCAGATGTTTCGATTATTTGTGATAAAAATAATTTTAAGAAAAAAGGTTATTATGGAAAGCCTAAGTTTATTGCAGAAGTACTTAGTCCCGCTACAAGGCAGAAAGATGTGACAGTTAAGAAGGATTTATATGAAAAAGTTGGAATTGAAGAATATTGGGTGATTGATTATAAGTCTGATGCATTAGATATCTATCATTTAATAGAGGGAAAGTATAAGTTAGTTAAATCATTTATGTTAGAAGAAGATGAAACAGACGAAGCATTTAATGCTAATGAGTGCATATGTTTAAAGGCTTTTCCTAATATAGAAATTACACTTAAAGATGTATTTCAGTAAAAAAGAGATTTCCTAGGAAATATTGGCGAATCAGGTTTTAAAGTATAAATAATAGTCTTCCATCTAAAAATAATGTAAAATGTAATCATGATTTTTGAGTTTTTTATGGAGGATAAAGTGAAAAATAAATATGCAGTATTTTTAGTAGAATGGTTTGACGAAAATAAAAGAGATATGCCATGGAGAAGAACTTCTGATCCTTATAGCATTTGGGTTTCAGAAGTCATGCTTCAGCAGACACAAGTAGACACTGTCATTCCATATTACATAAGATTTATGGAACGATTTCCTACGATACATGACTTAGCAGTAGCTAGTTTAGAAGAAGTACATCATTATTGGCAAGGTCTTGGTTACTACAGAAGAGCAGAGAACTTGCAAAAAGGGGCCAAACTGATTGATGAAAAATGGGAGGGTGTATTCCCACGTGATCCAAAGTTAGTAAAAGATATCCCAAGCATTGGGCCATATACATTAGGTGCAGTATGTAGCATAGCCTTTCATATCCCACTACCAGCAGTAGATGGCAATGTGATGCGTATTTTATCAAGACAGTTTCGCATTACAGATGATATAGGTGTGGCTAAAAATAGGAAAATTTTTGAAGAAAAAGTAATGGAGCTTATGCCAGACGACCCAAACAGATTTAATCAAGCACTTATGGAATTAGGTGCCCTA
Source organism: Cellulosilyticum sp. (assembly GCA_045612745.1). Lineage (GTDB taxonomy): Bacteria > Bacillota > Clostridia > Lachnospirales > Cellulosilyticaceae > Cellulosilyticum. Next base: position 14,757 of record JAZKZQ010000062.1, on the reverse strand, counting down.
GTATGTACACCTAAGAATCCTAAATGTGAGATCTGTCCAGTAAGAACTATTTGTGAAGCACATCGTTATGGCGAGGAAGAAAACTATCCAGTTAAAGAGAAAAAACTAAAAGTAGCCAAAGAACAATATCAAGTAGTCTTACTCAAAAAAGGTGAGAGATACAGCATGGAAAAGCGTCCACAGGAAGGTCTTCTTGCAAATCTGTGGGGAACACCTATGATTGACCACAAAATGTGGAAGACCTGTGAATTAAATACCTATGAACAACGAGAACTTTCCGAGGTTATCCACATCTTCACACACAAAAAATGGCACATGACACCAGTCATCATCAACTGGTCTCAAAGAGCTGAAGCATTACTCAAAGAAGTAAAAACAAACAAAGAACCACTAGAATACTTCACCATACAAGAAATGGAAAACATCCCAGTAGCCACAGCATTCAAAAAAATAACCCAAAAAATATAAGGGCGTGTCACAAAATGGGGTGCTGGAGCAGTAGGGACTAATAGCTACACCCTTAGTAATCTGTGATATGCTAAGCTTGATAGTCAAAGCAACGTGGGAAAACTCGCTACATTTCATTTCGCTCAAACATTCCCACTAAGAACGCTTTGTCTATCTTCACTAAGCATATCAACAGATTACTACGAAGGTAGACTATTGGCCCCTACTGCTCCAGCTTTCTTTTGGACACCAAGGAAAAAAAGAATAGAGAACTATATTATTAAGAAGGGACTGTTCGCATTTTGCTACAGCCCCTTCTTTATGTATATGCTATCATTTTGATTTTGAAAGTAAAATATAACAAGTTAACTTCATTCTTAACATCTAACTTCTATTATGTAAAAAAATAGGATAACTTCAGGTTGGTCAGCAGTTTTTCACCTCTAAGGAATATTGTAAAAAGTATGGGTATGTGATAAGAGAGCCGAGTGACTATGGTGTCGTTAGTCTGCCTTCGGAGAAATTTGATGAGAGTCTTAGCGAAAATTTTACAAAGGTTTTAGGGGCATTGTTTGAGCAAAACTAATGGAACAGAGTGGAATTAGTTTTGTGAGTTTTGCCCCGTTTTTGTAAAATCGAGCTTAGACTCTCACAAATTTCGTAGCGTGCAGCTGATGGCACCATAGTCACTCGGCGGACCCCTCTTATCACACCTCCCTACTTTTTACACCTTTATATTCATTAAAGTCTCATGAATATTCCATGAAATGACGATAAATTATAAGGGAGAAGACACTTAAATATAAAATATTCTTGAGTAAAAATGGCATCTAGCCAAAATTAGAAAGATAATAAGGAGGAAAGTATATGAGAAGAGTGGTGGCACATATTCTAGTGTGCGTAATGTTTTTAACCACCCTACAAAATGTAGGTATTTTGAAAGCGGGAGAAACTAATCCCTTAGGCTTTACCCTAATTAGGGAAATGCTGAAAGAAGATTCCACTGGACTTAGTGTGGGAGAGCGAGATAATTCAGCTGATGAGAGTGCATTAGTGAAGTTTGATATAGGAACTGCAGCCAAGTATAGATTAGAATACTACATAGAGGCTGTAGAGGGGAATCAGACCGTAACTAAAAAGGTAAATTTGGACTTAAATAATATTGATAAGACCAATATTGAATTAAATGCTACAGTTTCAACAAATGGAAGTACTACGAATGATACATTAACTTATGTGGAACGTGTATTTAATAATTCAAACTTTACATGGGGATATAATTCAGTTCCATCACCAGCTACAGATAAAATTAATAAGGATTTAGTATTAGGTTCAAATAAAGACCGTGCAGATCAAGAATTTAATATAGAGCTTACAAGCATCAAAATGAAGCTTAATAACAATACACAAGATAATTTAAAAATTAGAGTAAAAGTAATTGGTGAGGATATTTATGTATATACTAATGGTATTGCAAAAGGAAATATTACACCATTTAATTTATACTATGAAAATGAAACAACACCTACAGTCTCAGGTGAAATGTTCAATGGACCAAAGAATTATACAATCTCACCAACTCATTTATATGTAGATGGTGGTCAATTAAAAAGTTTAGAACTTATTGAAGATATCACACAAATTAAGCCAGGTTCTGTGCCAGGTGTGAAAGTAGAATTTACTCAAGTTAAAAAGATTGCAAGTGGAAAATTTCAGTATGTTAATCAGATAGCAGGAGGAAATAGTAATATTACATTACAAGTTGGAACAAGATATACAGTAGGCGATATGAGTAATGCTGTTCGTTTAGACTTCCAGCCTACTACTGGGGCAGCTGTTAAAGTTAACCTTAAGGATACAGTAGATAATGTAGTACAAGTAGAAAATGATAAAGTCTCAATGTATTTATCACAGACAAAGGTTGATGGTGCTGGTATAAATACTATTGTATGGGATGCATTAGAAACAAGTACAATTGTGGATGGTTCACTTCAATATGGTAATCAATCAGAGAAGTATTGGCCAACGAATAAAGGGTATACATATTTAGGATATACACTCAATAAGACAAGCAGTAATCAAGTACAAATGAGTATTCAACCTTATAATATTAAGTCACGTGCAACATATTCTATCTATATTTTAAATGATAAAGATACAGTACGTGGAACACCATCTGTAGTATATGAGTATGATCCAAATAAAACAGAAACAACTAATATTACAGCTATTGTACCATCACAAGTACCAAGTTATTTCCAAGTGGTAGTAACCATTGATTCAAATACCTTCGTATCACAAATGGTATTCTATGATCCAGATAAATTTCCAACAGTACCAGAAACAACACAGATTAAGACAGTTGAAAATGTGTATGTAGTACCAAGTGAAAATACAGATGTAGAGGGCGCACAGCCTCAAGCAATTGGATTTGATATGACATGGGCAGCACCTAAGAATGTAGCAGAGATATTAAAAACTGGAAATCTGTACTATGAATTATTACTTCGTAAAGATCCAAAGGATTATGACCCAATAACAAATACAGGTAATAGTAAAGAAGATGTATATGCCACATATTCAAAAATCTTTGAAGTATCTCTAAATGATGAAGGAAAAGTTATAGTAAAAGCTGTAGCAGGTACAGCAGGTAGTGAGGAAAAAAATAAAACACCTGAAGTACGTTATAGTGAATTAAATGAAACATTTACTATGGAACAAATTTCACTCATGAATTTTGGTGCACCTAATAATATGTGGGAACAGTTAGAGATTAATGAAAACCATTTAAATACTACAGCAGAAAACTATTTAGGAAAAATAGAAGGAACAGCGAAAGATTCATTAGAACATCGTACAGTACCAGGTACTTATTATTTATCTCTTAGAACAGTACTTATATCACATACAGATGGGACACCTGTTGTGCATAGTGAAGAGTCTAACATGGTAGCACTTTCTTTAAATAATTCAACAGAGATTGTACCAGTACCTAACACAATTACAGGTGAGGATACAACAAATGAAGATAGAACAGTTATTGCTGAAAAGATTACAATTAAAAATGTAGATATTAGACATTATGTGAAATCAATGTTAGAACCAGCTCATTTATATCTTTATAAAGATGAAGCAAAAACAATTGGCCGCTACAGCGGTGAGTATGAAGTTTACCTTTATCAAAAACCTACTAAGCTAGCAAGTACTATAGCAGGTGTAGAAAAAGGAGATATTAAATCTATCAAGATAAATAAGGATAACTCAAAGATTACCTTAACTGATAAGCAAGCAGGTAGTACTAAGAGTTATGTTGAGAATTTAAGAGAAGGTGAAGTTGTTCCAATTACATTAGCAGTAGATACATTACTAGGAGAAGGTAATGAAAAGTTTGAGTTAGTAGGTTTAGAACCTAATGAAGTATACTATGTACAAGTACGTGTAAAATTAAGTCCTTGGAGAAATAGTATCACAGAAGTAGGAACTAAAGACTTCCCTAGTCGTTACTCACTTTTCTCTAAAGAGTTTACATTTACAACAACAACGACACCACTTCCACCAAGTGAGAATGATAAAGTACCACCTACACCAGAAAAAATCTGGGTAGTGGAACAACCAAATAATACAACAGCTACATTAGGTTGGTCACCAGCTAACTTTGAAGAAGATGAGGATACTTTAAAGACTTACTATGAATTCATTCGAACAGAAATTCAATTAACTGATGATGAAAAAGGTAAGAAAGTAGAAGAACTAGTTGCAGCAGATGATAAACGTGTTGGTTTTAGATCGGATTCACCAACTGAGAGTAATCCATTCATGAGTACATACACAAGCAAAAATCCTCAGTGGACAAATTTATCACCAGCTCAAGTAGCAACTAAATTCCAATTAACAGATAATACATTAAATCCAAATAGTGTTTATTACTACTATGTAAGAACTGTATGTATAATTGATGGTAAACCAGTAAAATCTGAATGGATTATGGTACCAGTTACAACAGCACCAGTACTGCCACCTACTAATTTAAAGGTAGAACTTGTGAAAAACTATAAGTATGACCCAACAAATGAAACAGTCATCAGTTTTGATGCACCCGTACCATCCGATTCATCAGTACCTACAGACTATACATTTGATATAGCTGTACAAGGAGAAATGGATGCAGAATATTCTATCACTAAATATCCTGCAACCAAGTTAAAACCTAATTCAGGTAGTAATGTATTAACACCAGAAGGGTATACACACTTTGTTTATAAGATTACAGGTTTAAAACCAAATAAACGTTACTATATTAAAGTAAGAGTGGTTGATAAAACCAAACCACTTTTAGATGGCAATACTTATCCGACATCATTATATTGTGAGAAAGTTACTACAAGGACAGAATATGATGAAGAAGAAGCAGAAAAAGATAACAAGTATGAAGAGTATCTTAAAAAGTATGATATGGAAGTAGAAAAACTTCGTAGAAGACCTTATTGGGAAGTAGAAGAAGACTATAGCTATAAGTACCGTGAAAGTTATATTAGTACAGAATTAGGTCTTGAAAGTGAATATGAATTAGTAGTTGGTAAAAATGCTAAAGATGCATATTATTACATGCCAGCTAGTTTATTTACTAGTGAAAATGCTACGAAGACAACGCTTAAGATTACATTAGGTAATTATACAGCCAATATTAGACCATATACCTTAACAGAAGAAAATGAACAAATTCAAGATGCTATTGATTTAGTATCAGAAAATGATATTAAAAACTACTATGTAGGCATTCGTTTTAAACTAACAGATGCAAATATTAAAATTAATGGAGAACCATCTATTTCACCACAAATGACAATAGATATGGAGCTTGTATATACAAAAGATAAAGATTTTGATATTGAAGAAGATATTATGAGTGCCTTAAATCAACTTATTGCTACAGAAAGAGATGTAGTTATTAAAAAACTAGAAAGAAAGATTTACAATGGCACAATTGCAGATGATGTATTAGCAGAAATTATTGATGAATCTATGGAAAATATCCAAGAAGATCATATTAAAAAGGTTGAAAGGATATTAGATCGTACAACAAAGAAAGAAGTATCTATTCATGAAGTTCAAAAACCAGTTTTACTTGTTGCAAAATTAGATAATTATGCAGTTAATGCATATTACTTAATTACTAATTGGACATCAGTAGAGAGTTATGCAGTAGGTAATGGGTTTGGAATAGAAGCAGCAAAACTGGGAACATATATTTTAACAGGGCAAGCGGCATTAATAAATACAGTACCAAGCTTAGCACCATATCAAAGTTTTATTGCTAAGTATAACTTAACAGATTTCTTTACAATTGATAGCTATACAGTTAAAACTGCTGCAACAAAACAACAAGTTTATGGTGCAGTAGCTAGAGTAATAGGGGCTTCAAGAGGAACAGATTATGTTGTTTACTTAAAGAATAATGGTATTAAAGGCATTAATGCTATTGGGATGAACAATGCCATTAGACAAGATGAAGCTATTTACCTTATTATGCAAGGTTATGAAAAGGTACATAAACGTTCAGTAAGTAGTATCATGATTAAAAATAGACAGAGTGTACAAAATATAGGCGCTTTCCAGACACCATATCGTACGTATGTATATGCAGCTGTTGAACTTAAAATTGCAAACAATCCAAACTCAAAGGTAACACCAAGTAAACAGATGAGCATAGAAGAGATTATTGCAATGCTCTATAAAGCACAAATTTAAGAGGGGGAAAGCAAATGAAAATCAAAAAGAAAGTGGCAGGATTACTAGCATTTGCTATGTTAGTAGGTAGTACAAGTGTACTTGGAAATGTACAAGATAGACTACCACAAGATGGTATTGCACCCATTGTAGTAAGCCATACCCTTAATACGGGAACGGGTGATATTTCGCCATCTGCACAAATCACATTTAAACGTGCCACTAATAGTGGCCCGGATAGCAATAAAGATGGCGAGATTAATGCAAGTGAAGCGGAATACTATACTTTTATATTAGAGGATATATTTGGTGAAAAGATTGAATCAGATAGACTGAAGGCAACATTGGGTAAGGAAACCTATGTAGAAAAGATTGAAGATAATTTAAACAATGTTAATACCTTCAAAAATGGTAACTTATATAAGGTAACTGTAAGACCAGGACATTTACACCTTAATAAGGAAGGGGATGAATATGAGGCACCACTTTCTAATGCAAGTACAGATCCATCTAAATATTTCTTAACAGACTTCAACACCATTATGAGAGAACGAAATGATCAAATTGAAGTTCTGTGGGAATACATTCCAGGTGCAACCTATAAGCTTGTGTATATTGATAAAGATGTAGATACTAAAGAGGGTGTAGATGGCGAAGGTGGTAGTGATCAAACTGGTGTAGGAACACAAACGCTTATATTAGGTGAAGATGACCTTGAGAGTGTAGTAGAGGGAGGCATTAAAAAAGTTAAATATGTTATCCCTAATACATTACCAGGACAAAAATACTCAGCCTATGTAGAAGTGAATAGTATTTCTAATTCTTTCTTAAAAGATAAATGGGAAAATATTGGTAAAAATACAAAAACACCTAAAATTGCACAAGCCTCTAGAAGTGTAGGTTTACAAATTAGTAATATTGGTAGAAACCGTATTGAACTTAGATGGCAACTAGGTGCATGGGCTGATAATAACAAATTAAAAACAACAAAGATTTATCGTAAAACAGAAGGGGAAACAGCGTATACTTTAATAGGTACATTAAATAATACTTCCCTTAACCCAAGAGATCCAGGAAAGTTTGAGCATGATGAACCAACTAAAAATAGTACATACTATGTAGAATTTATTTTTACTGGTCCAACGGGAGATGAATCATTATTTACAAAAGAAGTACCATATGTACCTTATGAGTTAAGAGAGCAACCACTTAAACCACAAGTACCAAGCCCATACTCAGATTCAGTAAAAGATAAAGAGAACTTTGAGAAAAAAGAATACTTAGTAACAGGGGATGATATAAGTGTTGAAAAAATGAAACCTCATACATTCCATACACAAAGTAAAAGTCCGCTTGAAGTACAACTTGTTTGGGATGCACCTAAAAAATCAAATGGTAAGATAGAATACGAGATGAAATATGATATTTGGGTAACAGAAGAGGAAAGTGCATTAGCAGATGAAGAACTAGAACCAAATATCAAGGACTTATCCTTTGATGCGAATATGCAAGAGGAATTAATTTATAAACAAGATAATAAAACAGTTATTGGTTTTAAGACATTATTAAAAGACTATATTACTAGTAAAGGTGAGAAAAAAGCACTTGTATCAAATCAAACTTACTATATTAAAATTATAGCAAAGAGAGATTATAGCGGTACATATAGTATTTCACAACCAACTATTGTAGCTATTACAGTAGATAAAAATGGGGATATTTTCACCCCACCAGTTTTAGCAAAACCACCACTTAGAATTCAAGAAAATGGTATTGATCAAACAAGTATCACAATCGAGTGGTTAGAAAAATGGTATGAAATTAAAGCTAATGATCCTACAAAATATGCAGATGAAGATGAAAGTTTCTTTGCAAGATTATGGAATAGTAGAGTATTTACAGGAGGACAACCTGCAATCAAATTCCAAGGTGAAGAGGATAAAGAACTGACTGAACATATTTTAAAGACACAAAAAGATGTAGAGGCAGTGCAAAAAATAGTAGGAGATTCCTATAACAAGGATTATAGAGATAGAGAAGTCTCTTTAGGACAAGATATTAGATATGAAGTAAAAACATTACTTTATGATGATGTGATTAAACAAATTAAAGATCAGAATGCGACTACAAGCACACCAAGTAGTATTACTTTTGAAAAGTGGATTGTAGATAATGAAAGTGATACTGTAGATGGATGGAATACAATTACACCTGGTAGTGTAAATCATAATGATAGTTTACCTTGGAAAGATTATAAAGTACAAGGTTTAGACCCTAATACACGCTATGTTATTTTAATAAGAGCATACCGTGTGCTAGAAACAGGTGAAAAGCTTACACAAACTTTCCCAAGTTATGTAATAGGTACAACCCTTTCAGAATATGAAGCACCAGAAGCAATGCCAACAGTACCGACCTTAAATCCAAATGGTGTGACAGATACATCAGTTTCTGTTTGGTGGACATATAATCAAGATTTTGATTATGAAATTGTGTACAGCAGATTAGAAGACCCAGACAAAGCTCAAACTTGGGAATTTAAAATCTCTAATGACCCAGGTGAGAAAGATTATGTAGCAGATGGTGGTAAAGCAATTGTTACAATTAAAGGTTTAATGCCAGAAACTACTTATAATGTATGGATTCGTGCCAAACAAAAAGAAGGTAGTGAAGTTTCTAGTTGGAGTAATCCAGTAACACAAACAACGGATACAATTGAAAATCCAGATGCACCAAGAGGTTTAGGCCCAGCAGCATACCAAAGTATTTTAGAACTTGGACAAGATTTTAGGCCTATTACAAAAGATTACATTACAGTAGAATGGCTTAAAGATGTAGAAGATAATGAAGAAACAGAAGCTGCTTATAAAACTTATTCGTATGTAGTAGAATTTGCAGACAATCCAGAGTTTCTCGATGCTTTAACTGTTACAACAGGTGGTAAAGATAAAGGTGAAGAAGGTAGTTTTGAAATACTAGATAAAACAATGGTAAAATTCTTAGAGCTAGAATCTAATAGACCATACTACGTAAGAGTTAAAACAGTACTTACCTTTAAAGATCCAGAAACAGGTAAAGAGATTATTAAGGAATCGGTATTTACTAAATCTATAAGAATTGAGACGAAGAAATCAGATGATGAGTACGATGGTGGGGAAAATGATAATATCGTTATTTATCCAGAAGCAATCGTAGAAAGTTATAAAGATGATATTTGGACATGGGAAATCATGGATAGTGCAAAAATCATCACACAAATTCAAGCTAAAAAAGATTATTACTATACAGTAAATGTAGAGCTTTATAAAAATAAATATGATGCCAAAGTAAGACGTGTTAAAATGGCAAAATCAGTTTTAGACACACTGGCTAATCAAGGCATGGAACTTAGAATTCAAACTAATGTAGGCATGTATGATATTCCAGCTAAAGCACTTGATTACTATAGTAAGATGTATAGTGCAAGTGACAAGGTACAGTTTGAACTCACTACAGCAAAATCATATGATATCTATACGTATCAAAGAAGTTATCCAGATATGCTTGTAAAAGGTGAACGACTACAAATTAGATTTATAGGTAATAACCGTGTGACAGAAGTTAAAAAGTTAGATGGTAATGCAAGAATTAAATTAAAAGTAGATGCATTAGGTGGTTACAATTATAAAGATTTATATACCTATACTTATCTTTATGATCAAGCAAATTGGGTAAAAGAAAATTATACAGTTGAAACATTAAGTAATAGTTATTTAACATACCGTACATCACAATTAGGGCTTTATGCAATGTATGAAAGAGCTATTACAAGCTCAAATAATATAACTTACTTAATGAGTAGGTTAATGAACATATACAATATTCAAGGCTTAGGTTCAACATACTATAGCAAAGATTATGTATATCGTGACCCGTATGTTATTTTATTAATGGGTATTGCTGAAAATAAATCAAGTATCAACCTAACACAAAAGGCAAGCAATGAGCTACTAAATAGAGCAAAAAAAGCAGGTGTTTATATTAGTAGTAACAGTGGGCCAATTACAGAAGAACAAGCTATAGCAGGTATTATCAAGCTATATGAACTTAAAAATGGTTATAAAATTAAACCATCAAGTGCAAGCTTCCTTAATGTAAATGCAAATTATCGTGAAGCAGTAAGAAAAGCTTATGCAATAGGTCTTATTACAGATATTAACCCACAAGCAAAAGTAACCTATGGTACATTATGTGATTGGGTAGCACAAGTATCAGAATAAATGACATGTAAATTGAATAAAAAATAAAAAGAATCTCCATACTTTAAACATAGATTAAAGAGTATGGAGGTTCTTTTTATGAAACAAAGATATTTAGTAATAATGATAAGCATTATTTTAGGGTATACATACATATTTGCCATTCAAAATATAGACATAGAAAAAGTTGCACAGCTCTATAAGGAGGTAAGTGTTCCGGGTATTACTTATGAAAAGGTAGATGTTAATATAAAAGGTATTACTGAAAATAAACAGTTATCTCAGCAGGAGATAACAGAAATGAAAAAGGTATGTTATGAAAGAATGATTCATAGCACATACAAGTTAGCTATTAAAGGAGAAGAACGTAGCCCAAATACAACTACATATAATATGCAGATACAAGGTTTACAAGATATAGCAGGTATAGATAATATGCGAAATAAGGCTATAAGCCTTTTTAAAGAATGGGATACAAATCCTAAAGAAACAATTAGCTTTATAGGCTATATAAGTGGTCAATTATGTAGAGGGGAAAAACAAAATTATAAGGCACAATTGCTTAAATCATTAAATAGCAAGTTAGTAGACTATTATCAAGATGATTACAATCCCACCACAGAAGCATATTATGGTTATACCCCTATGATTCAAGAATATACTAGGACGGCACAAGGGGATAAAGTAAATGTACAGATTACATTTACTTATAATGAGGTTACAAAGCAGACACAAGTGATTATAGCTTTCCCATTTTATAATGCACCGTATTAAATAGATTAGCACTTAATATGTGAATAACTTTAGCGTTTACATTCATATATATTAAAGGCTTACATATACTATATTAATGAGTATATAGGAGGGGATGGATGTGCAGAAACTAGTAAAAATGTTATGTTTTATAGGGACAGGTTTGTTTTTGATTCCTATTATAATCATATATGGTAGTGGCTATAATAGGCAGGAGATATTGACAAAGATTCAAGCAGATACAATAAGTCAAAATGAAAATAAAGAGGAAACCTTATTAGATGAATCACTGATTATTCCTATTTTAGCAAAAGAAATGCCTTATACATATGAGTATGAAACCATTAAGGCACAAGCAGTGGTGATTAGAACATATATGGCAAGACGTGCACTAGGATTGCAGACTAAGAGTGAACTCTCAGGTTATACAGAAGATGAGATGAAAAGTTTATGGCAAGATGAATACGAAAGCATATATGAAACATATAAAGAAGCTGTAGAAGAAACAAAAGATGAACTTATTTTATATAATGGACAACCTATACAGCCTATTTACCATAAGGCCAGTGGAGAATATACAAGGGATGCTAAAGATGTATATGATGTGGAGGTACCGTATTTAGTAAGTGTGCAAAACAAAAATGCTTCTATTAATACACAGATTAAAATTAGTAAAGTAGAGGTTATTACAGCGCTTAGAAAGAAATACCCTCAATTGATAGCTGATGAGGATACTTTAGAGAATCAAATTCAAATTATTGAAAAGGACAAGGCTGGTTACATTAAAAATATTCAAGTTGGCAATATCATTTTAGATGGAGAAAGCTTTAAAGACTTGGTGGGATTAGAATCTAGTAATTTTAAAATTTATTTATCAGGCAATCAACTTATCTTTGATGTAGTAGGCAGTGGAAATGGTGTAGGTTTTAGCCAAAATGGTGCAAATGAGTTAGCCAAACAAGGAAAAAACTATAAGGAAATCCTTGAACATTATTATAAAGGGATACAAATAGAAAGTTATAAGAACAACGAGAAAAATAATTAAAAAAGTTAGATACAATTGAATAATAAGAAAATACTCTGGCGATAATTAAAACGTCGGAGGTGTAAATAATGAAAATGAATAAAATTACACAGTTTTTAAAGAAAAATGTATTTTACATTTCAATGGGAATCGTCATCGTTGGTGCACTTGTAGCTGTATTATTCTTACCTAAGGAAGGCAATATTCAACCAGACTCAAATATTAAAAATGAGCAGGCTGGTGGTATGATAACAGATGAATACGAAAGTACACCTATTATCGTTGATGATCAAATGCCTACAGATGAATATGATACATCTGAGGAAGAGTCACTAACAAGTGATGAAACTACTACAACAGAGAAAGAAAATCAAGCACAAGATGAGGCACAAGCTTCAGATGAGACAACTAAGGATGTAGCAGAGAATATGACTAATAATGAGACGGCAGAAGGTGTAACTGAACAAACTGAAGAGGAGCTAAATACGCAAACATTTGCTAGTACTACAGCAACAGCTGAAGAAGCTGCTGCAGCTACATTTCAACTTCCAGTAGATGGAATAGAAGTTGTTCCTTATACAGATGAGACTACAAGACCATGGTTTAGTCAATCATATAACTCAACAACACGTACAAATGGTATTTGTTTATCAGCAGAAGAGGGAACAGAGGTTAAAGCTGTTTCTAATGGTAAAGTATTAGATATTATTTTAGATTCTACGACTATGGAAGATGATAATATAACAGACGTAGGTAATCTAGGGAAAATTATGGTCTTACAACTTGATAATGGATATAAAGCTATTTATGGCTTCCAAGGTGGTATCCCTAATGAATCTCTCAAAGGAAAAGAAGTTAAAGCCGGAGATGTTCTAGGTACAGTGGGAAGACCTACAGGTCCATTTATTGTTGAAGGTAGCAATATTTATTTACAACTAAGAAATGAAGATAAGCTTGTGAACCCAGCAAGTTATCTAGAATTAGCTCAAAATTAAAGAAAACAGGCTATGATACAAAATGTGTCAGTAGCCTGTTTTTTCTGTATAATCTTGAAGGTCATTACTAAGGGATATTTGTAGCGGATACGATCTATTATTATTATAAAATACAAGATATAATTTGGTACAAAAATAAATGAGAATTAGTAATAAGAAGGAATGGCTGTGCATACATATAAATCAAGAGTCGTGTTAAGGGGGACCTTTTCTTGAAAGCGTATATAGAAGAGAGAGCAGTAGAAGCTGCAAAATTTATCATTACTTATAACGCTACGGTGAGAGAAACTGCTAAGAAGTTTGGAATTAGCAAGAGTACAGTTCATAAAGATGTAACTGAGCGACTTGAAAAGATAAATCCAAAGTTAGCTAATGAAGCTAGGAAAGTTTTAGAGCTTAATAAGGCGGAAAGACACTTAAGAGGAGGACTGGCAACTAAAGAAAAGTATTCAACTATTATGAAATAGTTTTAAAAGTGAGGTCATTACATTAATTCTAAATGTAATGGCCTCATAATTATTTTTAGGAAAGGAAACACTAAAAATAAATGCAACTTTTATGCAAAGAGCAATGGAATAGTGTTATAATTACTTAAGAGATTACACACATAAGGGATTACAGCAAGCATCTACATATGAAAATAAGTAGATATGTGGAATTATGATAAATGAAGGAGAAATTTTATGTTTGGAATGGGTGCTGATATAGGAATAGATTTAGGTACAGCATATGTACTTGTATATGTAAAAGGAAAAGGCATTGTACTACGTGAGCCATCAGTAGTAGCAGTTAAAGAGAGAACGAATGAAGTAATCGCTGTAGGTGAAGAGGCTAGAGCAATGATAGGGAGAACACCAGCGAATATTAGAACAATTAGACCTTTAAGACAGGGGGTTATTTCGGATTATGATGCAACAGAAGCCATGCTTAAATATTTTATTCAAAAAGCAATTGGGCACCGACTTGTTAAGCCAAGAATTGGTGTATGTATTCCAAGTGGCGTGACAGAAGTTGAGAGAAAAGCTGTAGAAGATGCAACAAGACAAGCAGGGGCGAGATATGTAGATACAATTGAGGAACCTATTGCTGCCGCAATTGGGGCAGGAATCGATATTTCAAGACCTTGTGGGAGTATGATTGTAGATATTGGTGGGGGGACAGCTGATATAGCCGTTATTTCATTAGGTGGTGCTGTTGCCAAAAGATCACTTAAGATTGCAGGGGATGAGTTTGATGATGTGATCATGAAGTTTATGAGAAAGAAATATAACCTTCTTATTGGAGAAAGAACAGCAGAAGAAATAAAAATTAGTGTAGGAAGTGTATATAAAAGAGAAGAACTTGCCGAAATACAAATAAGAGGTAGAGATTTAGTATCTGGACTACCTAAAAATGTAACAGTTAATTCAGAAGAGATTAGAGAAGCATTAGAAGAGTGCGTGTTGGGAATTATAGAAGGTATTTATGCCGTTTTAGAAGAGACACCACCAGAATTAGCTTCTGATATCTCAGATAGAGGAATTGTACTAACTGGTGGTGGTAGTCTTATTTACGGACTAGATAAGCGTATTAC
>JAZKZQ010000061.1:0-10072 GCA_045612745.1 Cellulosilyticum sp. | reverse complement strand
TTATTTTATCTTTTTCTACATTTTATACAATTCCAAATTATTTTTCTGCATCATTTTCATTAATTCCTCAAACAAAAAAAGTTACTCCTATCCATTTGTTTTAAGACAAATGGATATTATGGGTAACCTTTTCTAAATGCGCATTAATAAGTTCTTCAGCCCTATCCCCATCTCTATTTTTAATTGCCTCATAGATTGCATTATGTTCTTCTAATAAGCATTTTACCCTGCCTGGTATTGCAATCGATTTTTTTCTTGTTTGTTTGATATACACATGAAAATCAGATAATATGTGCTTAATAATCTTACTTTTAGTTGCATTATAAATAGCATCATGAAAAGTATGATCTAAAGTTTCTATACGACTCAAATCCCCTTTGTTTGCATAAAACTCCGTAAGTTCCAGTATTTCTTTTATCTTATCAAGTTCTTCTGCTGTAATACGCTCTGCTGCTAACCTACCTGCAATTCCTTCTAATCTACTTCTTACCATAAAAATATCTTGTACATCTTCTTCTGTAATGCCACATACGATTGTTTCCTTATTTGGTATAGAATGCACAAGCCCTTCTAGTTCCAATTGTCTAATAGCTTCCCTTACAGGTGTACGGCTTACATTTAATTCCTTTGCAATAGCTGATTCCCTTAATGTATCACCGTGTTTATATTTACCGTCCAATATAGATTGTCTAATACTTTGAAATACTCTTTCCCTTAATGACGCTTTATCTGCTATATCAGATTCGTAGATCACTTATTTTTTCCTCCTTGCCCAACTCATGCCGGACTATGTATAATGGTATACACTATATTTTAACAACTTTTATAAAACATTCAATACCAACTTATATTTCTATTTAATATTGTATCCATCTACCATCTTCAGTTTGATAGGCAATGATACTCTCTTTTAAACGTCTATCCACAATTTGCCACTGCTCCTTCATAATATCAACTTGCATATCCCAATTTAAAACGACACGATAAATTCTATTTTCCATACTTCCCTCTATATCTTCATGATTGGTAAGTTCTACAATTTCCATAGTCTGTACATTTAAATACCCCTCTTGAGTAATATTACCCAATTCACTTTCAACTTGAAGTTGTGCGTGTTGAATCTCTTTATCTTTAATAAACCAGTCATCAAAAAGTTTTAGCTGCTCTTGTTGTATATAACCTTTAAAATACCCTTTAATACAATTCACCTCTTGTGTTTTAATACCCGTTAAATAATCATTATAAAAGTTATTAATAAAGTCTTTCCATGCTTTCTTACCTGTTATTGAAAGTGTAACTTCATCATAGTTTAAATTACAACTTGTATCCCCTATAGTCACTGTCTCTGTAATAGGTGTAATTGTATCATAAGGACTTTTAATCATTAATGTATATTCGCCTGGTAAAATATCATTAAAATTGATTTGGGGCTTAGTAGCTACTTTCTGAAATCCACCTAAACTTACTTCCATTCCTTTAATGGTCTTAATACCTATATTCACCATATCATATGGTAAAATCACTTCTGATTGCTCCGGTAATTTAATCACTTGATGATAATCTTTATACTTAGTATTTGGAAAACTAACTTGTAACATATAATTGCCTGGTAATAAGCCATTTTCCTTAAACATTCCTTCATTCTGATTTAAAACCTTCTTGCCATTTATATAAACTTGCGAAATTGCAGGGGCATATATAGTCACACTAGAGCTTTTAAAAGGTGCTACAATTTCCCATCTATTATGATTATAAACAAGCTGTAAATAATCTTCTTTGCTTTCATTTTTAAAGCTATACACCACCTTACAACGGGCATTATTTTTTCCTTGAAAGTGCATATTCCCTACATTTTTAACGTATAATAGACGATTTGTATAGATCTGCCTATAATAATCAATCATCTGTTTTTCCGTTACTAATGAATCTAAACTTTCATCATTTAAAAGCTTATAAGCTTTTTCGTACTCTCCCTGCTGCAAAGCATTTGTATACACCTCTACTACCCGTAGCGGTCCTGTATAATAGTTATATGCTACATATACTACCTTAACTGCGAGAAAAATTAAAAGGAGATATAAGCCTCCTGTAATAAACCAATTATTTCTCTGTTTCATACCTCACCCCTCCTATTTGATAACTTATATATATGAAGGATGTCCAAATTTTAGCACTGGCACAATAATAGAAAAAAGTGTTACTTAAATCAAACACTTTGACTCAAGTAACACCTTCAAATCACCCTTTCTCATAACTTGCACAATCCGCATAGCCTGTAGGGGCACCATCTTTATTTTTTTCTCTCTCTACCTTAATTGCATTTAACGTACAATATCTTTCAGTTTTATTATGATACTTACATTCAGTTACATCACAATTAATACTCATATTCATCATTTCTAGTCCACTCCTTTATGCTACATCCTCTTCTTTAGTATGTATTTTTTGAAAAGGAGTATACCTACTTAATGACTTTTAATAAACTTCTTAAAGCAATATGGTGCTCCTGCTAACACCCATAGCATGACAAGGGCATAACGCACCATATCAAAAGGTTTTCCTTCTAGAAAGATTTTTTTGAGCCCTACCTGTAATATAAGAAGCCCCACTATCCCAATAACAATCTTTATTATTTGTATACGTCTTGACTGAATAGGATTAAACTGAATATATTTTTGTTCTAAAAATGCACCTACTGAGAATCCCCAGAGACTAGCAATAGCTTTGTATAAATCCCTATCCACCTTAAATAATAATACAAGTATAAAAGCTATACTTGTCCCTAAAATATGCCACTTAGTAATCTCACCTTGCTCATTAATAAGTTTATTCGCCAAAAGTATTGAAACTATACCAAACAAAATCCCACCTACTACATCCATAGGCCAATGCACCCCTAGATACATCCTAGAAACTCCTGTAAGAACAATCATAAAACATCCTAGCCAAATTACTGGTCTTTGCTTTAGTACAATCATACTACCACCCCAGAAGCTTGTAGCTGCTTGTGTATGGCCACTTGGAAATGAATAACTCGTAGCTGTTTGTACACGAATAGGCGATACTACACCCACTTGAAATGGTCTAGGCATCTTAATAATATTTTTTACAATACCATTCATTCCTGTACTACAAAAAATCATCCATGCTAAACGTTTACTTTTTGACTTATCTACACACCAGTATAGAGTAGCAATAATTGCTGAAATAAATAAAGTTTCTGCCATCATCGTAATAACCGTCATAAAAAGTGTTAATGTTTCTGTTCGCATCTGCTCTAAAAACTGCAAAATCTGTATTTGTATATTCATTTTATTCTCCTTTATCTTCTAGTTTAAATCTTTATTTTTATCTTCTCTTATTTACTAATTCTTTAAATATTTGCTTGTTTTTTCCTGTAAATATTGTACATCTTCATTTTTTGCATTACAATATATATAATCTGTTTTTTTACATACTTTGTTGTCATATTGTTTCTTGACAAAGGAGGCCTAATATGAAAGAACCTATTCTGACTGTAGATTTTACACCACATGTATATTTTCAAAAAGCACTCACTCTAGCTACCAAAGGTGCTATAGAAGCAGCCCTTCAGTCTCTAGATGCTGCTATTGTCTTTAGTAATAATTCACCTTTTTATATTTATCAAAAGGTAAAACTACTATTTGACTTAGGTGCCTATGAAAGTTGCAATAAGCTTATTAGTACTCAGCTTGAATATTTCTTTAAAAATGCTTCTCTCTATTTAGTTTGTCGTTTTATAGATTATTATCAAACAATAAACCAATTAGATTTAATACAACTTCAAAACTTTTTAGATGAAAAACATTTACCTTATTGTTTGGCCACTGAATATAAAGAATTATTATATCATCCTAATAAATCTTTATTACCACTAGCTAAGAAAGCAGCTGTTCAAGACCATTATAAGCTCTGTATTAGCTACTGTGATTTACTCACTAAAACTCAGAAATTTACCTTAAAGGTTATTTATATGAAAGCTTATGCTTACCATATGTTAGGTGATTTAACTAAAGCTAGGTTATGCTATTTAGAATGTATCTCCTTAGAACCTACTGATGCTCTAGCCTATAACAACTTAGGGCTTGTATTTATGGAAGAAGGCTTATATAAAGATGCACTTAGTGCACTTGAGAAAGCAGTAAGTTTTGCACCTGAGTGTAAGACGTATCTTATGCACTTAGCCGAATGTCATTGTCGTTACAAACACTATGATGCTGCTATTAAAATTTATGAAGATTTGCACAAAGCTTTTCCGGATGACTTACAAATTTATTTTAACCTTTGCTATATATACAAAAAACATAATAAAAAATATTTATCATATAAATATATAAAGAAAATAAAAAAGAAACTTAAGTCTCATAAACATATTGACGAAGACTAGAATTATACAAAAGGAGTTTGCTTATGGACAACAAGTCTTTCGAAAAATACCAACAATTTACAGAAAAAACCATAGCGAATCTATCAACTCAGATTACTGTTTTAGAGGAAAAACTTAATCTATTTGCGAATTTACTAGAAATTAGCAAATATATTAATCAGTATATCAAAAGCAAAGATTTATTTCCACTTATTAACGATATGCTGATAGGTATATTTGGTGCCAGATATTCTACAATTTACATTAAACTAGATGATGAGTATGTCCCTGCTACCTCTGGTACATTTTCCTTTCCTTGTATAGCGGCAGAAAAGGATCTTATTATACGTCATAATGAAAAAGAATTTATTATAAATAGTTCCACCTCTATTTATTCAAGTACCATAGATGCCTCGCCAGTATTTTCTTGTTTAGGGGTACCTATTACAGTAAATAATAATGCACTAGGTTTTATCATTATACAGCATCAGCAAAAAGATTACTTTTCATTGCTACATGCCACATTCTTATCTTCTTTAGCAAACCATGTAGCTGTTGCTATTGAAAATAACCTACTTTACAACAAAATTAAAGAAAGTGCCAATATAGATGGTCTCACTGGTATCTTTAACAAACGTTACTTTTTTGAAACATTAGATGCACTTCATCATTTAGAAACAGATAACTATGCTATTGTTATGATTGATATTGATAATTTTAAAAAGATTAATGATACTTATGGACATCTTTATGGGGATGCTGTCTTAAAAGCAGTGGCACAAATTATTAAAGATATGACAAGGCCAAGTGATTTAGTTGCACGTTATGGGGGAGAAGAAATTATTATTTTCTTTAATAACTTTACTGATTATACAAGTTTACAAAATCGTTTAGAAGCTATACGTCTTGCTATTGAAACTACTAGCATTACAGATTCTAATATTACACGCTCTGTTACTGCTAGTTTTGGAGCTTACATTAAAGCTAACGAAACACTTAGTTTAAAAGAGGTCATTGCAAAAGCTGATGCCAATCTTTATTTTTGTAAAAATAATGGAAAAAATAGAGTTTATCTTAGTAATTCTACTATGGAATCACCAGCAACCTCTTAGTTATAATATAAATAAAGGGAGTATGATGAAATCTTCTCATCATACTCCCTTATTTATTAATTATGCTAATTGTAATGCGATTTCCATCATTTGTGTAAATGTGTTTTGTCTTTCTTCAGCTGTTGTTTCTTCTCCTGTGATAAGATTATCAGAGATTGTTACCATTGCTAAAGCATTTACACCTGCTGCTGCTGCTTCCATATAAAGTGCTGCTGCTTCCATTTCTACTGCAAGAACACCCATTTTAGACCATCTTTCAGTAGTTGTTTCATCTGCATTATAGAAAATATCAGAAGAAAGAATATTACCAACTTTGTAGTTAGCACCTATTTCTTTCGCTTTTTCTACTGCTTTTTCTAAAAGTTCAAAGCTTGCTACTGGTGCAAATGTACCTGGTAAGTTGTATTGCACTGCATAGTTAGAGTTTGTACAAGCTCCCATACCAAATACGATATGGCGAAGTGGAAGATCTGCACTCATACTACCTGCTGAACCGATACGAATAAGGTTTTTACAACCATATACATGAATAAGCTCATGTGCATAAATTCCAATTGATGGCATCCCCATTCCTGAACCTTGAACAGAAATTCTTTTACCTTTATATGTTCCTGTATAACCGAACATATTTCTTACTGTATTGTATTGTACGACATCTTCTAAGAAATTATCTGCGATAAATTTCGCTCTTAATGGATCTCCTGGTAATAGGACTGTTTCTGCAATATCCCCTGGTTTTGCTGCGTTATGTGGTGTTGACATAGTTGTTCCTCCTAGAATCTAATATTTCAAAGCTTCTATGTATATATCATTTCCTTTTTTTCTATAGTTATGAAACATTAAGAATGCTTTTTTTGATTATACCATATTTTCCTAGACTTTGAACATACTTTTCAATTAAGCGTCACTTTACCTTTTAATACTCTACCATTACAAACCTTACATATTCTTACTTTCGTACCATCTCGTTTAATTTCCCAAGCTAGCTTCACTCTAGCTCTCTTGCATATTGGACAAGTTCCTCTCCCATAACCATCTCGTTTTAATGCCTTACCACGTTTCGTTTTTGCCATAACTCTTTCCCCCTTATATCCATTAAATCTAACTATTTTACTAAAAATAAAAAAGTTAAAAATCAAACTTTCTTATACTATAAAATATATTAAAAGTAATTAAGCTTTATGCTGACTACCTTATTTTTATCTTTTGTTTTTACATTTTGTATACTAAAAAAGAAGCTGACAGAGCAGCTTCTTTATGCTTTTGTATAATCTTCTCTATAAGCTATAGGAATATTTAATAGATCATCTAAATCATTAAAAAACCTTTCTGCACGTTCTGACTGTAAACTTTCCTTCACAGGTGCTTCTAAATAAGGAATATTGATTTCTCGCTCTCTCAGCATTTCATCTAATACCTGTGTCATCACACCGTAGTCACTTGGCTCTTCCTTTATAACTGCTACCGCCTTCTCTGATAAGTCATCTTTATTTGCTTCTTTATGAGGTAATTCTTCCATTGATTCTGTTTTATAACGATTTAGCTTATGCTTACCCCAATGAATACTACAAGTCGGACTTGATTGAATACCTATATAACAAAGCAAGGTATTACTATTATTCACCAGCTCACTTACCATATCCAAAGAACTTTCTAACTCCTTACGACAATGTTTTCTAAAGAACACATTATCATATTGTTGCCTCCCTTGTGGATTACGCCAGTATCCCATAGCTGTAAACTCAGGACAAGGCAACTGAATTACACCTATATTTTTAGTTAACAAATAATCACATATTTTAGCAGCTAATGTAAATCGTCTGCCTAATACATGTACTCTAGTTGCAGGATTTAATAAACAGTGGGACACAATAACAAAATATCTAGGTCTAGGCATAACTCATTCCTTTCTTACAAAACACTCTTCTTTTTAACTAGTATTTGTTTTATCTTTTTCCCTATGCCTACTTTTAATTTATTCCAAAAAAAACCTTGAAATCTATAAATAATTATGATATATTTATAAATGTATTCGAACAAATGTTCGAATACATTTATATTAAAAAATACCTAACTTTTTATCAAACAAATTTCATAAACAAATATTCCAAAGAACATTCTAACGTAAAAATAAGCCAATAATTTAAGCATACACTCCCAAGTTTTCTGCTTAAACTATTGGCTTGTTTTTTTATAAACTCGCTGCAAATTTTATAATTAGTGAACGCACATGCTCACGCTTATAAGTTTTCTTATCCCATATGCTGCGATTTGTGATAACTTGCTTTTTAACAAGTATATCCACTGCCTTTTCATAATTTTCTTCACCGGCTAATTTACATATAAGTGCTGGTACATTTTTAAGTTCCATTAAATCCTTACGTTTCCATTTATTAAACTCTAGACTAATGCCAGCTTTTATAATCTTACTTACTGCACTAGACAATTCTTCATCTAAAGTAGCTTGGACATCTACTTGATCATACTTCGTTAAATTATTACTTTCAATTAGACTTATAAGCTTCTGTGCATAGTTAGGATCTGTGGCATAACCAGCTTCTTGAATATACTGACACGCCTTCTTATAATCCTTCTCTCCTACTACTTTTGCATAACGCACTTTGCTACATAAAAAGTTACTATGATCCGTAATACTTTCTTCCCAGCTCTCATAAGCTCTAAATCCAGCTAAAACTACTGTACTATTTGCATCATAATATTCCAAAGTATACCCTGTCCAAACTTTACCACGCCATCCACTTGTAGCCTTAATACCAAATAATGCCTTCCCCTGGGTAGATAACTGGCTATTCCCATTGTTACTTTCTAATATAGCTTGCGCAATGGTAAGACTTGCTAAAATTTTAGAACGTTTACTATCTGCCTCTGCTAAGGGTGCCACCTTTGCAATAAATTGTGATCTTGTATATGCCATCTTTTCACCTTCCATATAGTATGATAATCAAAGAAATTACTCTACTATACTATATGTCAAGCATTCTAAGGACGTGCTACTGTTTGATCACTTTTCCCCTTACTTATATGCCCCTTCTTAACTACACACATTTTGTCTGTACAATTCACACATTGTAACTTCTCACTTGTTCCTTCCCAAAAGCGCTCTGGATATTTTCTAACCACATATTCCCATCTGATTAAAATCAAAATTGAAGTCACAAACAGAGTTATTGAAAAGAAACTTGCTATAAATGCCATAGGTGTATACATCATAAAGTGCCCCCAGTTAAAAATCCTACAGGTGACACAACATTTATTTTTCATAATTAATGACTGAAATGGACACCAGAAAATTATACAGATTAGGTCACATACATAATAAAAGATAGAGAGTAATACTAACTCCTTAACACCTATTACTCCTTGAAAATAAAGCACCCCAAATACGCTATTAAACAGCAGCCATACAACAAGTACAACTAAAGCCTTTTCATTCATCTTCTTTATATAAACTTTAAGTTTATCAGCATTATAACTTCTTGAAACTTCTTGGTAATTGCATTTAAACTGCTTAAGACATCCCATAGTAATCTTACTCTGTGGTAATATTTGAATAATCATCTCTGCCATGAGAATAATCCAAATTATAAAAATTGGTAAAGCCAGCTGAGAATTATGTAACTTATTTTCTATCTCTAGAAATGCTGGATAACAAAAATAGATATAGAGCATAGATAAGAAAATCCCTACTCGAAAAACTAATTTCCATATATATTGCCTGATCATACTCTAAAAAAACTCCTTTGGATCTTTCGTTCATTTTGCAACACACATTATAACGCAAGATAAGCTACAAATTCAACAAGTAAAATTGCGTATAGAGAAACTATGAATAACTAAATTCTATAAATGTAAAAGCTATCATAAAGCTACTTTATTTTTTTATATTATCCCTTTATACTATACTTAAGTTATTTTTAGAATAGGAGTTAAATAAATGCACATTTCAAATTTTCATTTAAAAATTGGTAACAAAGAGTTTCATGGTATTGCCGCTCTACTATTAAGTATTGTTATCTTAATCCCTGTGATTGCTATAACTGGTGTTTTATTAAGTGTCATTTTTTCAGTTGTAGGCTTTGTACTTTCCTTAGTATTTAGTATTGTGGTGCTTGTAGCAGCCTTAGCAATTATTATTCACTTTCTACCAACTAATTTAAAACAAAAAATTAAATTTACTTATAATAATGCACATCATAAAAAAGATCATTCATCACAAAATGGTCCTATTGTAGATGTGCATTACAAAGAAGTTAAGAAAAAATAGTTGAGTAAGATAGCAAAATGCGCCGTAGGAGTAGTGGTGGCTAATAGCTACGCCTTGCGTAATCTGTGATGCTCTACGTGAGGATAGTCAAAGCAACGTGGGAAAACTTGCTACACTTCGTTTCGCTTCAGACATTCCCACTAAGGGCGCTTTGACTATCTTCACAAGAGCATCAACAGATTACTACAGAGGTAGACTATTAGCCCCCTACTACTCCAACTTTCTTTTTGGACCTAAAAGGTAAAAGAAGAAAGCGAATTGTTTCTGCTTATAATGTAGAAGGGGGAT
>JAZKZQ010000060.1:0-5569 GCA_045612745.1 Cellulosilyticum sp. | reverse complement strand
CATTAACTTAATAATAAAAGAAAAAGGCAATTAAAATCTTAACTTTAGATTTTAATTGCCTTTTTTTGAAGTACTGATTTAGGCTTTATCTAAAAAAACGATAGTTTTTCAGTAGCCTCGCAATTTCATTAGGTGTTTTTTTTCTCGCAGAACCTTCTACCATAGCAATCATTTTATCCAAGAAACTTTCCCCAGCCTCACTTGTTACCACTACTACAATCCAATCAGAAGTTACTAACGTGCCACCTGTTACTGCACTTCTATCACCACCTGCTTCTCTAATAACAGGTGCTGATTCACCTGTAATAGCACTTTCATCTACAGATGCCGCCCCTTCTATCACTTCACCATCAGCAGGTATTTGATCTCCTGCTTCTACTAAAACCACATCACCTTTTCTTAAAGTAGAAGAAATAACTAGGTCATAAATACTTATATCTTTTGGATCTAATAGTTTCTTAGCTTCTACATCTTTTTTAGAAGCCCTTAAAGTATCTGCCTGTGCCTTACCACGACCTTCTGCAATAGCTTCTGCAAAATTAGCAAAAAGTACTGTAAACCATAAAATAATACTAATCCCTCCTGTATAACCAGAAGGTGCATCCTTTATACCACAGAGTGATAAAACATAAAGTCCTGTAGTCAGAATGGCACATACATAAACTAAAAACATAACCGCATTACCTATTTGCACTTTAGGTGACAACTTTAAGAATGCATCTTTAAGTGCACGCCTTATCATTTTTTGATTCATATCTATTCCCCCTAACCTATCATTTGTAGATATTCCGCAATTGGTCCAAGTGCTAAAGCTGGAAAAAAGCTTAAAGCGCCAATAAGTAACACTACAAATATAAGTAAACCAATAAACATCCCATTAGATGTAGAAAGCGTCCCTGCTGTTATGGCAATCTTTTTCTTAGAAACCAAACTTCCAGCCATTGCTAAGGCTGCCATCATTGGAATAAAACGAACTGCTGTATTTAGTGCCAAATCCCAACTCATTCCAGATACCTTTTCTGGATTAAGGGGTAATACACCTTGGAAAATTAATATTAAAAATAATACAACTATAGATAAACCACTCAGTACCCCTATACTTACCCCATATTTCTTCCAATTCATTTCTTCTTTCTCATCTACATTTAAAAGTCTATAAATCAAGTATTCTAGCGGTTTTAATATTTTAGTTAAAAAAGCCTTTTCCCCATTCATTACCTTTCCTATATACTCACCTAATGGAATGTCTAACACTATTAGAATTACTATATATAACACATACTGTATAACATCATTCATACGCCACCTCTATTTATTATCTTCTCTCAGTTCTACTAGTTAAAGTAAACTTAAAGTATTACCTTACTTACGTTTTATTCTAGAAGTTTTAAAATAAAAGTAGGGTTAGAAACCTCTAATTAGGTATTAAAATTATATTAAAGCAATATGGAGACTCTATTGAAGAAATTTAATGCTTCTGAAATTACGTAAAAAAAATTACACTTTCAAAATTTTAAGTGTAATTTTTAAATGATTTTTTACTTTATAAGCCCTCTAGTTCTATCTTTAGTTTTTCAATAAGGTCATTAGCTGTTGCCCCTAAACCTTTCTTAGTAAGCTGTACAATAGCAGCTTCTACAGATGGTAATTTAAAGCTAGTTTGATACAGCTGTATTTTATTTAAAATATCAGATGGAATACCCACCTCTACTTTTTCTATCTTTTGCGTAACAACTTCTTTCTTTTCTACTTCTTCAACCTTCTTTTTTTCATACCATACAGGTAACGCAATACAGCGCCCAATACTAGTTTCTACAAATACTAGTCTTGGTTTATTGCCTTTATCTAATCTTATATTACGCTCAATCACTTGAGATAAAGATTGAATTGGGTCTTTTGCTGTACTTGGTGCTACCAACCCTCTCTCTTGTGCCAATCTTGCTAAATCTTTAGATTTCAGAGGTTTCTTATGTTCAGCCAAAAGCTGAGCTGCTGCCTGTTGTATTGTCATTGTCTTCTCCATCATATTTATCTCTTATTTTCATTGTATCCCATATAAGATTGTTTCTCTCAAGTATTTCACATGGCATCATCTTAGAAATAACTAAAACTTATACATATGAAATCTATAAAACACCTATCTACTTATTATAAAAGATGCTTCATCATATAATCAATACCATTAATCCCATTTTTATACTATCCCTAAATACCTTGCATCAAAACCCATCTTATTCCATCACACCATTCTTTTCTCACCATCACCCACAATCATCTTCGGATTATTTTTAATCAAATTCAATCACAACTTAATCATACTTTCATCACATTGTGATTATATAGTGATTAATCAGGATTATTTGGTGATTATGCGCTTTTTTAAATCTTTTTCTTCCCTTTAAGTTACCTTAAAGCTTAATTTCATTAAACCATTGATATTACTATGTTAATCACCAATATTTTCCATTATTTTGTAAGTGATTAACCCCAATAGAAACCCAGTAATAGCAACTAATTACTCTCTTGTAGCTCCTATGTGACTTATGCAAGTTAGTATAAGCATCTATTACTTAATTTATTTAAAACAGCTAGTTCAAAGGTTATATATGGCTCAGCTAACTCCTAGAGATTGGCATCCATAGTCTCCTCAGTATTATTGTACATCTATAGATTCCATTTTAGTTTGCTAAAACATCCACTTTTATAAGCTACAATATAAATCACGCTTCAAGTGATTTAGCTTCATCATCAATATGATGAAACTTGAAAAATATCATCACATTGATGGTACACCTACCCAATGTAAAACCCACTCTTTTAGCATATGCTATGACCTTTACACTATGCATGACAATTGCAAGTCTTTACGCCCCATCATTCATAAACCTTAGAATTTCCAGAACTTATCCCCAAGCTTATTATCTTGCATTTTATACTTATACGTGATCAGCATTATATATTTATCCATAAATGTATCTACGAATACAATTTCAAGCTATACGCCACATCTTCTATCTATTATAAGTCCCCCTTTTTTTATGATGCTTTCAACTTATATGTTTAGTATTTCTAAACTTCTGCACAATTCTTCTTGTAGATTATTTTGTACAAAATCCATAAAAAAAAGTAGCAGTCCTCTCACTTTACTAAGAGTACTGCTACTTTCAACATCAAATTTAGAGACCTGTCCCCATGGCTACATCCCGGCACGACAGGTGTCGCTAGGCTTTTCTCCGAACAGATCTGCTCTTCTTTTTTTATTGAGGTAGTTGAGAACACGCATTTTAAAGCGGCCTAATTCTTCTACGTTATAAAAGGCTAAAAGATCTCCTGCTAAAAATACACTGTCCATTAAGAGATATCTAAGGTCTTTGAAGTTTTCTTCTTGCTCAGGTTCTACTTCAAGACCCATGCATGTCTCCATTAAATTTTCGAATTGCTCTTTTGTATCTTGTAACCTTATCTTAATAAGTGGTGGTGCGTCATTTTGAAAGTCTTCATTTACAAGGTTTTCTATCCATGCTGCATACTCACTATTAAGATTTACGTATTGTTCATATACTTCTACTAATTTCATTTTGCTTCCTCTTTCTTAATTCCTATTATTCATACAATCTTTAGTCACCGATTTTTTCTAGTTCCTCTAAAATAATGCAGGTTTTAATAGTAGCATTTCTTACTGCTTCTAAGCATTCCTCATAATCCATCCACAGTACTTCTTGGATTTCTTCTTTTTGCACTTTTATATTTTTTATCTCTAGGTCATTTCTTTTCATGCGGTAAACACGACTAATACGATTATCATTAAAAATTTTGCCATGAAAAACGTTAGTATCATGTGCTCTTAAAGTCCAACGATACTCCAATTCTTCCGGACTTGCTACTATACCTAACTCTTCCTTTAATTCACGCAGTGCTGATTCTATAAAGTCAGAACCTGCTGGGATATGCCCCGCTGATGAGATATCTAAACATCCTGGAAAAGAGTCTTTATTTTCACTACGCTTTTGCAGTAATACATCTAAACCACCTTTTTCATTATCTCGCACAATCCATACATGAGCTGTTCTATGTAAATCACCATCCTCATGTACTTTGCTACGTTCTTTTACTACACCTGTTGGATTACCATTTTCATCTACGATATCAAACATTTCCATTGATATTACCTCCTCCTACATTATATTTATATTATATACTTTTTTGTGATACTCGTAAGTTTGTCTAGGTACTACTGTAATATACATTGACTTTAATTCAAACTCAGCTTCTTCCTGAAATTCAAATGTTATTTTAGAAAAACAACTTCTTTTTTTCACCTTACTAGTCATAAAAAAAGCTGTTGGCCCATCAGCACCACCTATAATCCCTATACTTCTTGCGCCTTCTGGTTCATATTTACATTGAGATTTACTTCTATAATCAAGACTATTATCAAAATATAATCTATCCCCATTCTTAATAGGCGGATTTATTTCATAAGATGCAACTGTTGTATGAAGCTGATTTTCTTCCACTTTAAAACATTGTTGCTCACCTATTTCAAAAGAAAGCCTATATTTTTCTTTACTCACAGGATGGATTATTTCCATTTCATATGTTGGCTGCGTAGCTGATAATTTAAATTTCTTCTCTAGTGGATAATCTCTATCTACTTCATGACTTTCAATCTTTAAGCTATAAATTACATCTCCTCTTTTAGGTCTTTTTAACTTCTGAAAACCTGTTGCTATATTAGGATATGGTACACATACTCTTTCTATAAAAAAATGTATTTCATCTTTTAGAATTTCTCTATAAGCTTTCTTTAACTTCTTATAGTTTTCATCAATATTCTCAAGGGGCGAATAAAACTTTGCACTTGAACTATATCTGTCTCCACTTTCCCCATTAATCCAGATTTCTGCAATGTCTACAGTTTGGTAGGGTCTTTCTTCCTCTAACTGCCTTCTTTGATGCTTATCCTGCAAGTCTATTGCATTGTATTTTTCAATATACGCCTGAAATACTTCATCTGCTACGGGTGTTATAATATCAAAGACAATACCTTTTTTAAATCGATATATATAAGGTACATAACATTTTTGTCCCAAGTGCTCAAACGCCCAATTAATCTTTTGCTTGCATCTACATTCTGCTTCTTTTTTTCCTCTATTCTCTCCTGTATACCACAATGAACTTTTATAATATACTTTCATCTTCTTATCTCCCTTTTAACCTGATTATATAGTCTACTCACATAGTTTATTCATATACATTTCTACCTAAATAGCTCTCTGTAAGCCCTAGGGGATATACCGAAATGCTTTGTAAAGCAATCTGAAAAGTGTGCGCCACTATTAAACCCACTGTTTAGTGCAATTTCTGTAATGCTATGTCCGCCTTCTTCTAATAAACGTTTTGTCTTCTTCAAACGTAATTCAATCAAATATTCTTTAGGTGTCTTACCTGTTTCTTTTTTAAAACATCTTGTAAAATTAGATTTAGATTGATTAATTAATTCTGCTAGTTCCTCGATAGATAAATGCTCATTAAAGTGTTGATGCATATAGTGTATCACATATTCTAT
>JAZKZQ010000059.1:0-2513 GCA_045612745.1 Cellulosilyticum sp. | reverse complement strand
TTCACCTGTTGAAGCACCTGAAGGTACAATAGCAGATCCTACATAATCTCCTTCAACAACAACTTCAACTTCTATAGTAGGGTTAGCTCTAGAATCAAGCACCTCTCTTGCAAATACATCTAAAATTTCTACATATCCCTTCATTAACATACCTCCATGTGAATTATTATCCTCACGTATTTTTACCTAAATACGTTCTTATTATGCATATTTTGGTGATATGAAGACATCAATTTTTAGAGGACTCCCTTTTTTAAGATGATGTTAGCATATAAAGCTTGTTCATGCTTCTAAAAGTTCTATTATGCACCTGATGCTATATTGTTTCTTATATAAATATACCAAAATAGGAGCTATACTCTAATTAATCTTCTTAGAATGTAGCTCCCTTAGTTAAATTGAAGTAAGCGCAAAAGCTTCACTTACTATCACTTTACTATACATATTGCCCTATGCTTATTACTTTATATCCTTACTATTAGGAATAAATACACCATACTTAGCAATCATTAAATCCTTATTAGGGCGTATGCCATATAAAGGCATACGCTCATCACTTAAATCATCATCTACATTAAGTAGTAATGTTATTGCTCCCCCCATTACTTCTCTTAATTCTTTCTCTGTTTGTGTCTCAAACTCATTTAATGCCTTTAATGATTTTTTCATAAAAATTCTCCTCTCATAATATATTTAATATATTATCTCATATTGCCTTATACTTACTACTTGATATTCTTACTATCAGGAACAAACACCCCATACTTAGCAACCATTAAATCCTCATCAGGACGTATGCCGTATAAAAGCATAATTCCTCCGCCAAACTCATCATCTGATCTAAATGGTAATTTTATCCTTCCTCCCATTACTTCTCTTAATTCTTTCTCTGTTTGTGTCTCAAACCCATTTAATGCCTTTAATGATTTTTTCATAAAAATTCCCCTTTCATAATATATTTGATATATTATTTCATAGGCATATTCCGTTATACTTATGTATTTAAACAGCTTATGAAATAAGAGTATCCTAATTTAAAATAAATGCACAATAAGCATCTTGATGTGCTTCTATAAAACCTGGCTTTTTCTCTTCAGCTTTTTCAAACACTTTCTTGCCTTGCTCCTTATCACCTAACTCATATAACATAGCAATCCAATCTTCATATGGGTCCATATCATCTGCTGTTGTCTTATCAGCTGCCATTTCTATATATTTTAATCCTTCTTCTACTCTTCCCATTTTACAGAGACATAGGCCTTTCCCCTTCATTGCATAGATGTCTGCCACATCAGCACTAAGAATTTTTTCATTATATAACAAACCCTTTTCATATTGTTTCATACTATAATATATAAATCCCGCTACTGCATAAAATTCATTGGATACTTCGCCCATAGCTTCTAGCTTGTCTGCTATCATTTGTGCTATTTGATAATCTCCTGAATCCGCCATGCTATATGCTGTTTTTAAAAGCTCTAATCTATCTTGTTTCTGGTCAATAATTTTCTTACATTTTTTAATCCTCAATGCATAAGCACAGTATTCGTTCTCACTATAGATATCCCCTTGCATTGTTAACCTTGTATTTGAGCATCCACCTAAACACCTTTCACCGTGCATACATTCTTTACAATGTCCTTGTAATTGCTCTTTACACATTTTTCTAGACCAACTAAACGCTTCTTCATCTTCCCAAATACTTCTTAAAGACCTTTCTCTAATATTTCCTTCAATAAACTCCCTATCTCGAATAGAAGTACATCCTAATATATCTCCATTATGTAATATACCAAAACCATGCTTTCCAGCACCACACCCTTGCCATACAACCGGATTTTCACTTCCAAATATCATACCTCTTAATACACTATCCTTTTCTGTATAATATCCAATGCAGTCTGCTGGATACACTTTCATTTCTGATGCATCTATTTTACTATACATAAAATCAAGTAGGTCTTCTATTTGTTCTGGATCTAAAATCAGCTCACTCTGCTCCTTTAAGCTTCCCATTGGTAAACCGATTTGTAACTGCCATAATTTAACCTGATTGTCTCTAAAAATTTCATACATTGCTTCTAAATCTTCAATGTTCCCTTTGGTAACTGTTGTAATAACAGCAGGTGTTATATTTTTCTTTTTCATAAGCTCTAAAGCCATCATATCTCTCTCAAATGAACCACTTCTTCGCATATAATCATGTTTTTCAAAAGCCCCATCTATACTTATTGCAAGACTTCCCACACCTGCTTCAATAAGTTTATCTAATATCTCTTCTGTTAATAACCAACCATTTGTAATAACATTTGGAATAACATTATTTTCTCTTAATCGCTGAACAAGCAAGCATACATCCTTTCTTATGAGTGGCTCCCCTCCAGAAAGTGTTATCCATTTTAACCCTAATTCTCCTATTTGATCGCATAAATCAAGGGCCTCTTCTGTTGTAAGTTCTCCTGGTAAGGGTTCATTACATTTTGAACCACAGTGCTTACATTGCATATTACATC
>JAZKZQ010000058.1:0-1972 GCA_045612745.1 Cellulosilyticum sp. | reverse complement strand
ATTAGAAGACACAAAAGACCAGATAACTAGTCACATAGAATATTTCTCTGAAAATGCTGTTGAAGCTAGTCAATTAGTGACAGAACTTTATAAAAATAGTGTATCAGGTATTCATTTACAAGAAATAATTGATGAGTTAGTACACTAGTAATTGAAGTAGGGCAAATAAGCAGTATAGGGCTTTACTTTTTAATATAAAGTCATACAAAGCATTAACTTTAAAAGTAATATCATTAGAGAGAGTTATATTATTATATAAAGAGATAGTGAGATAGAATGAAAGCCTAGGTACTTCTAAATAAAGAATTACCTAGGCTTTTTAACAAGCATACTACATAATAAGAGACAAAAGACAAGTTTTATGATAGTATAAGGGTACAATATTTTAACGATAAGGTGAGATTATGTTAGAGAGTTATAGAACCATACAAGGGCCTGGAGAAGCCTTGGTAGTTGAAAAAAAGTCAAAATTCATTGCTACAGTTTGTGAAGTAAAGTCACCAGAAGAAGCAGAGGTATGCTTACAACAGTTACGTAAGAAGTATTATGATGCAAGACATAACTGCTTTGCTTATCAAATTGGTGAGAAAAATGAGATTCAACGTTGTAGTGATGATGGTGAGCCACAAGGTACAGCAGGTAAACCTATTTTAGAAGTACTAAAAGGAGAAGATGTACGCAATACGTTAATTTGTGTTACAAGATACTTTGGTGGTACTTTGCTAGGAACAGGTGGTCTTGTACGTGCTTATGGTAAAGCAGCTAAAGAAGGACTTTTAAATGCGGGTATTATTGAAAAAAGACGTATTCAGCTTATAGATGTTCAGATGAATTATACCCTTGTAGGAAGGGTACAATATTTATTAGGTGAAAAGGGTTACAGAATACGTGATAGCCTTTATACAGATGTTGTAACTATGCAAGTAGAAGTGCTTGTAGGGGAACAAGATACTTTTTGTGATTGGCTTATAGAGAACACTAATGCAGAAGTAAGTCTTGAAAGAGGAGAATTTGAACTTATTGATGTATTAGTGTAAACTTGTTGCAACATTTCAGGACAATATGGTAAAATATGAATTAGTGGGCTTACTGAAACTGGTGAAGGACATTCGGTAAGCAGAAAAATATATAAGGAGGGCAACAGATATGTCTGGACATTCAAAGTTTGCCAATATTAAACATAAAAAAGCTAAAAACGACGCACAAAAAGGTAAAATCTTTACTAAACTTGGTCGTGAAATTGCAGTAGCAGTTAAAGAAGGTGGTTCAGATCCATCTATTAATAGAAAGCTTGCAGATGTTATTGCAAAAGCTAAATCAAATAATATGCCTAATGATACAATTGCAAGAAGTATCAAAAGAGCCGCTGGTGAAGGGGATAATGTACACTACGAATATATCACATATGAAGGATACGGTCCAAACGGTGTAGCTGTAATCGTAGAAACACTTACAGATAACAAAAACCGTACAGCTGCTAATGTACGTTCATACTTTACAAAAGGTAACGGAAACATGGGGACAACAGGTTGTGTATCATTCATGTTTGACAAAAAAGGTCAAATCGTTATCGAAAAAGAAGCAACTGATATGGATGAAGATGAACTTATGATGATGGCTATTGAAGCGGGTGCAGACGACTTTGAAGCAGAAGAAGAAGGTTACACAATCACAACTTCTCCAGAAGCTTTCGCAGATGTACATGCAGCCTTAGAAGCAGCAGGCATCGAAATGGCAGAGTCTGAAGTAACAATGGTACCACAAACATGGACAGCACTTACAGACGAAGCAGCTGTAAAATCAATGAACAAAATGCTTGATCTTCTTGAAGATGATGACGATGTTCAGAACGTGTATCACAACTGGGATGAAGAGTAATCTCTTGAGTATCAATGGATTGATAGAAATATAGTTATAAAAATAGCGTCAGTGATGACGTACAAGGGCTTTCAGTGATGATGTACAAACATAC
>JAZKZQ010000057.1:0-3901 GCA_045612745.1 Cellulosilyticum sp. | reverse complement strand
TTCTTTCCTCTTGTCAACATTATATTTGTTTTTCATTTTTTCCCAATTTATCGCAAGATATTTTATTAATATTTACCAAAAAACATCTCACACAAAAGTGCATACGCTTTTTGCAGTCTTTTCCAAAATCTCATCTGGTGTGGATAAGTTGAGGGCTCTCATTTTTGCTCGACTTGGAGCGGAGCGACGGAGATGGAAAATGAGAGCCCTCAACTTATCCACACCTCCATAACCTAAAAAGGCTGCTAGCACTTTCGTGGGAGCAGCCTATATTTTTATTTACTTATTTACTTTCTTCTTGTGGTTCCATATGAAGTAAATAATTGTATTTTGTTTTGATTTCTTCGTCTACACGGTTAATAAAGTCAGCAAGTGCCATAGCACCTTCATCACCTTTTTGACGACTTCTTACTGAAACAGTTCTATTTTCCATTTCATCAGCACCTACTACTACGATGTAAGGAATTCTTTCCATACGTGCTTCACGGATTTTGTATCCGATTTTTTCTGTACGGTAGTCTACTTCTACTTTTAAGATGCCACGATTTTTGAATTCTTTAACAACTTCTGCTGCATAATCTGCATATTTATCAGAGATTGGAAGTACTTTAACTGCTGTTGGTGCAAGCCATACAGGGAATTGACCAGCATATTTTTCAATAAGCATAGCAAGTGTTCTTTCATAACAACCGATTGATGTACGGTGGATAATAAGTGGATGTTTTTTCTCACCATCTGCATCAATATATGTCATACCAAGTCTTTCACCAAGTGCAAAGTCAATTTGTACTGTAATAATTGTATCTTCTTTACCATGTACATTTTTGAATTGAATATCAAGTTTTGGTCCATAGAATGCAGCTTCACCAATAGCTTCTTCATAGTTAATTTGAAGATGATCTAAAATATTTCTCATGAGACCTTCTGTTCTTTCCCATGCTTCTGGATCATCAATATATTTTTCTGTATTGCTTGGGTCCCATTTAGAGAATCTGTAGCTAATATCATTTTGAATACCAAATGTAGTCATCATATAATTGATAAGCTCAATTACACCTCTAAATTCATCTTCAAGTTGGTCTGGTGTACATACAAGGTGACCTTCTGAAATTGTAAACTGACGTACACGAATAAGACCATGCATTTCACCTGATGACTCATTTCTAAATAATGTAGATGTTTCACCATAACGAATTGGTAAATCTCTGTAGCTGTGTTGTTCAGCATTGTATACTGTGAACTGGAATGGACATGTCATAGGACGAAGTGCAAATACTTCTTTGTCTTTTTCTTCATCACCAAGTACGAACATACCATCTTTATAGTGGTCCCAGTGACCTGACATTTTGTAAAGGTCGCTTTTTGCCATAAGAGGAGTTTTTGTAAGTACATAACCTCTTCTTTCTTCTTCGTCTTCTACAAAACGTTGAAGTGTCTGAACGACTCTAGCACCTTTTGGCATAAGAAGTGGTAAGCCTTGACCTACTTTATCATCTGTTGTGAAAAGTTTAAGATCACGACCAAGTTTGTTGTGGTCACGTTTTTTAGCTTCTTCTAAAGCTTCTAAGTGAGCCGCAAGCTCAGCTTTTTTAGGGAATGCTGTAGCATAAATACGTGCAAGCATTTTATTTTTCTCATTACCCTTCCAGTAAGCACCAGCTGCACTTAAGATTTTAAATGCTTCTACTGGTTTTGTACTCATAAGGTGTGGACCTGCACAAAGGTCTGTGAAATCACCTTGTTTGTAGAATGAAATCACTTCACCTTCTGGTAAGTCATTGATAAGTTCTACTTTGTATGGTTCACCTAAATCTTCCATAAGTTTAATTGCTTCTTCTCTTGGAAGTTCAAAACGTTCAATAGGTAATTTTTCTTTAACGATTTTTTTCATTTCAGCTTCAATTTTTTCGAAATCTGCTTCTACGAAATGTCTTTCTGTTTCAAAGTCATAGTAGAAACCATCTTCAATAGCTGGCCCGATAGCAAGTTTTACTTCTGGGAATACTCTTTTTACAGCTTGCGCTAAAATATGTGCTGCTGTATGACGGAATGCCCATCTTCCTTCTTTGTCATTAAATGTTAAGATTTCAAGCTCACAATCTTCGTTAAGTTCTGTTCTTAAATCTACCATTTCTCCATTTACTTTACCAGCACAAGCTGCTCTTGCAAGACCGCCACTAATCTCTTCTGCAACACCAAGTACTGTAGTACCTTTTTGACATTCTCTGATGCTACCATCTTTTAATGTAATTTTAATCATTATAATGCTCCTTTCAAGTTTTTAAATATATTTATAAATGATGATTATTTGGGAACGTAAAAAATCCCGTCCCTTTTAAATAATCACCTTATTTAAAAGGGACGGGATATATTTATTCCCGCGGTTCCACCCTTGTTACTTTCACTTCTTAATCTCCAAAAATAGTCTCTTATTATTATACTATATTAATAGAAGAAACTCTTTCTTAAACTAAAAATTTGAAAATCACTTTGTTATTTGACGATAACGGGGTCACCGAATTGTTTTGCAATCACTCCGAGGTAGTCTTCACTTATAGTCTTTAAAAATGCTCCCACCAATGCATCTTCTCTCTGAAAAAGTTAGTATAAGCTACTCGTCTCATCATTGTTTTAGTATTTTCTAATGTAATTATTCTAATCAATCTATTTGCTTATGTCAATATAGATTTCACAGTTGTAAATTTTAGTTATTAATAGGTTTTAGCACTGTGAAATCATTTGGAGAAACCAATTTACTTACATGTTGTTTCAAGTTTTTAGTCGGTTTCTCTATATATCACATTTATAATTTATAGGAAATTTCCTCTATTTTACTTTAAACCAAAAGCTTACACCGCTTGCTATATTACATGCCCCATACTCCCAACCATGTAACTCTAAAATCTGCTTCACAATCGCTAGTCCGAGACCTGTCCCTTCACCACCACGATTTTCTATATTCTCTACTTTATAAAAGCTTTGCCAAATATCCTGTAATTTATTCTCTGGTATAGGTTCACCCTCATTTTCTACACTTACTTTTTTACCTTCTACCTTAATCGTAATCTTCCCATGAATTGGCGTATGATTAATGGCATTCATTAATATATTACTCACAACTTTTTCTATACAACTATAATCTGCCTCTACTTTTAATTCATCTATATTATGTATTTCTAATCGTATTTGACCATCCTCAAAAAGCTTTTCCCTATTCTTTAAACAAATTTGTAATAAATCATTCATTGTAAACTGTTCTAACCTTAGCTTATAAGCACCACTTTCTAATTTAGATAAATTCAACATCTCTAATATCAGTTGATTCATTTTGTTTGTTTCATCTAAAATAACATCTAAATAGTGTTCTCTCTTATCTTCAGCAATCTTTTCTTTTAGCCCTTCACTATAAGATGTAATAATACTAAGGGGTGTTTTTAACTCATGACCTATGGCATCTATGAGCATACGTCTATTTTTTTCTAAAAGTTGTTGTTTCTTCTCTGTGTTCCATAAACCTAGTGCTAAAATCACAGACATCACTATTCCTGCTATACTAGAAAATGTATATACCATTTTTAAACCATCCACCGCTATGCTCCATGGGGCATACTGCATACTAAAAGCTAGTCCATATATTCCTGTCTCCGTTTCTACTTCTTGATAGGTAGAATATGTTACCTTATTCCATTCTTCTTCCCAGTTATATCCCACCTCACTCCACTCATAAAACTTAGCTTCCAAAGTTTTAATTTTATCAAAGTTTTTCTCTGTCATTTTTTGCTCTACCATATAATCATGTTGCTTTTTCCCATCTCCTGTAGTATATCTATTTAAATCAATAGGCGATTCTATATCCCAGTTATCTGAATAATAACTTTCTAGACCTTGGATATTTTCCTGT
>JAZKZQ010000056.1:0-30346 GCA_045612745.1 Cellulosilyticum sp. | reverse complement strand
GCATATCAAAACTACTTGTAATACTACTCCAAATACTCTCAGCCATCTTTGTAGCTGCTTGAACAACTGAACCTATGCCGTTTATAATTCCATTGGCAATTCCTTTAACAAGATTAAGTCCTATCTGTGCCCAGTTTGTACTGGTAAAGACATGATTAATGGCATCAACTAGTTTAGGAGTAGCTTGAACTAACTCTGGAATAGCTTGAATGAGTCCTGCTACAAGTGCTAGTACAATTTCAATAGCAGCTTGAATAATTTTATCTAGATTATTAATAATAAATGTCACAAGTCCTGTAATAATCTGCACTGCCGCTTCTATTAACTGGGGAATAGCAGCAACAAGTGCCTCTACTAACTGACCAATAATAACAGGCGCTTGTTCTAGCAATGTGGGTAAGGCATTCAAAATACCTTCTACTAGAGCTAGAATAATGTTAATTGCTGCTTCTATGAAAGTAGGTAGATGATCTAAAATAGCTTGAACCAAATTTAAAATTCCCTCCACCATAACAGGAATTAAAGTTGGAAGGGATTCTGATAAGGCATTCATTAAAGTAACGACGATTTGTAAAGCTGCATCTGCTAAAGAGGGTAATGTTTCCATCAAAAAAGTAATGAAACCTGTTATTAGCTCACCTGCTAAATTGGCAAAAGCGGGTGTATTTTCCTGTATTACTGTAATCAAGGCATTAATTAATTGATAAGCCCCATCTATTAATAAGGGTAAAACAGTGGGAATTACCTCTGCTAAAGCTGAAGCTATGCCACTTAGTACATCACTTATGACTTTGACTAGATTGGGTAAAGCTGCTGTTAATTTATTAATGATTTCTTCAGAAAAAGTGTTAATTGACTTAGTAAAGTTAGATAAACTATCCCCACTAAAGCCCTTTGAGAGTGCAGTGGCAAACTCACTTAATAGGGGTAAAACCTCTTTACCCATAGGAATTAAAAAATCGGTCTGAAGAATTCTCCCTATACCACTTATAGCACTACCCAAGTCATTGTATTTGATCTTGTTCATTTGCTTTAAAGTGTCAGATGACTTACTAATTTCACCATTTACATTAGTCAAAGCACCAATGGCTTCTACTCCTAAGTCTTCCCACATCGTGCCAAATAGTCCAACCCCCGCTGTGTTTTGAACAACTTTATCATCACATTTCATAAGAGCTGAAATCACTTCATTAAAAGCTTCAGAAGCTTCTTCTCCACCTTCAGAAAAGCGCTTAGTTAAATCGTCACTATCTAGCCCTAAAGCTTCAAAGGCATCTGTAGTGGTATTACTACCATCTTTTACGCGAATACCAAACTCCTTTACTGCATCTCCAAGTTTATCCACACTAAAAGTACCGCTCTCCGTACCATTTTCAAGCATGTTGAACATATCTTCAGCATCTAAACCTAACTGATTAAAATGCACACTATATTCATTAATGGTATCTAAGAGGTCATCATTGGCATTAAGTCCATTTTGTGCCCCTTGAGCTATTAATGTATAAGCCTCATCTGCACTAATACCAAACTCTTTCATCATTTGATTCACTGCTCTTGTTGAATCCGTCACATCAAAATCAAAACTATCTCTAAGTAGTAAGGCATTGGTTGTGGCAGTTTCCAGCTCTTTACCTGTCATGTTGGTCTGCTGAGCAATAGTAGCCATAGAGGTTGCAATATCCTCAAAGTTTTCTCCAAAGTTTTTACGATAGATTGCCATCATACCTTCTTCAAGACTTTTCATTTCAGAGTCTGTTGCACCCGTTTGTACTTGTAAACTATTAAGTGCTTTTTGCGTATCATCTGCACTTTTTACAGCCGCTACACCTATTCCAGTTGCTGCCGTTGCAATGCCAGCTAGTGCAGTAGCTGTACCTTTCACTGCTATACCTCCAATAGATTTAGCAGCACTTCCAGCCATAGATCCTAACTTGGAGAGCTTACCTTCAGACTCTTCACTAGCATCGCCTAGTTCTTCTACTTCATCGACAGAGTCATTAGCCGCTTCACCGAGTTGTCTTAGCTGAATTCTAGTCTGTTCAATCTCTCGATTAAAAGCTCTATACTGTTCATCGTTAATCTTACCTTCTCTAAATTGCCTATTTACTTGTTCCTGTGCATCCTCTAAACGCTTTAGCTTTTCAGTGGTGTTAGCCGTTTGCTCTTGGAGAAGTTTCATCTTTTGGGCTATAAGCTCTGTGTTTCCTGGATCAAGCTTAAGGAGATTCTCTACCTCACGAAGTTCAGACTGAAGATTTCTACTGGTTTTATTAACATCACTAAGAGCTTTCTCTAAAGGCTTGGTATCCCCTCCAATTTCAATGGTAATCCCTTTGATTTTACTTGCCACGCTATCACCTCCTTGCTAATTTCAGTCATAAAGAAAGCACCTACCGTCTAACGTAAGTGCAACAACATAATCTTCTTATATTTATTTTTTAAACAATTCAATAATTTTTCCGTACTGATATTTATCTTGTAGCCTTTTATTCTCGATATTTAACCTTTTAATAAGAAGTGGGATTGCTGTATTGGACCAAAAGTCATAGCTTATCTTACCGCTTGACATCCCACCATGATCATACATCTCTACGTCTATATCTTCTCCTGCTTCTAATCTTTCTCCAGTAATTTCTTCGATACATGTAGATAGCTTTTCCCTAAAATTTTCTTCACTATATGGTAACTGTACTTCTCTAAATGCTTGTTCTAAATCATCCCACAAATAAGGATCACCTCTGAATCCCCACCTTGTTGGTTTTTCTTTGAATAAATCTGAAACAGTCATGATTGCTCATCCCCATTCACTTTTTATATATTCTAACATTTGATATGTCTATTTGTCATAAATTATCTATTAGAATTTATCAAAGTGATTTTGAAGAGCAATAGTAGTATTTTCCTTTACATCATCTTGGTTCCAAATAAGTACATCATATTGATTAATATAATCCAGTATCATGCCAATGCTTAGTTCATGAAAATCAGCAATAAGTAACCCTCTTTTAAGGGCATGAACCATCAGACTTTCAGTAGTCATGGCTTCACTACTTTCAGTTCCTTCTTCAGCTACTTTTTTTTACTGGTTCTCATAAGGTTAGTAAGTAGGACCATTACTTCTGGTAGTATTTCCATGATAGGAAACTCTTCAAATTCATCAAGCCATTCTAGGGGAGGTTTAATATCTGGGGTTGCTGTTTTAGCCATAACCCAAAGAATATTAAAGAACATCTCAAAGTCTAGCTTTTCTGCTTGTAGCTCTCCATTTTGATAAGCGCTATCTAATTTAATAAGCTCAGTTAGAAGGTCTTTACCAAACTGCATTTTATAACGAAGTAAAGTGGCTCCTGTTGTTCTAAGAGCCACCTCTTTATCTCCAATCTTAATCATCTTCTCCATGCCTATTCACCACTTTCTACATCTGTAGATTTTTCATAAACTGCTGTATACCAAGAAGTATATGTGGCAGCATCTGTCTCATCGGTAGTCTTAGCCTTAATAATAGCTGTACCAGGCAATGTTCTACAGGTCAAATTCAATGTTTCTGTCTTTGGTTCAATACCTTGCCCTTTTGTGCCACTTTCTATATTTGGTCTAGCTGCCTTACAATAATACAAAATATGGCGAGTCGCTTTGACGTCCCCTGAAAATTCAAATAGTAATGCAAAAGCAGCAGGTTGTTTATCATTTTCTTCAAACTGTACCTTTTTAGCATCTAGTATTTCTTTGAGGATACTTACCTTAAAGCTATCTGGAATAAGGGCCATTTCTAATGAACCATCATACCCATTATTTGCAATAGCTGTGAAGTATTCAATATCATCTGCATAAAAAGGTGTGGTATCACCTACTGGTGAGAGTGTTAAATTTACTGCTCCAGGAATAGGAATGGGTTTTCCAAAAGTAACACTTACTACTCCTGTAGTATTTGTTTCTGTGATTGTGGCATAATGTACGTTTTTAAGACCATACTTAATTTTATTACTCATCAATGTCACCTCCTAAATTTCATAACGTACTTGATACATTTTTTCTGTATCAATATAAGCTTCATATTTTTGATAGTAAAGCTCCGCATTCTCAAGCAGAACTTCTAATCTTGTCTCTAAATTAAAATCTTTTTTATCTGTGTAAAGCTCAATCGCCCAATTATCTACTTTAAAATACACCTTATTATCAGCTCCAAAGTTGGAAGTATCCTCTGTAAGGTAGATTAAATAAGGTGTATGCTGTGTTTCTTTAAAATGATTATAAGCAAGAGGAATCTTTAACTGTTGTAAGAGAGCATATATTTGTTCATGTGTCACTGTAGTTTCTCCCTCACTTTCTCCTCAAAACTTTGAATAGCTTGTTGTTCCACTGGTTCTATATGCTTAATCCCCTCTACCCTTCCGCCACCTCTTTTGGCATGACCGTGTTCAAGTAGGTGGGTAAGATAGTAGCGTTTATTATGGATCACATAACCATTTGAAGTTTTCTTTCGAATCCAACTCTTAGCATATTTCTTAGTTCGTGTAGGGCTAGTGGCTTTAAGTGCCTTAACAGCTTCTTCAGCCACCTCATTAGCAGACTCTGCTAGAGCCTCTTGAACATCTTCGGTAAACTCAGCTAGTCTGTTGGCAATCTCAAGGCTAATATCAATCATCCGTTTCACCTACTTTCTCAGAGCATAAAAGTTGCAAGTAAATGTTGCGTTCTTCAAAGTTAATGACTGATAAAATGTTATAAGTGTGTTTCTGAAAGAATACTCTCATAAAAGGTGTAATACTCTCTAAGTACCGTATAGTAATCTTGGTACTAACCTCACTATTCGTCTGCTTGGCATTAAAGTACTCTTTTCCAGATAAAGGCTCAACACTGGCCCACACTGTGGCTACGTCTTGCCATTCTTCAAGCTGCTGTCCAATGCTATCCTTTGTAATAAGTGGCTTCTGTAGGGTTATTCTGTGTTTTAAATTCCCTATCATCTTGTCACCAACCTTCCTTACGATAGCTAAAGAGTAAGTTTTTCATCACTTCTAATACTTCTTTTACATCTACTTTTTCCCTTTGCTCATAAAAGCAAGCCACTCCATAACAGATGGCTTGCTTAATAGTTTCAGGAACAATTTCTAGATCAACTAATGGGTAGCGAAGTATTCCTTCGCACATCTCCTCTACTGAACAAATAAAAGAGGTGATAAGTGCATCTTCACTCTCAGCATCTACTCGTAAATATACTTTTACTTCATCTAATGAAATGACCATGCTCCTCATCACCACCTTTTCTATTCCGTATATCTTGGGCTATCTAGTAGTGCATAAATAGCACCCGGTACCGTACTTGAAGCAACTGCTGTAGTTTTAAGCATCACTCGGTCACAGCCACTAGAAGCTAACATGGCATCTGATACTCTTACAAGAAAATACTTGCTTGCTCCAGTAGCTCCCCCAATGCTAATAACTTTACCTGTTGCTTCTACCTCAGTAAATGTTGTATCTCCTTTTTGCATAAACAAGAAAGGTACTGCTACTGGTGTGCCATCTTCGCCAAGTTTCGCTTGGACTGTAAGAGTGGTATTTCCAGCCGTTCCTTCACCTGACTCCACTAAAAAAGTGACCCCTTGGTAGTTTGTAAGAACTACTGGGTCACTTGTAATAGCTGTTGCAAATATAGGCCCCGGAACCTTAACGTCTTTAATAATAGGTTTCATATTTTTAATCATGAACTATCCCTCCTAGTTTCTCTTAGCCAATGCAATAAATGGACTAATGGTGTTGTTCCCCTTATATGGTGTAATTGGTTTATTCCAAATAGGTTGACCGTCTACACGATAAATGAATCTAAATACGTTCTCATCATATAAGAAACGTACATGAATAGAACTTGCTGCATTAATACCACC
Source organism: Cellulosilyticum sp. (assembly GCA_045612745.1). Lineage (GTDB taxonomy): Bacteria > Bacillota > Clostridia > Lachnospirales > Cellulosilyticaceae > Cellulosilyticum. The sequence goes on along the minus strand of JAZKZQ010000056.1, from coordinate 24,461 downwards.
TTTATCAATAAGTAGATATTGGCTCATATCTGCTAAGACAATATCACCTACTTCTCCTACTGCAGAACATTGCTCAAGTGGCATGATTGGTCTACCGAAAAGTGTAGCATAAGGTGCTTCTGATAAACCTCCTGCTGGAATATAAACAGGCTTATCACCAATGGTTAAAGTATAAAGCAGTGGTTCAATCTCTTGATTCACATACCATACAGAACTTGCTCTACTTCTAGTCCATAATCTAGACCACATATTGAGTAAGTTTTGTACTGTGATTGGTGTGCTTTGAGAGCTATCCTTTGCCACTTTTACAAGAGCATCAGAATTTAAAATACCTAATGGCTGACCACTACCTGTACCACACAAAATGGCATCATCCATTTTAAAACCAAACTCCTCAGCAAAGGCCATTCTTAAGACACTTTCAAGAGCAGCTGCATCTTGTAAAAGTTCATCAGTAGCATAACAAAGCCCAGTTAATTTCTTAAGTGATAAATCCATAGTTCTAAACTTAGGTCTTGAAGCGGTAAACTGCTCAGCTTCATTCTCCCAGTATGTTTGAATACCACCCCATCTGGAGCCATTACCACGACTATTTTCATCTACAGCGTTAATCTTTAACCCATTTGCATTAGTGGAAATAGGGATTTTTGCCACCTTTGAAGCAAGAATACCTGTATCATAAGTACGTTTCAAGAGATCGGTTACAAAGTCTTGTTGAACTAAGAATCCACCATCAGAAGGTGTACTTTCATTCAGTCCACTAGCGGCTCTTGTTGTCAATCTTGAGTCAATACGACCATCTGGTGCCGCTGCTCTATAAACTGCCATCATCTGTTCACCAAAACTAGCAAATCTTTTTTCATTTTCTGGTCCTTTTGGATTAGGCTTAGGAATAGGGGAATGATCTCGTTCTTCCTCCTCATCTCCTTCTAAAGCCCTCATACGTTCGATGGTCTCATCCCACTTACGCATTTCTTCTTCAAAACCCTTCACTTTTTTATCCTCTTCATCAGATAAAAAGCGTCCCTCTGTTTGGGCACTACTAATAATTGCTAGTGCTTGAAGTCTTAAATCATTTTTTCTAGCTTCCATTTCCTTAATTTTTTTACTCATGCTATCGCCTCCTATAATAATTTAAATTTGCTTTCTAAAAGCTGTAGTTGCTCTTTTGCCTTCTGTCGTTCCTCTTGCTCACTATGCTGTGTCTGTTGTTTTCTAGCCTCATATACATCTGTCATACTTCTTACTCCTACACTTGTTTGAGGATAGGCTGGGAAAGTAACGGGTGATACATCAAAAAGTTTAACCTTGTGAAGTTCCCTTACATCCATCCCTTCTTCTGTTCCCCACCTATCTTCTTCTACTAAAAATCCAAAACTCATCTGAGAGATATCCCCTCGGTCAATACTTACGCTTAAGTCTCTCGCCCACTGTGTATCAGGTGGCATAATCCTTACCAATAAGCCTTTCTGTGTTTCCTTTAACTCCAAGGTGCCAGAAATGTTTCTGCCTAATACATAGTTTGGATCATGATTAAACAAGGCTCTTACATCATCTACTCCAATAGAGTCTTTAAAAGCACCAGGCATAACCTTCTCTTTAAAAGGAAACATACCACCTAAGGTTTCAGACCATTGATTAAAGACTGCTGCATGCCCCTCAATAACAGGACCGCCTGTTTCAGTTCCATCCTCATTCAGACTTCTGTTCACTCTCAGCTCCGTCATCTCCACTGTCCTGCGTTCCATTTGACTCTTGCTCATTTACTTCACCTCCCTGATTCTTAATAGCTGCTGTAATCGGTATCATATTGCCATTAACTAAATAAAGATCTCCACCCATCTCATCTGGAAGAGGGTTAAGATCTTCTAATTCTCTAATATCATTGGCACTATACCAGCCATTTTGTCTACCTACTGCATACCCATCCATGCGGGTTTTGAAGTCTCCTCTAAGCAGTCCATCTACTGTAAACTTAACAAAATATAAGCTTCTTTCACCTTCAGAAAGAAGGCACCTTTGAATAGCCTGTTCCCACCTTACTAGCCATGGCCTTATGGTATGTACCACAAAGTCTATGGACTGATGCTCAATATTACTAAAGGTTGCTCTTTCTAAATCTCCTATAAGGTGAGGAGGTACTCTAAACATACGGCATATTTCATTAAGCTGAAATTTTCGTGTTTCTAGAAACTGTGCATCATTAGGTGGAATACCTATTTCTTTATAAGTCATGCCTTCTTCGAGAACAGCTATCTTGTGAGAATTCTTTACACCTTTATAAACATTCTCCCATGAGGTACGAAGCTTTTCAGGCTCCTTAACAATTCCAGGATGTTCTAATATACCACCTGGTCTTGCACCATTGGAGAAGAAACGAGAACCAAACTCTTCCGTGGCTTGCGATAAGCCAATAGTCTCTCTTGCTAAGCATATGAGAGAAAGACCTTTTATACCGTTATAACTTAGCCCTGGAATATGAAGAATCTGATTAGGTGAGTACACCTTTTGACCGTCATCATCACTGTAGTAGTAAATAAGTTCCTTAGTCACAGAGTGTCTATCTACATAAACTCTAGAAGGATGAAGTGGCCAAAGCTCTACAGGTGTTTTGCCTTTGTAAATAATTAATGCATAAGCATTTCCCCATAGAAGCAAGTGGGTCATCATCGTTTCTCTAAATGAAAAACTCGTCATTTCATGATTAGGTACATCATGCAATAACGAGTATAAAGGATGATAGGTTGCCTTTTCTTTTCCCTTAGAAAGTCTTTTATAAAGTGGTAAAGGTAAGCTTGCTACAGTTTCAGCAAGTACTCTAACACAAGCATAAACTGCAGAGGTTCTCATTGCAGATTCTTCACTTACAAATAGGCCTGCCCTTGTATCAGCTAAATCTTCACCGTTCATAAAGGTTTGCATCTTTTCATCTACTGGAGCAGCTCTTGCTTCTATAAATCTATTGATAAATGGCAGTTTCAAATTTAACACCTCCTAGAAATGGGCAAAGAAAAAGCATCTGAATGAATAGATGCTGATTTTATCGTTACTATATAAGAAAAACAAACTATATACTTAAGGATATTACTCACTGTATAAAGCCTACCTTTTCAGGTAAAACATAATTAATTCTATATTGCTTAAATATATTATACACAATGCGCAAGGCTAAATAATCAAACTTAATGTCATTAAATCTATAAAATGCATTTCTACATTCTATTACTACTTGAATTTTTCCATCCATAATTGCACTACTAATATTGTTATAATACGCATTATCCTTATTAAAAATATTTTTATCTATTTTAATAAGCCCATCATATAACAAACGATCATCAATTTTACAATCTTTATCATTCCAATTTTCTCCCGAATATAAATAATAAACATAAATATCATCTTGACATTTTAACTTTCCTAGAGCACAGTATCCTAAGCTCATATTAGCACCCCTTATAAATTACATTCACCTTATAATATCATGATTATTCAAATTATTACAGCACCAATATCCCTCTATCATCATACACACTTCCGCCATCATCTTTATGCCTTATCGCCCTATCAAGGGCCATGATTGTAGCAACAGCACCGTCTATTTTCTCGGTGCTTTTTTCTTTATCTGGTTTAATGTTACCTGCCGGATCTGTCTTGATGAAGATGTTATCCATCATCCACCTAAGCACTGGGTGCCCATTATGGGCTAGCTTCTTCTCCAAGGTAAGCTTCATCAGTTCTTTAGAAGGTGATGACATATCTTTGTACCCCTGACCAAAAGGAACGACTGTAAAGCCCATGCCTTCTAGATTTTGTACCATTTGCACTGCTCCCCAACGGTCAAAAGCAATTTCTTTAATGTTAAACTGTGTACCCAACTCTTCAATGAAAGTTTCTATAAATCCATAATGTACCACATTCCCCTCTGTGGTTTTTATTAGGTTCTGCTTCTCCCAAACATCATATGGAACATGATCTCTTCTTACTCGTAGTCCTAACGTTTCCTCTGGTAACCAGAAGAATGGTGCTATCACATATTTTTCATCTTCATTACTTGGAGGGAATACTAGAACAAAAGCTGTTATATCCGTAGTAGATGACAAGTCTAAACCACCATAACACTCTCTACCTCTTAGTGCTTCAAGAGAGACTGGAAAAGCACACTCATCCCATTTGTTCATTGGCATCCATCTTATAGACTGTTTGACCCATTGATTAAGACGCAATTGACGAAATACATTTTCTTCAGCTGGGTTTTCTAAGGCTGATATAAATGCTGTTCTTACTTTTTCTATATCTACGGTAATACCTAATGAAGGATTGGCTTTATACCAATTGGCCTCATCAGTCCAGTCATCTTCATCTGTGATACCATAAACCACTGGATAAAAGGTAGGATCGATTTTTCTTTCATCAAGCAGATCTGTAGATTTTTGATGCAGTTCATAACAAATGGAATGTCTATCTGTTCCAGCGGTAGTAATGATAAAGAATAACGGCTGTGTTCTAGCATCTCCAGAGCCCTTCGTCATAACATCATAGAGCTTACGATTTGGCTGGATATGAATCTCATCAAATATCAACCCTGAAACATTATATCCATGCTTTGTTGAGGTTTCCGCTGAAAGCACTTGATAGTAACTAGCTTGCCCAGGATAAACAATTCGCTTAGTTGAACCTACTATTTTAGAACGCCTACTTAATGCTGGTGATTGCTTAAGCATCTGAGTTGCTACATCAAATACAATGGAAGCTTGTTGTCTATCAGCGGCACAGCCATAAACTTCAGCAGAAGGTTCATTATCTGCAAACAATAAATACAGTGCAATAGCAGCTGCTAGTTCACTTTTACCTTGTTTCTTTGGTAACTCAACATAGGCTGTTAGAAATTGTCGTGTCCCATCTTCTTTTACAATACCAAATAAATCACGTATGATTTGTTCTTGCCAAGCTATTAATTCAAATGGTTTGCCAGCCCATCTTCCTTTAGTGTGTTTTAGGCATTGTATAAAATTAACAGCTCTATCTGCTTTAGCTTCATCATAATGAGAAGTTGGTAGCATAAAAGGGGACGGTTTATACTCTTTTAACTTGTGCTTCTCATCCATAAACAACCTCCTACATCTTTAAAATATCTTCCATAATATCAAAGTCATCACCGCTTTTATCTGCTACTAACCTACTTCTAGCTGAAGGGGTCAAACCAAATTGCTCACAGAACTTGCCCATTATCTTTAGATAATTAGAGGCTATGCTCACTTGAGGTACCTGTTGCCAATACCCGCTTGGTGTCTTAACGATAGTACCATGCTTGCTGATAAACTCTTCCGCTTCTTTCCATCTGGCATAGGCTTGGCAGTACCCAGCAAAAGCAGCCATATCCACTTCAGTTAATAATCCCATTAACTCTAGTTGCTTGCTCATCCTTCGCCATTCCTTTTTTGCTTCAACTTCTAGCCATGTAGGACACTTAGGTGCATTACTTTTGGGTTTTGGCTCCTTTGTATTAAGAGGTCTTTTTCCTGGGTTACCTTCTAGCACTTTAAGTGCTGTTGGTTTAGGTTTTCTCCCACTTTGTGCCATCAGTACCACCTCCTTCCCATGAAAAAAGGACCTACTCTCGTAAGTCCCTTGGTACTATTTTGTGCCATATAAAATAAAATGCAGATAAGCTCTAATATCCTCTTGTATAAGGTTAACCAATTCAAAGTAGCCTCTCTCATAGGCTTCCTTTTGAATGGCAGCTACATCAAACATATTATATTTGCCTAAGTCCCTTATTTCTAATATCTGTTCTAGCAACTTATCAGTAATCTTTTGCTCCTTCAGTAAGCCTTGGTAGTTATAATTACCCTTCTTAACCTCTGCAAGTTCAGTTTCTGCAACTTCTTTATACTTAGGGTGGTGTTTCTCCTTCTTCTTACAATCTAAGCAAAGGCAATCAGTATTAAACATACTCATTATCCTTCCTATATCTAAGGAACCCCCACATCGATCACATGTTTTTTGAGTAAAGAATTTGTCCATAGTTTATTGGCCTACTTCCTTTAGGCATTTTATATGTGCCTGCTTTAAAGGTTCTAGGTCTAAGCCGTTATCCAAGTAACCTTGATTGATAACCCCTAGATAATAATCTGTTGGTAAACTTGGCTTATCATTATATTCATCAGTCATAATATACGCCATAGCCTTTTTAATCTTAGTACCAATTTTAACTTTAACTTCTCTTTTCTCATAAAGCCTTGGGTAGCCTTCGTACATATCAAGAGCAACTTCACAGTCTTCTGTGATTTCCCAAAGTACAATAGGTACTTCTTTTCCTTTACAAGGTTCTATATTGGCTACTCCTTTATAAACACCCCTAAAGGTTAATTTATAATCCTCAAGTATTCCTGTACCCACTACTTTGGCATTAGTACATCTGACAGCCATTTGCTTTAAGTTCATATTACTACCATAGGCAGCGTAGATTTTAGTTTCCATATTCTCATCCTTTCATAAAGAGGTAGGTTTCCCTACCCCTGTGTTCTATCTCATGCTGCATTGCGCCATGCACTATTGCCCGTTAAGTTGGCTAAGAAGTGTAGCCTGCAAGTTTTAAACTCATCGCCATTTAAGCCGAGTCTTAACATCCAACATCTGAAGGTGTACTTCTCGTTATCAGTGTAGGTTCTTCGTGCACTTGCTGTCTTTTGAGTTAAGGCTTGATTGCTAAGTGCTAGGCAAAATTGAATGTAGGCTTTTACTTTGCCAGCGTGTAGGGTGCTATTAAAAAGTCTGAACTCCACAGTGCCTTTAGTAAAGGTACTGTGAAGGTTTAGCCCATGGTAACGGCTTTGGTGGTAATGTCTTTCTCTTGATTCCCTTCCATAACCTTCGTACCAAATATCAGCTAGTTGCTCTAAGGTTCTAGGTTTCTTTTTATTGATGGTCTTAATCAGTTCCTCATTTACCTTTTTGCAATATCTTAATCTTTCAGGGTCTATCTCTAATGCTTTGTACAGTAAATCTTCTTTGCTTGCCATTAGGTTTACTAGGTTCTTAAGGCTCGCTGGTGTGTGAGGGGTAGCATCTACATGGATGTGAATACCGCAACTTTTATTGGTGAAGGCTCCTGCTGCTCTTAATGCTCTTATTATTTCTTGAAGGGGTTCGATATCCTCGTAGGTCAGAATGGGACTTACTAGCTCTACTTTGTAATCTGAATTTGCATAATGCCTTGTCTTGCCTTCCATTTTTTGTGGGTCTATGCTTGAGTCTGAAACTATCTTCCATGTTCGTCCTTGCACGTCTATTGTTTCGTAAGCATCGTAGGTTCCACCTGTATACCTTGTTGCTACTGACCCAGGTTGCTGATTAAGCACCCCCGCTGCTTCTTTTCTTGTAATGCCTGTAAACTCAATTTCAATTCCAAACCTTTGTGTTTTCATGCTTTTCATCCTTTCAACATATGTTTTCCCTTTCGGTAGTACACATGTTACCGCTAGTGTGTTAATTAGTGTAGGCCCTTGATAGCCATAGATTTCACAACAAACACACCTTTAATTGTCACTAGTACACAAAGAATATGGACTACCTTTAAAGGGCTGGGTGAATACTTTAAATTCTTTTGTTGCATATACACAAAAGCTTTGTCATGAATTTGTCTAGATTAGTGCTTTAGCAATGGCATAAGCTACATTTACTGTCACTGCATTACCTGCTTGCTTATAAAGCTGAGCATCAGAATTAACGGCTTGTGCCTTTTCAAATAACTCATCAGGAAAACCTTGTAATCTAAAACACTCCCTTGGTGTCAGCCTACGGATTCTAAATGCTCTATCCAAAGTACCTTGCATACAGGAGGTATCTAGCGTTTGTGCCACCTTTTTTCCTACCCTTCCTCTTCTTGTCTTGCTTTTTGGAAAAGTGATATTAATGCTATCCCCTACTTGAGCTTCGGTATAACCTTTTTTAGTGGCTTCTTTAATAGCCACCCCATGACGATCTGTTCCTGTAAGCGTAAACATTGGTTCGTTATTTTTTTTCATCCTTCTACCATTTTGCCTTTTCTCTTCTCTATCTGGTGTAAGTACTGGATAGGCTTCTAAAATCCCACTATTCATAGCGGTACGATTTACAACTCCAGCTGTATACCTTGAAGTGATACAACGTGCTGTTTCAGTTATTTGGGTTTTAGTATTAGATTGGTCTATAAAATAAAGCCCTGTTTTACCACCTTCTCCTCCACCATTACCAGTCAAGGTACAAGAAATACCTGCTGGATTATAAACACGTTCCCCTTGGCAACCACCTATAACTTGCTTAAGAGTTGCTGTGTTTTCTGCTGAGATAGGTAATATTTCTCGTCTACCTCTGCTTCTAAGATTTGCAATAATGAACACTCGCTCTCTATTTTGTGGGACTCCAAAGTCTTTGGAATTAAGCACCTGCCACTTACAGTCGTACCCTGCTTGGTCCATTTCAAATAAAACGGTTGCAAAGTCGAAGCCTGAATTAATTGAGAGCAAGTTCTTAACGTTTTCAACAAGAAGGTATGTGGGCTTATCACTTTCTTCTTTGCCTTTGAGGAGGTCAATAATGTTGAAATAAATGCCACTTCTTTTTCCGACCAATCCTCGTTGTTTTCCTGCAACGGAGATGTCTTGGCAAGGGAATCCAAAGCACCAGATGTCTGCATATGGTATTTGTTCTGATTTAATTCTTGTAACATCATTTGCATACCACTCTCCTTCCGTATTGTACATTGCTTCATAAGAAGCTTTAGCAAATTTATCATACTCGCAATAACCAATGCACTTATATCCAGCAAGCTCTAAGCCTAAACGAAAACCGCCGATACCAGAGCATAAATCAAGGAAGGTCAGCTGTTTCATTTGGCTCACCTTCTTTAATTAAATCTGCATATTTTGTTTTCATACCATTTCGTATTAAATACACTTCATCGCTAGAACCTTTGTATTCAATATATCTTTTTACAATAACATCTGCATATTTCTCATCTAATTCAATGGTTCGGCATATACGATTGGTCTGCTCGCAAGCTATTAAAGTAGAACCACTTCCACCAAAGGGATCTAATACAATGCAGTTACTCATACATGAGTTTTGTATTGGATAGGCTATAAGATTAATCGGCTTCATTGTTGGATGAAGTTCATTTCTTGATGGTCTATCAAAATCCCAAATGGTAGACTGCTTTCTATCGGAATACCACATATGTTTGCCACTTATTTTCCAGCCAAATAAAACAGGTTCATGTTGCCACTGGTAAGGACTTCTGCCAAGCACAATACTTTGCTTCCTCCAGATACAGGTTTCAGATAAATAGAAGCCAGCTGCTTTAAAAGCCTTTCTAAAATTAAGCCCCTCTGTATCAGCATGAAAAACATAAATGCTTGCATCTCGTTCCATGTTCTGTTCCATATTTACAAAGGCAGCAAATAAGAATTTATAAAATTCATCATCCTTAAGATTATCATTCTGAATCGTTCCAGCTACACCTTCATATGCCACATTGTATGGTGGATCGGTTACTACTAGATTTGCTTTCTTACTTTCCATTAATACTTCATATACTTCTGGTAAAGTAGCATCTCCACAAATTAATCGGTGCTGACCCAACTCCCAAACATCACCTTGGTTTGTCATAGCTGGTTGTTTCAGTTCAGCATCTACATCAAAGTTATCTTCATTAATGTCCTTATCATGAACGGCATTAAATAGCTGTTCAATCTCTGGTGGTTCAAATCCTGTAAAAGCCACATCAAAATCGGATGCTTGCAAATCTTTAATAAGGTCTGCTAATAACTCTTTGTTCCATTCTCCAGTAATCTTATTAAGGGCAATGTTCAGTGCCTTTTCCTTTGTTTTGTCTATGTCGATTACGATACAATCAATTTCCTCATAGCCAAGTGTTTGAAGCACTGTGGCTCTTTGATGTCCACCAATAATGGTTAAGTCTGCATTTACAATGATTGGTTCAACATAGCCAAATTCTGTAATGCTATTTTTAATCTTCTCAAATTCCTTATCCCCTGGCTTTAGCTTTTTACGAGGATTATAAGTAGCAGGTACTAAATCAGATATCTTTAATTTTCTAAACTCCATCCCTTACCCTCCAAATCTATATTTTATATAACACTCATGGGAGCAGTACTTTCTGCTTTTATTTCCATAACTTTCAAATGCCGTCCCACACTCTTTACAAACAATGGTATATACTGCAGTTTCTTTTCTCATGCCTTCTTCTGGATGAGCTTTCCACCAAGTTCTTCTACATTGGTCTGAACAAAACTTTCTGGCTCTGCCTTGTTTAGGTTGTTTTATAGTTTTACCACAGCAAACGCAAGCTTCACCTCTATCCATTTGCTCTTTAATATTCAGAAATACTACAGCAGCATCCCCATCAAGCCCATGTGTTTTGCAGTAGTTCCTAACTACATCTCTTGATAACCCCAGAACAGAAGCTATAGCTTTATAGCCTACACCCTTTAGACGATATTCCTTGATTTTCTTCTTTTCCAAGTTGGTCATTGTCTACTGATTCTCCTTTCTAATTTGCTGAGAGGTATTTAGTAACCACATAAAAAGTAGCAAAAACTATCCCCTTTTTTACATCAAATGAAACTTTTTGAAATACAGAGTGCAACAAAAAAAGTCTTAAAAACATGAGCAATATCAATGTTTTTAAGACTTTCTTTGTTTTTTCTCTGAACTACCTTTTAGCAAATATTATATTGAATTAAGCCCTTTAAAATAAAGGTTTTGAATGCTTATTAACCAAGCTAAAACTATATCCCCCCTGCTTAATTATGCGAAAACTCACACGAAGGGGCGCATCGGTCTTGAGCATCAAAGGTTGTAGAGATTCAAATGCCCCTACCCCCTCTATGGCTAATATTTGTACTCTACATATCTATCTTCAGTCATTGTCTTTTTATCATGACAAGGTTTACAAAGTGGTTGCCAGTTGTTCTCATCCCAAAAGAGAATGGCATCACCTCTATGTGGTTTGATGTGATCTACAACAGTAGCCCTCGTTAATCGGTTCTCCTGTTGACACTTAACACATAAAGGGTGTGCTTTTAGAAATCTACTTCTTGCTACTCGCCAACTAGATGTGTACCCTCTGCTTGCTGCACTTGCTCGGTCACTACTATGCATCGTTTCATGCTCTTCACAATACTGACTGTTAGTAAGCTTAGGACACCCTGGATGCTTACACGGTTTCATAGGCTTTCTAGGCACTGCTATCACCTCTTCCTTATGTACGAAGCGTAGTGAAAGGATGAAAGACTACGCTTCGGCAAGCATAAAAAAAGAACCAAAGACAAATGTCTCGGCTCTCTATCTACTTCTCGCATCTTAATAATAACACAAAGGAAATGAAAAGTCAGTCTACTCTTAGTCTACACTTAGTCAACCATATACACACTATATGTTAAGATATTGAACTTCTTTATGATTTGTCTTAAGACTTGCTTTATGCATATCAAATCCTTGTACAAGGTGTGATTCATTTTTGCAAGAATTAAAAATTACCCTTCCGTCAGTTTTTCGAATTGAAAAAGAATCGATTTTAAAACAAGTTTTTGCAATACCTTCTCTTATTCCAATTACATATTCTACTTCAGCAGCTTTGCGTAAATCAATACCCCATGCTGCTAGAGTCCCCTCTTTTAATTCTATTGGAGTTGAAGCAACTGAAGTACTCTTATCGATAACAACTATTAGTATTTTCTTTTCTAATAATAACTTTTTTAGTGTCATTAATTTTCCACTTCCCTACTTAAATGCTCTTAATATAGTATATATAACATAAGTGGAAAATATTACAATATTCTAATGGTGGTTTTTGAGGTTTTCTATTTTTAAAACTTTGTATTTCCAATGTGTTTATGGCTTCAATATGACGAAGAAGATTAGAATTATCTTTCTTAATATCCATAAAATTAACTATCAATTATATTCATCATAAGCCCCAATTTGTATTTGCAATGCCACAGTAATCTGCCCCATTACCATCTCATCATTGACTTCACCAATTTTCTCCCCTAAAAACTTCTTGTCCAAAGTTTCCACTTGCTCAGCTAACGCCATGCTTGGTCTACCCAATCCGGTATGTATTCTAGTTGGTATTTGTATATGGGTAGGAAGGTATTTCTTCTTCCATGTTCTTGCTGTCAAAGGAATGACTGTTACTACTGGTGAATTGGTATTTGCCTTATTATTGCTTACTACAATAGCTGGCCTTACACCACTTTGCTTATATGAATCATGATTTATTCCAAAATCAACATAATAAATATCACCGCGTCTACACATATTTTTTCTCCTTCCTAACTTAGGATATAAGCTTCAGTTTGTTTATCCCGAAGCTTATATCTTATATTCAGTTCTTTCATAGCAGCCTTACGATATTTACCTATCATGGCATGGCTGACATTATATTTTTTCATCATGAAATCCCAAGTAAGTTCTCCTTCTAGAAGATCCATAACCACTTCTGGTAAAATACCTTCTAGCTCAGAAATACTATGTTCAAAAAAGGCTAACTCCTCATGAATTTCTTTGTATCTACTTGTTAAGAAATTCTTCCAATCTGTATTTTCACGTTCTGCTACCTGTTTATAGTTTAATGCCACTTTAACTGTTTTATCAGAAACACCACCTGTAGAAACAACATCTTCTCCAGAAGGATGTGAAAAGCACATAGCAGTAATGAGTTCATCATATTCGATTCCTTTGAATTGACTTAGCTGAAACTGTAAGATAGATTGTTCTCTTTTTAGGTTTTGGTATTCTTTAAACATAGTTTCTGCAGTCATATTAATGGCCCCCTATCCTTACTTTTACTGCATTAATAAGTGCTGCTTGGTTAATGTCCTTTCTTTCTAGTGCAGTCATAACATCTTCATCTACTGTCCCTTCTGCAATAATATGTTGAATCACCACTGTGTTCTTTTGTCCTTGTCTATACAACCTAGCATTCATTTGCTGATAAAGTTCAAGAGACCATGTCAGTCCAAACCATACAATGGTTGACCCACCTTCTTGCAAGTTAAGACCATGCCCAGCTGATGCAGGATGGATAAGTGCCACTGGAATTTTACCTTCATTCCAATCTGCTATATCCTTAGATGTACCAATCTCCCTTACATCAAACCTTGCTTTAATACGTTCCTTGTCATGCTTAAACCAATAAGCGACTAAAAGTGGTTTACCATTAGCTGCTTCAATTAGATCTTCCAATGCCTCTAACTTTTTATCATGAATAGGTATGACTTTTTTCTGTTCATCATAAACGGCTCCATTGGCCATTTGTAGAAGCTTATTACTAAGTGCTGCTGCATTAATTGCATCTAACTCATCCTCACCTATTTGTAAAACTAAATCTTTTTCTAGGTGGTGGTATAATAATTGTTCCTTTTCGTTCATGCTTACTTCTAATTTGGTATAAATACACTTTGGCATATCTAAATAATCAATTGCTTTCATAGAGATGCAGATATCACCAATCTTCTCATAGATTTTCTCTTCTGCACCTTCCTTAGGTTTATAGGAAAAAATCATATTTTGATTACGTTTATCAGGCAAGAAGTATTGCTCTCGATATCCTCCAATAAATCTGCCTAATCTTTCACCCATATCAAGTAAATTTATTTGTGGCCAAAGATCTAATAAACCATTAGGTGCTGGTGTACCAGTAAGACCTATCATTCTTTTTATTTTAGGTCTTACTTTTTTTAGAGCTTTAAATCGTTGTGCCTTATTAGATTTAAAAGATGAAAGTTCATCAATAACCACTGTGTCAAAATCCCACTTATACTTTTCTACTAGCCAGGCTACATTTTCTCTATTGATAATATAGATATTCGCCTTACTCTGAAGAGCTACTTCTCTTTGCTGCTTCGTGCCAAGTACCTTTGAAATCTTAAGCCCAAATAAATGTTCCCATTTCTCAAATTCTCTGGACCATGTATCCTCTGCTACTCGTTTCGGTGCGATGACTAGGACTTTACCTACTGTAAAATAATCTAATGCTAGTAACCAAAGTGCTGTTAAAGTAATCACCGTTTTCCCTAAACCCATATCTAACATCAGCGCACAGACAGGATGTGATACTATAAATTCCGTGGCATAAGCCTGATAACTATGAGGATTGTATCTCATTCAAAACCCCTCCTATCATTTCTAAGTTATCAATACAATAGACTTTAAAACCTAATGATTCTAATTGTTTCTTTCTCTTGATTTGACGAGGTCTCATCATCTTATCAGGTGCTTTTAATTCTATAAATGCTATCTTCCCACTAGGAAGTAATACCAGACGATCTGGCACCCCATCCATACTTGGTGAAAGGAATTTAAGGGCAAGACCACCCAGCTTTTTCACTTCACAAACCATCGTCCGTTCAATCTGCTTTTCACTTACCATGTCTTTTTTACCTCCGTTTCCCAATAACCACTCTTCGCGCGTTATGATGCAATACGTGTTTTATATACTCTATATGGCTATTATTTATATATTTATATTTAATACATATTTATCAGCAACATTAGAAACAAACCTTGGTTCAGCCCTTACGGGTATTACATTTGTACTTGTTGTCGTTAATGTAATTTTTACGAAACCATAAGCAACCTCTGCAACACCTATTAAAGCAACTAAGTTGCTGATGGTTTCCGTCAATTTTGCCTTTAAGCTACTCTCTTGTATATCCCTTTACTACACCGTAAATGGAGAAACGCATCTTAACTTCTGCCTTACTCCAACCATCTATATTACTCATAATGGCAATAATCTCATTAGCATCTTGGCGCCTTAAGTTCCCACGCTCTTTACCGAAGCACTCACACCATATCTCCATATTACACACACGCTTACGCTTAACAGTTCCTACATGGTGCTCTCCTTCAAACTCTGAGCCGTTGATGAAGTTGCGTCTCTCATAAAGGGTCATGTTATCCCAGTTATTAGGTAATAAGATTTCAAGGTAATCCCTAACCATACCTTCTCTTTCATCTTGCTCCATTGCTTCACGTTGCTCATGGACTGCCATTCCTTCTAGATCCTTTGTTAGGTGTAACTGCTCTCCCTGATTATAGTAATGGAGTGCCTCTGCCCAAATCTGTGATACTTCATCAGTAGTTAATTCCCATGAACCTCTAGCCACTCCACCAGGTACCTTAACAGGCCAAAATCTACGATTACCTGTAATGTCTCTTAGATAACTATCTGCATTGGTTGTGCCAATAAAGACACACTGCCTTGGATGAGGTGTGGCTCTTCTGCCAAATGCTGCGCGATAAATATCATTCTGTCTAGATAAGAACCCACGTAAAGTTTCCAGATCTGTTTTTCTAAGTCCTGCAAGTTCTCCTATTTCAAGAATCCAATACCCTTGTAATTTTTCAGCAGCTGTTTTATCCTTCGTATCACTTAGGAGCAGTGAGTCATTGAACCATTCCCCACATAACTTAGCAATCAACGTAGATTTCCCTTTTCCTTGAGGACCACTCAGCACAAGCATTGTGTCAAATTTACACCCTGGCTTCATAACTCTAGCAATAGCAGCACACAGAGTTTTTCTTGTAACTGCACGAACATACACATTGTCTGTTGCACCTAAAAAATCTATAAGTAATGTATCTACTCTTGGCACCTCATCCCATTCGGGCAGTGAAGCTAAATATTCTTTAATCGGATGATAAGAACGGTCATCTACTACTTTTGATACTGCAATATCATAATTCCTGGCTGAAAAGTTACCATAGCTTAAATCAATATAAGAAATAAGCTGTGCATCATCAGCATCTCTCCAAAACTTTGAAGGATGTTTCCAAGGCACATCCCCTTTGATTTCCATTCCATCACCTAACTCATTAAATACAAGTGCTTTGAGGTGTTCATCGTTTTGTAAGATGAGTAGCAAGTTCTTCAAGTTATTGACAAGCTCACCTCGCCTATTGTACTCAAGAGCACTTCGCCATTCCTCATCCGCTGCAAATTCTACCTTAGCGATTTCCTCACGTTCTTTTGCTAATGTTAATTTAACAGCATCTAGATTAATTACAAAATCTTGCATTGCCTTAAAAGATGGTAATTTATTAGGCTCGATTCCTTCAGCTGCTTTAGCATCTAAGTCTCCAAATTTATGGATACGCACCACATCAAAAGCATTCATTAATGTATTGCAAGCTGGGTCAGTCGCATGATGGCTATAGACAAACTTATCTTCATAAACTACGACACCAGCTGCTGAATCTGCTGGTATATAGTCATAACGCCCACTCATAGCACTTGGTTTGTACACATCTGGAATAAACGTATCAATGGCTGTTGTTACGGTGAATGTTCTATTAAAGGCACCAATTACCCCTTCTTTAGTAAGTGGATCAGCCTGCTTTTTGATATCTCTTTGCACAATAGTTCTACTACGGTTACTGACAGGCCAAGAACTTAAGTCCTGCCAATCCGTATATCTTGCTAATACCTCATCAGGATTTATTATTTGCCCCTCAATCTCTTTAAAAATAAATTCCCCATCTACTGAAGTGCTTGGCCAATACATAAGCCTTGAAGGTTCATAGGTTGAATCATCAAATAGTTCTATGCCAATATCTCCAGCCAGTCTTCTAGAAATTGCACTATATTCATCAGCTGTTACTTCGCGGCTTAAGAATATAATTAAACGTAACCTTGGTTTTTCAGGTGTATGTTTATGCGTTGAGTAGAGTACACACTTCATATCATGAAAAAGTTCTAATTGATCTATAATATCCGGTGTACCATAATCCATATCCAAGGTGATGGCAGACCGTGATATCACACAATCCTTCTTACGTCTGCCATCTTTTAACCGACCTAGTACAAAGCCACCCACATCTTTGATATCATCTTGCTTTGCTTTGGGCAAATTCTTATATTGCTCGATGGTTTCTGATGTACGATAAGTAGTTGCTAGACGGTCTCGGAACTGCTCATACTCCAGTTCCTGACCATTCCATTTTTTATCCATACGGGAATTGCCTGTTGATACATATAACTTCATAGTTCATGCCCCCTTTATGATTTAGGCACACTGCCCACGCTCAATTACAGGTAATAGGTTCTTTTGGTTCTTCAGTAAATCATAGAGAAATAATCTGCCCTTTTGGGTCCAATATGTGTGCATGACACTTCTTTCAGCATCGATAGCATGAGTGCGTGATTGAGTATAACCTTTATCAGCATAGTCTTGATAAAGAAGCCACGTATTTCCCTGTTTATACTGAATACCTAAGTCGTGTAACATCACATTTAAAGCTCTTCCTGATAGGCCATAGTCCTTTGCAATCTGCGTAATTGGCACAAGACTTTTATTTTGCAAAATCAAATCATAATAGCTAGCTTTTGGCTGTAGCTCATTGATAATCTGCTTATTCTGTGCATTTTCTAATTCTAAATTTTTACGTTTTTCACGTTCAAACTTTAGGTCTTGCAGCACAGAGATAAAAAGGTCTGGGTTACTAAGCAATTCATCTGTAGCATATAATCCATGCTTTCGAATAGATGGTAATACCTCATTTGTTACCCAACGTTTAAATTTTTTTGCGCTTGGTAGCTTACTTGAAAGGATAAGGCTAAATAAACCCGATTCATTAATTAATACCATTTCTCTTGTTTGACCTGAGGTCGTGATTCCCGACCTCAGCTTATCTTCTTCATCAACATGCCTAGTTAACGCATCTTTTGTATTTGCATAACCAAGGATATTTGCCACATCTTTCCCAATGAACCATGTCTCTTGGTTGATTTCTATAGTACGCATTTCACCAAAATCTCTATTATTAAAAATCATTACTTCACTATTCATAATCCCTTACCTCCATTAATCTTTTTTATAAAAGACACTTTCAAATCCTGCTGCTTTTAAGGGTAGTCCTTCTGCCCACACAGGATTAATTGCCATTATTTCATTAACTTCTTCTACTGATGAAACACCAATAGGTACTTCAAGCACTACCTCATCATGTACATGGCATACGATATCTAATCCATGTTCCTCTATACGTAGCATCGCTTCTGCCAGTAAATCTCGGCTAGTAGCCTGTACAATGTTTTCAACCAGTTTAGGGCCATAGGTTTCAAGTCTCATCCACTTTTTGGATTCACCAATCCCTTCATAGGTCAGCCCTTCTCTACCAAATTTATTAAGTTCTATTTTAGGCTTCACATAAGAAAGCTTTCTTCCAGATGGCAGTGTAATAAATAGAATGCCACTAGTATATTCAAATTTGATCTTACCAACTTGAGTAGATGTTCTATCTCTGACTGCTGTAAGTGCTGCTTCATCTACATCCCACCAAAAACTTGTTATATGAGGATTAGCATTTCTCCATGTCGTGACTAAAGGCTGTAATTCTTCTTCTAAAAGTCCCATGTCTATAGCACCCATAGCAATTAATGCCCCCACGGATCCGCCATAACCCAACGCTAATTCTGCTATTTTTCCCTTTTGCCTAAGTGGAGAAGTCTTTGTAATTTCTTCTACAGGTACATGAAACATAGCTGATGCCGAAGCTTCATAAATTTTGCCATGGGTACTAAAAACATTCATTCGCCATGTTTCCCTAGCAAGCCATGCAAGTACTCTAGCTTCAATGGCCGAAAAGTCTGATATGATGAAACGACATCCTTCTTTAGGAATAAATGCTGTGCGTATAAGCTCTGATAAGACATTCGGTATACTTTCATAGAGTAGTTCCACATCTTCAAAACGTCCTTCTAAGACGAGTGAACGTGCAAGTTCTAAATCTTCTAAGTGGTTCTGTGGCAAGTTATGAATTTGAACCAATCTCCCAGCCCACCGTCCTGTACGATTTGCCCCATAAAACTGTAGTAAGCCATGCACCCTATCTTTATAACAAACAGCTCTATCGATAGCTTCATACTTTTTTACAGAAGTTTTAGCCATAGCAAGTCTAAGTTTAAGTAGTTCCGATACATCACCTACTGTTTGACCCACTAATTCCTTAACATTGGCTTTCGACAAGGAATCTACCTCTATGCCTTTCTTTAAAAGCCACTCCTTTAGTTGTGAAACGCTATTAGGATTCTCTAGTTCTGATAGTTCATAGGCCTTTTTCATTGCCAATTCTTTATAAAGCAAATCACAAGTAATAGCTTGATTAACTAGCTGACGCTCTACTTTAATACCACGATCATTAATTCTTTGGTCAAGGGCGTACAACCTTTGTTCCATTGGACTAATAGGGAACTTGCTAAGTTTCTTCCGTATCTGCTTTTCTACATCTACATCACGTATACAGTAGGATTTAAATAAATCCCATTTCTCAGGTGCATCTTGTGGCATATTCCTCGTCCTACCACCATTCCCCTTAGTTGGCTTACATGGGCAGCAGAAGTACTTAATAAGCTCTTTTCCTTCACTCATTTTTTTCTTATCTAGTGCTAGCACTTCCCCTACACCGTCAAGGTTTAAAGGCAATGCCAGCATAGATGCTTGCACAGCTGTACAACACCACATTTCTGGTGGCAAGTCTAATCCAAAGTATTTATTAATACAGATTCGTTCGAAATTAGCATTAAATGCTGTCTTGATTACAGATTCATCTTTTAGTAGTTGTAGTATCTTTTGTGGAAGCTTCTCACCACTCGCTAAATCAATAAGCTGTGTTTCTCCTTCATCAATTGCATAAGCAAATAGTATTATTTCAAATTGGGGTGATTCAACATACCTATAAACACCACAGCTAATAAGGTCTACATCGCTATAGCATTCAATATCGATGCTTAACTGATTTGCCATATACTTCATCAGCTCCTTTCAAATGTAGTAATGACTATTGTATAGAATGTGACGGATACTTTTTGTATGTAATAGGATAGTGGGATAAGCCACTATCCCATTGCTACTATCCTAAAAAGTCATCCTCAGCTTCCACAGCTTCAAAATCATCACTTGCATTTCTTCTACTACCAAGAGGTGTTCCTGACTTTAGCAACTGCAAATTTCCTAAACCAGCTGCAATTCCACGATTACCGTTAGAGTTATAACCATAGAAGGTCACGCTGATTCTTCCATAACAACCACTGTAGACTTCGGATTGATCTATAATTGGTTGCACATTTTTATCTACTACCTGTGGTGCTTGTTTGCTATTGGCATTTAAGAAGTATGAATTGGCATAGGCTTCATCATCTGGTCTATCAATATCACCATCTCTAAGAGGTGTTTTCAGATTAGCTGGTACCTTTCCACCCCACTTAGCCACAGATTCTTTCTTTGCTACTTCTATTGCTGCTTGAATCTTTTTAATGGTTTCTGAATCATTTTTATCGATAATAGCTGATACAGAATACTTAGGTTCTGAACCATTAATTGATTGTGGCTCAAAGCAGTTTAAATAAGAAAAACGACAAGGGATGATTACTTTAGTTGGTGCTTGATTGTTTACTTTACTCATAATATTTTCCTCCATATTATTCAGCGAAGTCATCGTTCGCTGTATCTAAATTAATTGATTCACGTTTATCTGATAATGATACTAAGGTTACTTTACCTGGGGGCTTATACACCAAATCACCAAGGAGCTCATTAAATTGCTTCTTGCCCATCAGCTTTTCCATTTCGGTAATGCCAATAAGACTTTGCTTAAAGATATCTTCATATCCAGCACCTTTAGCAACTTCGACTACTTTTATTTCATCAGTATATTTGCGGTTAGCTCTGCCTTCCACTAGTTTAAAGCCAGGCCATTGTCTGTTATGGGTAACTGCTTCATTTTGAGCATAGGTATATACTTCTTCAACCCATTTTTTTAGGTCATCTGCAAGAATGAGTATTTCTGCTATTTCATCTTCCGTAAGCAATGGTGGTTGTTTAAACTCCTGCTGTGCTAACTGCAAAAAGCTCTGTGCTCTTTCCCTACATTGGAATCTAGCTTTACAGAAGCGACACCACTCTCCAGCTTTAAATTCGCCTTCGCCTTCGAGTGCCATGGTTGCCTTTGGAACAAGAACAGTTTCTGCCCATTGCTTTAATTCCTCTGCTGAGATATCCCAAGTACTAACTGATTCTAATCTGGGTTGGTGAATAGTGAGCCTTACTGTTTTAATGTCAAATATCATCTCGGCTACTGTAAGAACACCCAAACCATAGAGCATCAATTGTACATTTTCGTCTACACTTATAGGCACACCTTTTCCCAGTTTAAGATCTATAATTTGCACCATATCCTCTGTCACAATAACCATATCTGCCGTACCAAAGCATTCAGGTACAAAGTCACTTAGGTCTACTTTCTTTTCTACTTCAAAAAGAGAATACCTACCGTTTTGCTTAGCAAGTTCAATCTGCTCTATGACAAATGCTACATATTCATCTACTGCCTCTAATAATTCATCTGAGTAGTAATCTGATACTGGACGTTTACTTCGTATCTTAAGATGCTTCTTAATGAGATGCTCTGCTAAAGCATGTCCAGCCGCACCTTCTGCTGCATAATCAGATTGTTCCTCTTTAAATTGCTCCTCCAAATGTAGAGAAGGGGTACAATTTATATACCGCTTCCCCGCTGAGGGAGAAAACCTTGCATGCTTACTCATTTAAAGCACCTCTGCTTTCGATTTAAGCTCTGCAAGTTTATCTAGAGGAACACTTGAAAGCTTATCTGCCCCAAATTCGGACAGGAGTGTCTTAACTAGCGCTGTCTTACCATCTCTTGTTTTTACTGCTAATACAGCTCGTACATCTTCTATGGTTACTTTGGTTGCTACTTCATTAATAGCTTCTGTCTTCTCTGCTGTTGCTTCATTAGGTTCACTAGTTATTTCTTGTGTAGCACCTACTAAACCTTGAAGATTATCTGCTAAGCTTTTTAAATCTTTAGCAATAGCTAAAATAAATTCTTTATTTCCCATAACTGCTACCTCCTACTTTAATAACTTGAGACCTTTAACAATTGCCTTATATTCACTATCTGCACGATCATCTACTGGGAGTGTTACGACATTTACACGATTCATTTCTTCATCATATAAACGAACGGGTAATTTTAACTCTTTAGCTTTTTCTAGCTCTAGCTTCATACCATCACTGATTGTAAATCCGAGTAACCAAACTTCATCACAACTGTGCATTAACTCAAGCCCTAAAGAAATACCAAGCATTCTTTCATTTGGATTTTCCTCTTCAAGAAATGTTGGGAAATATAAGTGTGGCGCGATTGGTACTACGCTACACTGTGTAGCTATTCTTGCATAACGCTTAGCCTTTTGAATGTTGCCTTCTACATCACCTTTGTATGGTGAACAGATAAAAACTTTTTTCATATATATAAATCCTTTCAGAGATTATTTAAGTTGGCCAACTCATGCCTCTATACTACTGCACTTTTTTAGATGCGTATGGACATGGCATGTCCAAAAAATGGCACAAAAAAATAACCATCCTGCATATATAGGTATAATACCTTTTCGCAAAATGGCTATTTTTGTACATATTCCTCAATATTATAATACAAATGCTAACTAGAAAATGGACATGGCATGTCCAAAAACTTTTGAAAAAATTTTAATTACTTGCACTTACTTTAATTTGTGCTAAACCTAACGCTTCTAACACCTCATTACATTCATATATTGAATGCCCATTAAAACAATATATTAATTTTTTAAAAGCAACATGTTGAGGTGAATTGCCCAATACAAATCCTGCTTTCTTTAAAAGTTCCTCACACATAGCAGGTGTAAATTTCAACCCTATACATATGGCCATAACAGTATCTAATGAAGGGGTGTGAACTTCATTTTTCTTGAGACGATCATAGGTTTTCTCAGACAAAAGGGTTTTTTGAGCAAATACAACTCTATTATATCCTTTTGCCTCTATGTATCTAAATGCTAATTGTGAAAATGATTCTCCTATGGTTTCAATCTCTGCGCCTTCAGCAATAAATTCTGTATGGAACCTTTTTAACTCTTCAGAACGATTAAAGAGTTCCATATTATGTTTCTCTTCATGAAACTGTGGCACTCGGTTATAATCTTTGGTTGCCTTTCTATACATTACTGTATCTTTATAGACAACTATGTCTGTTTGTGCTGCATCATCAATTGTTAGATTAAAAATCAAGCAACATTCATCTACATGATTTCTTGCATATTCAGTTAGTTCTAATACCCCATCCTCTGTTACTCTAATATATGATGGATTATTAATAACATAGTGCCCATCAACATATACAAAGTTTCCACTATTGATATACCTTCTAAACTCTTTATTGCTAAAATATTCGAAGAAGGCATCACTTAAGCTAATGGAATAAGTCTGATCTTTATTCAATGACTCATTTGCAAAACCATAATTATTGACATAATGGTCATCTACATAAGTGTATACCCCTTCTACCTCCATATATCCTAAATCCATCATCCTAATTTTTGCAGCAACTTTAGATACACCGAAGAACTCTGCCAGTTCAAACAAAACATTGCTCCACATCTCTATTCTAGTACTAGGTTTAAGAATCTGCTTATTCTTTTGTATGAGCTCCTCAATTTTTAGCTTAGTAGTTGATGCTGGCATTAAAATTCTAGGTGTTATACCATTTGCTTGCCATTCCATCCAATCTTCCGGCTCCCACTGCTTTTGCCTCTTGGTACTCTCATTAACACGACACCTAATAAGATTGGCTTTGGGGTTATATAACTTCTCTAATTCATGATACTTTTTATGCTTGTACCAGTGAAAACACTCATGAATAATAGTGTTGTTCATACAACCAACATTTCTTAAAAAGTATATATGTGGATCTACTAGAATTGTTCCTCTATTAACTTCTAAAGGGATATAATCTTTTAAATCCTCATCGAAATACTCTGTCACACAATCAGAAAAATAAATCTGACCAAATAAAGTAAAATGTTTTGTAAGCCTAACCTCTTTAATTGTTAAGCCTAACCTTGATGCCACTTCTGAAGTAGGTATTGGCATAGGTGCTAGTAGTGCCTCTGGAAATACCTCTTGTAAAAACTCCTCAGCCACTTTGTCAAAGTTGTCCTTACTTATATACGGAACCAAGCTATCTGATAGCATAGCTTTTTTATTGTTATCATAAGAGCTATATAATGTAACCCTATTAACCTGAAAGCTTTGTATACCATCATTTAGCTGAATCGAACACGAAACTCTAAGCCATTGATTTGTGCTATTGCTTTCCCTATTTCTTCTTATGGTTTCAAAGATTTCTATTTCAGCTTCAACAACTACATCCACTAAAATTTCATTTTCACTAGAATCATTAATACTTATATTTTTAATATCAATATCACCTAATGTAGCTTCTTCTACTCTTTTTACTACTGAGGAATTACTCTTAATCCTAGAGGGATTATCGTCAATAAAAGATGAAATAGCATTATAAATATCATCATAGTAGTTATTATCAAG
>JAZKZQ010000055.1:0-2995 GCA_045612745.1 Cellulosilyticum sp. | reverse complement strand
TAATAAATCATAACGATAATACGTCGTGTAGCCTTTCGCATCCATACTTTCTAGGAGATTCCCATTTAAGTTATAAGTATAAGAAGCTTCTCGTACACCGTCAGGGTTAATGACTTCAACAAGTTGATTCATTTCATTATAAGTGTAGGTGTAGCCCTTACCATTATCTATGCTTGCATCATAAGCTTCTGATAAAACATGTTTGATGAGACTTCCTTCCACATCTGTTTCCTGCTTATAGTGATGCTATAGTGGGTCAATAATCTCTACTAAACGGTCTAAGAAATCATATTTATATCTATACCCATTGTCTTGATTTGTCCAAGCTTTGGGAGAATAAAAAGCCACAAGTTTTCCCATTTAATCATAAAGCTTTTGTGTTACATTGCCTTCACCATCTTTTATACGGGTCACATAGTTCAGATTTTGCTCCTCTATTTCTGAAATAAAGTTAGCCCACTCTTTTAAATTAGGATTCTTTAGTTCTTCCTTATTTTCTAAAACTCTTATCCATCAGCATCATAAAAAATCATCAAAGCAATTTCTAAATCACACTTCTTATTATTTATTATATGGAATCTCAAAACCATTATCCCAATTATAATTTCCTGCTATTATATGCAATAACTCAGAATCTGTTATACTTTGAATTTCATCTAGTTAACCTGATTTTATAATGCAACTTTTTTATCTCTACATCAGGTAATGTACATAAACAAAAAAATATCGTTGTAATTGAAGTATTGATATTTCAGTAACAACGATATTCTCTTTAATTTTTAGGTTGAAAAGGGAATAAGGTGGTAAAGAATTTAGAATTTACTTCTTTAATTTATATGCCACTTTTTCCCCTATCCACTACATTATTAAAATTATGAATACAGTTATTTGATTCTTAATTTCCATATATAACAACTTTATTTATCATATTGTTATACATTAATTTTACTATAATTTATGCAACTACATATACTTTTATCTATTGTAGTTGTTTGAATACTATATAACAATTATCTTCATCAATTTGAATATAATAGCATTCTTTAGTTTCTTGCTCTATAATGCATATCTCCCCAATATCCCATAATTGCTCTATAGCTTCTTTACAATTAATTACTTTTACCTTTACCCACCATATTCCCATTTCATCAAAAGGTATAATCCATACAGCATTATCTTTTAATATTGATATTTCTTCAAAAAACCATTCAATCATTATCTCATTATTTTTATTAAGTTTTCTAACAGCTAACTTAGGATAACTATAATGATTCAGCTGTTCAATCTGTTCTCTATAACTCGAGATTTCTTGTGATTCTGCTTCAATTATATCAATTAATTCAAAAGATTTAAATTGGTCAAGATTTCTCTTTACCTTTGATAATGCAGTTTTCTTTTTAATCAATAATCTTCTGTCTTCCATAACAATCTCCTTCTCTAAATAATCTATTCTTCTGTATATCTAATATGATGGTCAGTATCTTTATTTATTGGCTTATACCTATTATCAGGATTTTTAAAATCATAAGTTAAAGGATTCGCATCATTAGGCACCTCACCTGCATGTGTATGCAATCCTTGCTCTATATCATTTGTATGATCCACAATAACCTTTTTCCCTTGCGGAGTATCATATTCATAATACCTACCATGATGTGTTGTATTATCACTATATTCATAGTTTTTATGATTCCCACCTTTTTTTGTTATATCATCTCCAATAGTCCACTGCCTAGTTGGCTGTTGAGATATTGGTATACCTGCACTATCTTTAGCTCGATTTAAAGCTTGCCTTCTATTAATATTAGGGTTAACCGATCCCTCTGTAGTTCTACTACCACTCTTAGGTATAGCACTTGAGTCAGCTATACCACTTCCTTTACCTTTGGTATGCTTATATCCACTAGGATCATAATACATTACAGGATTATTCTCACAATATGCATACAGATTCAGTCCACCTCCACGATAAACATCCTCTTGCATAAAGCGTCCTAGTACAGGATTATAGAATCTTGCCCTTAAATAATATTGCTGTGTAACTGGGTCATGCTGTTGCCCAGTATATTTAATTCTATTATGAACATTTTCTTGGCTTTCTAAAGTATTACCAAATGCATCATACTTATAACGGTTTTTTATCTGACCACTGCCATTAGTAATAAGGCTAGTACTAAATTGCTCATCTAACTGATAATAGTATCTTCCTAATCCATTACTTGTTGTACCATTTTCTGTATCTGCAATATCACCTGCAACAACATCATACCCTCTTATCAATCTTGAAATAGGTGTTTCATCTTGATCAGTTTCTACTAATATCTCATCTTTATGGAAGATAAACCTAGTCAGCTTTTGATTTTCTTCAATTTCTGCTCTCAGACCTTCTGCATCATAGCGATTAATAAGGGTATTACCTTGGTAAGTTGTGACCTGTGTTTGCTGATTTAAAGCATTGTAGGCAAAAGTTGTTACACCTTGAGGATTACTTTCTTTTAGTATATTACCTTGAGAATCATATGTAAAGTTTTTAATGCCTAAATCTTTAGAGAGCTGTATGAGTTGGTTCTTCGTATTATAAATAAAGGTAGTACTTTCACCATTTACAGTATGACTTAATCTATTCCCTACTAAATCATAAGTAAAACTTTCTTCTCTTTCATTATATCTTGCCTTTGTAAGACGATTCATACTGTCGTAAATAAAGTGGGTCTCTTGGTTAAGTCCTAGCTTACTTAGGCGATTACCATTAAGGTCATATTGGTAGGTAAAGTCTTGTAACTTTTCACCATCAGCTGTCACTGTAAGTAAATGTGAAATATTTTGGTCACTGTCATAACTATAGTATGTTGTCTTACCAGTTACGTCTTTAATAGAAGCAATCTGTCCATCTTTATTATAGGTATAGGCAATTAATGTACGGCCACAGGTAGATTTACTTGCCAAATACCCCTCTGGTGTGTAGCTATATTTATAAGCAAAACCATCTACTTTA
>JAZKZQ010000054.1:0-3038 GCA_045612745.1 Cellulosilyticum sp. | reverse complement strand
GTTCACACCGTTTCTTTGAATTTTTCATTTTAGACTATCACAAATTCTGGAGAGTGCAGCTAGCAGTGACCACCTCACCGGCGGCCCTTCTCATTGCCATGTATTTTAAATCACTTCTCTTACTTATTCCACTTCTTGTGTATTTAAGAACTTAACTAAAGCTTCAACAGCTTCTTTCTCGTCTTCACCTTCAGCTCTTATTTCAATTTCTTGACCTTTGATAGCACCAAGTGACATCATACCCATAATACTTTTTGCGTTAACGTGTTTTTCATTAACAACTACTGCAATATGACTTTCATATTTACTTGCAATTTGAACAAATAATGCGGCTGGTCTAGCTTCTAACCCATTTTTTAATTCTAATTTAAGTACTTCTTTAATCATTTTACATTTCCTCCTCTGGTTTCCCTTAATTGTTCCGCAATTTCACTTATTTTTTTAAGTCTATGATTAACGCCTGATTTTCCTACAGGTGGGTTAAGCAATTCACCTAACTCTTTTAATGTACTACTTGGGTACTCTAATCTATAAGTAGCTACTTGCTGTAAATTTTCAGGTAATGCAGAAATACCAATGGTATTTTGTACATATTCTATATCTTGCATTTGCCTTACAGCAGCTGATACAGTTTTCTTAAGATTTGCTGTTTCACAGTTTACAATACGATTAACATTATTTCTCACTTCTTTTACGATACGCACATTTTCAAGCTCCATAAGGGCAATGTGTGCACCCATAATGTTGAGTAAATCTACAATTTGTGTTCCCTCTTTCAAATATAACACATAGTTATTTTTACGAGGGACTACTTTAGGTTCCATTTCTAGAAGTGTCATCACTTCTTGTAGGAACTCTGCATGCCTTAGAGATGGGTTGACATATTCTAAGTGATAGCCTTTTTCTGGATCACTTACTGAACCTGCTCCCAAAAAGGCACCTCTAAGATAAGCTCTTTTGCAACAAGTACTTTGAATCACGCTTAAATCCACATAATCTCTTAAAGTATCTCTGCCGTGTTCTTCTTTAAGTAATGTCGTTGCCCGTAATATTTTTTCTGCGGCTTTTGTATCATTAAGCCTTAGTACATATATTTGTTTTTTATGAAACTTTTTATTCGTTTTAAGAACTACCTCAGTATTTATATTAAAAGTTTTTTTTACCATTGTAAAGTATTTTCTTGCAATGGCTGCATTTTCAGTTTGAAATTTTATAGAAAATTTCTGACTTTCGTACTTAATTTCTCCCGCCATAATGAGCATAGCTGCTATTTCTGCAATCATACAATGTCTAGCACCTAATGGTACACATGTTAGCTCTTTTTTTACATTGGAGGAAAAAGACATATTGTTCACCTCATCTTATGTAATTTTAGTGAGTGCTGATTCAAATATACATTGGGCTAACTTTGTAGAGTCATGCCTCACAAGCCCTTTCTTTTTATTAATAGAGACAAGAGGTGCTTCAACTCTTAAGATACGCTGCCATACTTCATGTGTTTTATTTACTTTTAAAACCTTAGCCCCATCTTCATTGTACTGCTTTAAATACTTTTCAGGTATAGAGGCATTATTAGCAATAACACAGTTAATAATACCTTTACCCACATAATTTTCTAAAACAGTTATATGATCTTCTAAACTTAAGTGTGTTGTCTCACCTGGTTGCGTCATGACATTTGCCACATAAATTTTATCAGCTTTAGATCTAGCAATTTGTGCTGTCACCTTTTCTACTAATAAGTTAGAGATAATACTTGTATATAGACTACCAGGGCCAAATACAATAAGGTCAGCTTCCTCAATTGCTGTCATTACTTCTTCTGCAGGTTGTGGAGCTTTAGGTTCTAGTGAAATATTTTTAATCCCTAATATATTTTCTTTTCCATAATCTACGATTTGTGTTTCTCCAATTACCTTTTCATCATTTTCAAAAATTGCTTCTAAATGCACATCTTCATAAGTAACAGGAAGTACCTTGCCTGTAATAGCTAAAACATTACTTGTAACTTTTACAGCTTCTTCAAAGTTGCCAGTAATCTCTGTAAGGGCAGCTAAAAATAAATTACCAAAGCTCTGCCCACATAAAGCACCTTCTTTGAAGCGGTGTTGTAACAGCTTCTCCATTATTGGTTCTGTATTTGCTAAAGCCACTAAACAGTTACGAATATCTCCTGGTGGGGTCATACCCATTTCTTCACGTAGTCTTCCTGAACCCCCACCATTATCAGATACTGTTACAACTGCTGTAATATGAGAAGTATATGTCTTAAGTCCTTTCAGCATGGTTGATAACCCAGTTCCACCACCTATTACAACAACTTTTAGGTCTTGCTGCCTTATTTTCATGGTTTATTTTCCTCTTCTACTATCTTTCTCTATATCTCTATGCTGTCTGAGTACCGTATGCCCCTCTTTTTGTAAAAATTCATAAAGTGCATTTGCAATAGTGACAGAACGATGCTTGCCACCTGTACATCCAATGGCAATAACAACTTGATTTTTGCCTTCTTGTTTATAGTTTGGTACTAAAAAGCTAATCATATCCTCTAATTTAGCAAGAAACTTTTGTGTCACATCAAAGCTCATGACATAGTCCCTAACGATTGCATCATTACCTGTGAAAGGACGCATTTCAGGATTATAATATGGATTTGGTGCAAATCTTACATCAAAGACTAAATCTGCATCAATTGGTATGCCATATTTAAAGCCAAAGGATACAATAGTTACCATCAAACTATTAAAGTCTTTTTTCTCACTGTATATCTTAAAGAGTACTTCTTTTGTATCTTTAGGCAACATATAAGAGGTATCAATAATATGGTTTGATTTCTCTTTAATATCTTTTAAAATTTTTCTTTCCTTTTCGATACCCTCTTCAATTCTTTCACTTCTAGCAAGTGGGTGCAGTCTTCTTGTTTCCTTGAAACGCTTAATGAGTTCTGCATTACTACAGTCAAAGAATAAAATTTCAAAAGTATGCCCTAGGGCTGTCAGTTCATTAAGACTACTAAAAAGGTCTGCAAATAAACTACC
>JAZKZQ010000053.1:0-5435 GCA_045612745.1 Cellulosilyticum sp. | reverse complement strand
TACATTCAGGTGACCAATACTAACGGTTCGAGGGTTTGACCTAAAAAAAAGAGTTGAAAACACTCTTAACGGTTAAGCAACATTATGTAGTATTTGTTTTTCAGAGTATAAGCAGAAGGGCACTCATTGAAGTGTCTTTTTTTGTATGTTCTATAGTTTTCAAGGAGGATGGGGAGTTACTGCTATTAGTCTACCTCTGAAGTAATTTGATGAGACACTTAGTGAAGAAATATAAAGTGTTTTTAGCAGTGCTGTTTGAGCAAAGCGAGTTCACTGCGTTACGTAGTGTAACGAACTTAGAGCAGCACGATAAAGCGAGTGCTACAGATTACATAAGGAGTAGAGAATAGTAGCATTTCCCTAGAGTTAAATAAGATATTTATAATAAAAGATAGCTAACTGTGTGCGATCTCTTAAGGAGAGCTTATCTAACATATTACTAATATAATTTCTGACAGTACCTTCGCTCAGAAAGAGTTTGGTAGCAATTTCTTTGTTGTTAAGGCCTTCGGCAATTTCGGTTAAGAGTTCTAGTTCCTTTTCTGTTAGAGGGAACTGAGAGTAATCATTTTTTTGAGTGTCGCTTAGGAGATTAGGAAGCTTGGAAATAATTTCTGTTCCATAAACATTTTGCCCACTATAAACAGCTCTTAGAGAAGGTATAATGCTTTCAAAATCTTGTTTTAATAAATAGCCCTTAGCCCCTAGGTTAAGGGCTTTAATAATGTATTCATCATCTAAGAATGTAGTTAAATAAAGAATCTTAGCATGGGGATAGGTGTTTAAAATTACTTCGCCAGCTTCTAAGCCTGTCATAATGTCCATGCGAATATCCATGAGTAAAATATCAGGAAGTAATTCTTTATAGAGAGAAATAGCCATTTCACCATTATAGCCTAGTCCCACTACTTCAATATCTGTAGCAGATTGTAAAATTGTTTTTAGAGAAGTACATACCAATTTATCATCATCAATTACTAAAACTTTCATTTAAGAACCTCCTTAGGAATAGAAATAAAAATCTTAAAACCGTTTATATGCTCAATATTTAATTGGCCATTAAGTTGAGTGACTCGATCTGAAATATTCGTAAGGCCAATACCATTCTTAAAAGAAATATCATTAGAAACTTTACCATTATCTTTAATAATAAATTGATAAAAACCAGGATGTTCACTGATGACAACATGGACATGTGTGGCAGTAGAGTGTTTAACAATATTGGATAAACTTTCTTTTAAAATTGCTATAAAACTATACTTTAAGTTTCTAGGAATATCGGGGCTTATATCATAATCTAGATGAATATTACAGAAGGTAAAGTTATTGATTAATTTTTGTATTTCAGTCTGTAAGTCTAAAGATTCATTATGTAAGTCATGAACACTTTCTCGAATACTTGTCATGCTATCAGATAAGGTAACTTTAATGAGTTCAAGGTTTTCTTTAACTACCTCGTCGTTACTAATAGCTAATAGGGCACCTACTTGTAGTAAGCAACGAGAAAGCATATGCCCCACATGATCGTGGATTTCTCTAGCAATACGATTACGCTCATTAAGTGTAGCTACATGGACTTCGTAATCCTGCTTATCCATTAACTCTTTATTCTTTTTAGAGAGAAGTAGAGACTGTTCTTTAGTTTCATCTTGAAAATGAATGTATTGTAGTTTAATTTTCATGAGACTAGAAGTACGCTGTCTAAGAAGATAAGAGATACAAAGCAGGAGGAAAGCAAGAAGACATAGGCGCATATTAGTGTCATTGAAATATATAAGTAGCGGAAGAAGACTGATATAGCCTAAGCGATGGTCGTCCTTTAGAAAGAAATCATAACTCACCATTGGTAAGAAAAAGAGACAGGTAATATCAATAAAGGAAAGCAAAATATATGCCAAGTAGAATATATACCGACTTTTATGAGGTGCGATATAACTATTTAAACAAGCAACAAATAAAGCGATTAGCAAAGGTAAAATATGAAAAATATCAGTTCCTTCTAATATAAATAGAATAATTCCTACAAGCCCTATAAGAAGCTTATCTATATAATCCATCTTATCCCTCCTCCTATGTATTTAAAGCAATTTATATTTATTCTAATAAATAGATTGATTATTTGCAATAGTTAATAAATAAAGTGACAATTGTCATCTGACTAATTGATAATGGGCACTACATTAATATATTTTAAAGGTGTAGTATAGGATTATGATTAAGATTAAATGTGGAGGAGATAAAAATGATTGTTAAAGTAGATAATTTAGTAAAACGATATGGAGAGCTTGTAGCAGTAGACCATTTAAATTTACAAGTAAAAGAAGGAGAGATTTATGGATTACTTGGGCCTAATGGTTCAGGAAAATCTACGACTATTAACTGTATTCTTTCTCTACTTAAATATGATAAAGGGGAAATTCAATTATTTGGTAAGAAGATGACAGAGAATGCTCATGAGATAAAAAGAAATATAGGTGTGATTATGCAAGATGTAGCAGTATTTGATGAGTTAACAGTTTATGAAAATATTGATTACTTTTGTGGCTTATATATTAAGAATAAGGCAGAAAGAAAGATAATGGTACAAGAAGCTATAGAATTTGTTGGATTAGAAGAGTTCACCAAGTTTTATCCTCAAAAGTTAAGTGGAGGATTACTTAGAAGACTAAATATTGCATGTGGTATTGCACACAAACCTAAACTTATTATTTTAGATGAACCTACTGTAGCAGTAGATCCACAAAGTAGAAATCATATTTTAACAGGTATTGAGGAGCTTAATAAGCAAGGTGCTACTATTATTTATACTTCTCATTATATGGAGGAAGTAGAAGAAATCTGTAGTCAGATTATGATTATGGATAAGGGGAAGGTTTTAGCAGAGGGAACAAAAGAAGAACTTAAGGCAATGATTAAGTTAGGAGAAAAGATTAAAGCAGAAGTATATCGCCTAACAGAAGAGCAATTAGATGAAATCAGAAGACTTACAAATGTAAGTCAAGTGGAATATAAAGATAACCAATTAGTAGTTGCATTTTTAAAGGGAAAAGAAAATTTAATTCGGTTATTAGATTGCTTTGAGAAACATAATATCCCATTTGGAAATATATATTCGGAGTTGCCAACACTTAATGATGTATTTTTAGAGATTACAGGAAAAGAATTAAGAGATTAAGGGGGAAGATTATGTTTGTATTTTCATTTAAGTATCGTATAAAGAGAATGTTAAGAGATAAAAAGTCATTCATATGGACATTGATTTTCCCTATATGCTTAGGTATCTTTTTCTTTTTAGGGCTTTCTAATGTAAGTAAAGCTGATTTCTTTAGTGAAAGTAAAATAGCTATAGTAGAGAATGCTGAATATGCCAATGATAAAGATTTTAAAGATGTAATAGAGTCAGTAACTCAGGAAGAAGAACCACTATTTGAGGCAGAGGTAATGAGTAAGGGAGAAGCGGAAGATTTATTAGATAAAGGAGAAATAACAGGGTATATAGAACTCATTAATGGTCCTAAGCTTACTATTAAAGAAAATGGTGTGAGCCAGAGTATTATTAAAACTTTTTTAGATCAATATGAACGAAGAGTTGCAACTGTAGAGAATATCTTTTCTATAGAACCTAATATAGATGTTCAAAAGATACTAAATGACGTAGAAGAGGATACATCTTATATTCAAAAAGTCAGTACAGGCACTATGGATTTTGATTTATTAGCAAATTATTTTTATGCGTTATTAGCAATGAGTTGTTTGTTTGCAAGTTATAGCGGCGCTAGAGAGGTTATGGATATACAAGGGGATTTATCTAAAACAGGAGCAAGGATTAATGTAGCACCTATTCGAAAGCTTACTTTATTCTTAAGTGGTATATGTGCAGCATTAGTTGTACAAATAATAACATTTTGCATAGTAGTAGCATTTATTACACTTATATTAAAGATTAACCTGGGTCCTCGTATGGGATATATTTTATTAACTGGTTTTGTTAGTTCATTGGTAGGGATTAGTTTGGGTGCATTTGTAGCAGTAGTTATAAAGGGCAATGAAAATTTTAAGGAGGGTATACTGACTACGGTATCTGTAGGAGGAAGCTTTCTAGCTGGGCTTATGTTATACAATATGAAGTATATTATAGCTACCCACTGCCCTATTATTTCATATATTAATCCAGCCTCTCTTATAACAGATGCATTTTATTCATTGTATTACTATGAAGGCTTTTCTAGATACTATTTAAATATGAGTATATTATGCATAGAATTAATTATTTTATGGATTGGAATTTATATGGTTATAAGGAGGCAAAGATATGCCAGTATTTAAGGTGTTTTTTAAGATATTAAAGAGCCAAAAGGTGTCTATGGCTGTATATATAGGAATCTTTTTGCTTATTACATTGATTTATAGTGGGACCGGTGGAAGTAATGAAGTGGCAAGTTTTGAAGAAAGTATAACAAGAGTAGCTATCTTTAATGAGGATGATTCCAATGAAATTATAGAAGGATTACAAGCCTATTTAGCACCACATGCTGAATATATAGAGATAGAGGACTTACCAGAAAGTATTCAAGATGCACTTTTTTTTAGGGAAGTAGAGTATGTTATTCGAGTACCAAAGGGTTTTACAGAAGAATTAATGAGAGGAGAAAAACCTCAATTAAACTGTATAGCGATTCCTAATAGTAGTGTGAGTGTCTATATTGACTTATTGATAGAAGAATATTTTAATACGTGTAAGCTATATATTAATAATGTGAATGGATTAAGCAATGGGCAGATAGCCGAATATGTACAGAAGGATTTAGCTATTGAAACAGAGGTGAAGTTAGAGGATGTGCAGATAAGTAGTGGGCTTGTGAGTTATATAAACTATTTAGCCTATGCATTTCTAAGTATATTTATTGTAGGTCTTTCATCTATTATTAATGTATATAATAAGAGTATGATTAAGAAGAGAAATAGTTGTAGCCCAATGAAACAATATAGTATGAATTTGCAGATTCTACTAGGGTGTATAGTATTTACACTTGCTGTATGGAGCATATTGACCGGTGTTGGATTTGTGGTGAATCAAGAAAGTTTATTTACTCAAAAGGGAATATGGTTTAGCATTAATGCCTTAGTACTTGCATTATGCGTAGCAAGTATAAGTTTTTTAATAGGTATTATTATAACGGATAAGAGGGCTACTACTTTTATTAGTAATATATTATCCCTAGGATTATGTTTCATTAGTGGTGTATTTGTACCGCAATCATTTTTAGGTGAAGGTGTACTTAAACTAGCTTGCTTTAACCCTGTATATTGGTTTGTGAAAGCTAATGAAAGTATTAATACAACTAACAATATAGCCCTATCCTCTAATATTATAGAGGCAATAGTTATCCAGATAGGATTTGCAGTGGTAATCATTATGGTGGCACTGATTATTA
>JAZKZQ010000052.1:0-21281 GCA_045612745.1 Cellulosilyticum sp. | reverse complement strand
ATATGCCTTCTTAGTTCAACGGATAGAACAATTGCCTTCTAAGCAATCAATGATAGTTCGATTCTATCAGAAGGTACTCTTGCAGAAGCAACAATAAAATTTTTTTCATTGTTTATAATACTACTTGGTTTGTGAAAATAGAGTAGTATATGTTGGATTAGACGAAATGGTTAAGTCACCACTCTTTCACAGTGGAGATTGTGGGTTCGATTCCCACATCCAATACTAATGGGTTATGAAGTGTAATGGTTTTGCATACCACACTGTCACTGTGGTGGATAGGGTTCAATTCCCTCATAATCCGCTATCACTCTTGAAAGTCCTATTATAGAGATAATAGGCAAATGGAAGAATAAGCCTAATTGCTAAGGCAGTAGTCCTGAAAACTACCAGTAATCATGTAAAAGTGGTGTGTGGGTTGGAGTCCCACTTCTTCCTCTATGGTACAGATTTTAAGAAAAAATGGTTGGGTGTTAAACCCAAATGATAAGATAGTAAATGCTATCCTGAAGAGATGTGAGATGAATAATGGAGAATGTCCTTGTCATAATGAATCAGTAGATAAGCATTGTCCTTGTAGTGATTATAGAGATAATGATGTATGTCATTGTAAGTTATACTTAAAGATTGGAGAGTAAATCTATAAGGTTATAGGGCTGTCCTGCTAAGACAAGTGTACATTAAAAGTGTATTAGTTTCGAGTACTATGCTCTCCGCATATATGGTAATAATTCAGTGGGTAGAATGCTAGCTTTGGGAGCTAGTTGTCGGGAGTTCGAGCCTCTCTTACCATACTTATGGGCTTTATGGTGTAATTGGCTAACACATCACACTTGCAATGTGAAGTTTAGAGTTCAAGTCTCTTAAGGTCCACACTTGTTTCATGTTTTCATAATGTTAAATGTTAATGGGTTTTAGAGAGTTTGCACCTAAAGACAAACTCTATTTAGTCTCTTAGTTCAGTGGTAAGAATGCTTGGCTTACATCCAAGAGGTCACTAGTTCGAATCTAGTAGAGACTACTATTATTGGGGAGAAGCTTAAGTGGTATAAGCTACTGACTGTTAATCAGAAGATAGGAGGTTCGAATCCTCTTTCCCCAGCTATGGAAAAACTAAAAGTAGAAGATAAAAGTAGGATAGATAATGTAATATTCATTCATCCTGAATTAATGAGTTCTAATGCTTCAGAAATAGTCAAGGAGAAGTATTCCAGAATGATTAACATAGATAAATCTCTTCAGGATAAGAGAGCAGAAATTAGAAGTCTTGAAGAAGAACAAAAGAAGGCTAGGGAGGAATGGGAAACTATCAAGAAAATGTGTACTTATACACATCCTACAAAGGAGAAGGTATATCATAAAGAAGTATGTAACTTTGCTATTAAGGGACATGGTAATGATATTATAGGTAAAACTACTGTAATGTAGTATATTCCCTTGAAGCATAGATGGCGATGCTTAGGACTTTTAATCCTGAGAGCAAGGTTCAAGTCCTTGCAAGGGAACTTAATGGGAGTAGTGATACATGGTGATATCCCTTGACTGTAAATCAAGTGCCTCAGGCTGAATAGGTTCGATTCCTTTTACTCCCACAATTAATGGATATTGTGGGAGTATGGTTACATTGCGGAGGACTGAAAATCCTTAGAACATAGTTCGATTCTATGAATATCCACATATACCCTCTTGATGGAATGGTAGACATGCTTGGCTTAGAACCAAGAGCTTATAAGCAGTGAGAGTTCGAGTCTCTCAGAGGGTACTAAAAATAATATTAGAAAAATAAGTTAAATTATTTGCAGATATGAAATAAAATACATATCTTTGCATCATTAAAACAAGAAACATTATGGATTCATTTGGTAATATATTTATAGGAGATTTTAATGAAAAAGTAGATAAAGAAGTTAATGAATCTCAGTTTTTTATTAGCTTTTTAAATCAACTTGAAGGCTGGAAAACTAAGTGTAAAAATCTACATTGGGCAGCCCCAAAAAAGAATATTCATGAGTATTTAGATGACTTTCTAGAAGTACTTTCAGAGTATCAAGATGGTCTTGCAGAAGAATACCAAGGTTTGTTAGGACATATGCAACCTAATGTTATTAAAGGTACTCCAAGTGATACACTAAATGCTATAGATTTCATTATAGAAGTTAAAATGCAGACTTGTAAATTCTATGAATCAATTCCTGAAGGTGTTTGTTATGCTGGTATTAAATCAGAATGTGAAACATTTATTCATAACATATTGAAATACAAGTACTTATTTGAACTTTGTGATTATAGACCATATTAATTTAGGATGGCTCAATGGTGGAATAGGTAGACACGCCAGACTTAAAATCTTGTAGCCAGTAGGCTGTGGGGGTTCAAATCCCCCTTGAGCTACTAATGCTTCCTTAGCTCAATTGGTAGAGCACCTGTTTTGTACTCAGGTGGTTGAGGGTTCAAGTCCTTTAGGAAGCTCAACAAGGCTAGTAAAGCTAGATTCCTTATAGTGAGAGACTAGCACTTATTCATACAAAGGAAACTATAATTCGGTAAGACTTATAGTGTAGAGAATAAGGGTGTAAGCAAAGCGAAAACTTACAAAGTAGAGTACCAGAAGGCAAATCTCTACAAATGCAGTATTGGTGTTAATGGTAGCATAGAACCCTTCCAAGGTTATGGAGACAGTTCGAGTCTGTTATACTGCTCTTAAATCGCGGGGTGTTAGCAGAGGTAGCTAGCTAGGCTCATAACCTAGAGGTCAGAGGTTCGATTCCTCTCCCCGTAACTAAATAAAAAAGTATGTTAAGTAAAAGAAAATATTGTATATATAAACACATATCTCCCAATGGATTTGTTTATATAGGACAAACTTGTCAAGACCCTGAATATAGATGGAGA
Source organism: Cellulosilyticum sp. (assembly GCA_045612745.1). Classification (GTDB taxonomy): domain Bacteria; phylum Bacillota; class Clostridia; order Lachnospirales; family Cellulosilyticaceae; genus Cellulosilyticum. Next base: position 18,389 of record JAZKZQ010000052.1, on the reverse strand, counting down.
CGAGGAAATGAATATAAGGGAAATCCTCATTTTAGTAGAGCTATAAGAAAATATGGATGGGATAATTTTACTCATGAAATATTATTTAATTCTTTGACTAAAGAATTAGCAGACATATTAGAAATAGCTTATATAAAATATTTTAAAGAATTAGGTATCAGTTATAATATAACTGATGGAGGAGAACTAAATAATAGTTTTATTGGACATAAACATACTTTAGAGACTAAAATTAGAATAAGTAATTCTTTAAAAAAGAATTACCTTGACCCAATTTTCATTAATAAAATGCGTATTATTAATGATAATAAAGGAAAACATATACTTCAATTTGACTTAGAAGGTAACTTTATAAAAGAGTGGAAATCCTTAAGGGAGGCTGCCTTGAATGTAGGGTCCTCACATACAAATATTAGAAATGTATGTATAGGAAAAAAGAATACATGTAAAGGGTTTAAATGGAAATTTAAAGAGTAGACATTTATATAAAATGAAAGAGAAGAAGGTATTAACTTGTATAGTAGGACCTACAGTAAGGTCAATTATACAACGAGCTAATGAGCTTGAAATACAAAGAGAAGATATTATAAATATGTTTGCTTTGGGAGGGCAGGTATATTTGTGTTACTATAAATAATATAACATTATGGAAAATAAGGAAAGAGTAGAAGAAGTTAGAGAAAAAGAACCTATCATTAATGATAGTATGTCTATTAATCTTATTTCATTTGCAGGAGTGCAAGAGTTTAAAAGTATTAGGAGAGCAATGAGAAGAGGACATATAGTTCCAAATGGTATTGTTCCGCCTAAGAGACCTTTTAATAATAGGAAAAGAAATAAAGGAACAAGACCTTTAGAACTTAAGAAGGAGAAGATATATGAGCAACTTAAAAGTAGAAGGGCAGCATAAGCATGATGAGTATAATTCAGAGCCAGTAATCTACTGTTCTAAGTGCTTATCAATCAGAATAAGAGATATTGATGGTACAAACTATTGTGATAAATGTGGATGTACTGACTTAGAAGAAGCTAACATCTTTGATTGGGAGAAGATGTATGCTGAAAGATATTCTAGAAATTTTTTAGATACTAAATAATATGGAAGAGAAGAAACTAAAAATTGAGCCTAAGCAACAGGCTCCTGAAAAGATGTCTTATGAGCAATTAGAGAATGTAGCACATCAGATGTCTGAACAAAGTAGAAATCTTTATAATCAAAATCAGCAACTAGCCAAGAGATTAGAAGAATCTAATCTACAAAACTTCTTCAGGAGATTAGAATATCTATGGACTATTATTAATTCTAATACTCCATATATTACTGAAGAATTTAAGGTAAAATGTGGACAGGAGTTTATGGATGCAATGAGTATTGCAGAAGAAAAAGAAGAACAAAAGGAAGAATAAGGAGGCTATATGGGCAAGGAAATAGATTCAATAGTAAGGATTCCTTGCAAGGCAGATGGTAAATTCTTTAGATTTTGGTTCGAGTTTTTAAAGCCTTTTCATCACTTGACTGAGAGAGAAATGGATGTTATTACTGCTTTTGTAAAGCAGAGACATGAACTCAGTAAAGTTATCACAGATAGTGATATTCTTGATAAGGTTACAATGAGTGAAGATACAAAGAGAAAGGTTAGAGAAGAGTGTGAAATCACTCTTCCTCACTTTCAGATAGTGATGAGTAAATTAAGAAAGAGCAAAGTTATCATAGATAATAAAATAAATCCTAGATATATTCCTAATATAAAGGAAGAAAATGGCTCTTTCAAAATGATGTTATTATTTGATTTCCAATGACTTACTTAAGTATTTTAAATAAAGTATCAGATGAGTTAGGACTACCTTTTGAAGTAGTTAAGACTACATATGAATCTTATTGGAAATTTATAAGAGAAACCATTCAAGCCTTGCCTTTGAAAGAGGATTTAAGTGAAGAGGAATTTAGCAAATTAAGAACCAATTTCAATATTCCTAGTATAGGTAAATTATCCTGCACCTATAAGAGGTATACAGGATTAAAGAAACAATATGAAAGATATAAAAAGTTGAGAGATGATTACAAAGATAAAAGCAATTAGACCAATGTTTAATGGTATTGTAACTACCTGTAACAAATATCCTAAGAATCAAGCTATAGCAGGTACTACTTTAGTAGATACTACTAAAGCTGATACCATTAAAGAATATCAAACAGTAGTATCTGTAGGACCAATGGTTAGAGGTATTGAAGTAGGAGATACAGTATTTATTAATCCTAAGAGATATGCTGTTAAAAAGCATAAGGAAGGAACTCTAAAGGATGGAGTTATTACTGATAATCCTACTATTGGATATAACTTTACTATAGTAGAGATTAATGATGTTCCTCATTTGTATCTGCAAGATAGTGATGTAGATTATGTAGCAGAAATAGAGGAATTTGATGAGAATCCTACATTAATTACAGAGAAAAATAATACAATTATTCTTTAAATATAAGCTCTGGCTCTATTTAGAGCTGGAGCTTTTGTTTTTATTATGGAAATAAAAGATAATAAAGTAAATTTATTTGGCACTACAATAAATATAAAAATTCAAGATATAGTAATTTCAGAAGATAATAAAGAAATATATGGGCTATATGAGTATTCTTCTAAAACTATTAAAGTCGCAAGATATATAAATGGAATAAAATTAAAGGATTCTGAAATTAAAATTACTATATTACATGAATTAATTCATGCTATATTTAGCATTGGACAATACCATCATAGTAGTAGTGATGAACCATTAGTAGAATGGACAGCTAGATGTTTATATAAATTAGTAGAAAAGAAAATAATATGAAATTAGTAAGTTATAGTAATTATCAATTTAAGATAGAAGATGAATTACTTTTGTTAAAACCTTTTAGGTTATTATTTAATACTGATAGGACAGTTAATAAGGATAAATTCATGAATTTCTTATCTATAGTTTATTTCACTTATGACCCTAGAAGTGATTATTCTTATATAGTAGATGATGAACTCAGATTAAAAGAAGTATGTGATTCTAATGGATTTGATATTCCTAAATTTAATAAACAGGAATTGGAATGTATTGAGTTATATAAGAAATTAACTACTACTATATCAGCTGAATTACTTAGAAGTACTAAAATAGCTGTAGATAAAGTAAGACAATTCCTAGAAGAAATAGACCTTACAGCAACTGATGAGAAAGGTAAACTTCTATATCCTATTAATACAGTAACTGCTGCTATTAAACAAGTTCCTCAATTAGCCAAAGAAGTTAAAGAGGCTGAAAAGATGATAGCTAAGGAAATAGAAGAACAAGGTAGAGCTAGAGGAGGTAATGAAAATAAGAAACTATTTGAAGACGGTATTAAATTATGAAAACAATAGATATAATAGAAGGTTTTAATAAGTTTTTTGAAGAAATGTATCCTAATAAAGGTCATTTTGTATCTAAACTTAATGTAGAACAAAGTAAGATAAGTAAGTTATATAAGACTTACACTATAGAAGTATGGTATGTAGATGGTACTTATAATAAAAAAGTATTGCATATACAAAAGTCAGCTAGAGTACCTGATAATATGGATGAAGTAGTTATCAGAGATTTGAATATAGAATTAACTAGAATGATGTTTAAGAACTATAGTAATTTACTAGAATATGGAGTTTAATAAATATCAAAGTACTCTTGAAGAGCTAAAATTAGATAGTTATCCTCAAGAAGTACAGGATGAGTTTATGGAGAATCTTATGGGAGTACAATTTATTCAGAATTTAGTTAGTCCTAATAGACCTTATCCTAAAGATTGTCCTAAAGATGAAGAGGGTAGAATTATAATAGACTTCTCTAATCCTCCTATAGTAGAGGATACTGATTACTTTAGACCTACTGCATTATTTTTCAAGAAGCATGGAGCATTAACTAATCTTAGACCTAATCCTAATCCTAATAGTGAATTTGGTAAATGGCTAAGAGAAGAAATAAAAAGAATATGGTATGGTTATACTAGAGAATCAGATGGAGTATGGATAACAGGTGATATGTATTGGTATCTTAATTATTGTCCTATTATTCAATCTAAGATTAGGAAAGGTACTAAAATTGCAGATAGAATCGTAGACCTCCCAGAGTTTTGGGAGGGTATATTCTGGAGATTTCATTATTGGGAAGCTTCTAGAAGAGAAGCAAAACATAGTGCAGAAATAGCAAAAAGAGGTGCGGCACATCCTTATGATGAATTAGTATGGACACCTGAAGGATTAAAGAAGTGGGGAACTATACAAGTAGGAGATAAATTATTTGGTGATGATGGTAAAATCACTACAGTTACTAATATACCATTTGATGATGAATGTGATATATATGAAATAACCTTAAAGGATGGAAGAAAAGTACAGGCTTCTGATAATCATCTTTGGAATGTTTGGGTTCATGGTAGAAAAGATATACAGACATTAACTACTTTAGAACTTCTTAGTATATATAAAAGAGATAGAAAAATTACAGATAGAAATCCCAGTGGTATAGAATATATATGCAGCATTCCTAAAAATGAAGGGATAGAATTTAAGGAGTTGCCTACTTTAGTAGACCCTTATACTTTTGGATTATTATTAGGGGATGGCTGTTTTAGACATGATAGTTGTTATTTTACTTGTAAGGATGATGATTTTACTGAAATAAAAGAATATATTCCTTATGAATATAATAAATGGTCTTCTAGATATTCTTATAGACTGCATATAGATAATTGGAAAAATATATTAAAGTCGTATAATTTATATTATAAAAAGTCTGAAGATAAATTTATTCCTAAGGAGTTTAAATATAATTCTAAAAGGATTAGATTAGAAATATTAAAAGGACTTATAGACAGTGATGGATTTACAGATAAACATGGAGTATATAATATATCATTAACTTCAAAGCAACTCATAGAGGATATAATGTTTATATGTAGAAGTTTGGGTTATAATTGTTCTTATACTAAGCAAAAAGCTGGTTATAAAATAGAAGGAGTATATAAAGAATGTTTGCCTATTTATACTTTAATAATCCATACAGAAGATATATTAGCTAAGTTGTCTAGAAAAATAAGAACAAAAGGATATGAATCTAATTATTCTAGAAGTAAAGTATTAAAAACTAGAATAGTTAATATAGAGTATATAGGAAGAAAAGCAGCTAAATGTGTCACTGTAGATAATGAATCACATTGTTATCTTATTAATGATTTTATAACTACTCATAACAGTAAGTCATATAGTGTAGCTTCAGCATTATCTAAACTATTTGTAGTAGGAGATAATGAAGAAACACAAAATAATGTAAGAGCAATGGTGACAGCCTATCAGAAGGAATATCTTACTAAGGATGGTACCTTAAATAAGTTTATAGAAATGGTTGACTTTCAAGCTCAGCATACTCAATTTCCTAGTAAAAGACTTAAGAGTTCTTTACAGGAAATGCAATGGAAGATGGGATACACTGACTTGGATACAGGTGCTCAAAGAGGTACATTAAATGAAGTAATTGGAGTATCTTCTAAAGATGACCCAGATAAACTTAGAGGTAAGAGAAGTTCTAAGATTGTAATTGAAGAATTTGGTAACTTCCCTAAGATTACTGATACTTATAGAGTTATATTACCATCAGTTCAAGAAGGTGATATTGTATTTGGTCAATTAATTCTTATTGGTACTGGTGGTTCTGAAGGTGCTGACTTTGCTGGTGCTGCTGAAATATTATTTAATCCTGATGGTTTCAATATTAAAGCATTACCTAATGTTTATGATAAAGTAGGAGGTAAAGGAAAAACTATATTTTTCTTTCCTGCATTTGTTAATAGAAAGGGATGTTATAATGAAGATGGGATATCTAATGTAACTAAATCTCTTCTGGAGTTATGTTATAATAGGTATATAGTAAAGTATAATACTACAGATACTATGGCTTTGACTAGAACTAAGGCTGAAAATCCTATTACTTTACAAGAAGCTATTATGAGAAGGGATAGTACTATATTTCCTGTAGCACAATTAAGAGATAGAATAAATCAGATAGATGCTAATCCTAATGAATATGACGATGCTTTTATAGGCGAATTTAACATAAGTAATAAGGGAGAAGTAGAATTTAAACCTACTTCAGCAGTACCCATTAGGAAGTTTCCTCATAAGGATAATAAGTTAGAAGGAGCTATAGAAATATTCAAGATGCCTGAGAAAGATAGTTCAGGTAAAGTATTTGCTAATAGATATATTGCAGGTATGGACCCTTATGATGATGACTCTTCAGAAACATTGTCATTAGGTTCAGTATTTATATTAGATTTATGGACTGATACTATAGTAGCTGAGTACACAGGTAGACCTATGTTTGTAGATGATAATTATGAAAATACAAGAAGATTATTATTATTCTATAATGCAAGATTAAATTATGAAAATAACAAGAAGGGTTTATTTGCTTATTTCAGTAGAATGAATTGTTTATATCTTCTTACAGACAATCTTGAGTTCCTTAAGGATAAGGATATGATTAAAGGTTATACTTTTGGTAATAAACAGAAAGGCACTATGGCTACTGCTCCTGTAAATAATTATGCTAGAACTCTTATAAGAAACTGGTTATTAAAACCAGTTAATGTTATAAGAATGGTTGATGGAGAAGAACAAGAAGTAACTATTCCTAATCTAATGTTAATTAGAAATAGAGCATTATTAGAAGAGCTTGCAATGTGGAATCCTGATGGTAACTTCGATAGGGTATCAGCATTAGGAATGTTAATGTTATTGAGGGAAGAAAAGATGATATTATATGATGGTAATCTATCGAAAGAGAAGGATTCAACTCCTAAAGATTATCTTGGTAATGACCCTTTCTTTAATCAAGATTCCAGTAAATTTAGTAAAAAAACTATAGGCTGATAAGTATTTTGTTTAAATAGTTGTCTTATAAGCTAAATTTACTTATCTTTGCCCTACAAATTTAAAATGAAAGAGTATGAAATATATAAATTATAAGGAGGCTGAATATGGATAACACAATTAATTCTGGGCTTCCAAGACAGATGCTTCCATTCAGTAAAAAGACCAAAGAATGGAGAAAGAAGAATGTTGATTGGGCTGTAGCAAAGACTTACTTTAATTATAGTTTAGTTAGAAAATCTGTAACTCATAAGGCTATCAATTATAGATTACTTGATGGTTATTTAACTATGAGTAATATGCAGATGATATTAAATCCTGAGAATTTAACTGCTAATTACATTCCTGATAAGATACAACATTATCCTATCATGAATAGTAAGTTAAATGTTCTTAGAGGAGAAGAAAGTAAAAGAGTATTTGATTTTAAAGTAGTAGTGACTAATCCTAATGCTATTACAGAAATAGAAGAAAACAAGAAGGCAGCACTATTACAGGATTTACAGCAGCTAATTGCTGATTCTTCTGTATCTGAAGAAGATTTTAACCAGAAACTTGAAAAATTAAATGACTATTATACCTATGAATGGCAAGATATGAGGGAAATAAGAGCTAATACTCTTCTTAACCATTATATTAAGGAATATAATATTCCACTGATATTTAATAGTGGGTTTATGGATGCCATGACAGTAGGTGAAGAAATATATCAATGTGATATTGTAGGAGGAGAACCTATAATAGAAAGAATAAATCCTTTAAAGATTAGAGTATTTAGGTCAGGATATAGCAATAAAATTGAAGATGCTGATATTATTATTCTTGAAGATTATTGGAGTCCTGCTAAGGTAATTGATAATTATTATGATGTTCTGACTAAGAAGGATATAGAATATATAGAATGTCTTCCTGACCATGTAGGTCATGGTTCTACAGATAGTATGGATAATCTTGATGAAAGACATGGATTTATCAATACTGATATGATTGATGATTCAATATCTGTAGCTGGAGGTAATTATTACTTTGATGCTGGAAATTTATTTGGAGATAACTCAGTTAATAGTAGTCTTCTTCCTTATGACCTTGCTGGTAATCTTAGAGTAGTAAGAATGTATTGGAAGTCAAAGAGAAGAATACTTAAAGTTAAATCTTATGACCCTGAGACAGGAGAAGAACAATATAATTTTTATCCTGAAAATTATATTATAGATGAAGCTAATGGTGAAGAGGCTCAATCATTTTGGATAAATGAAGCTTGGGAAGGTACTCTTATTGGAGACCAAAAGGATGGTATCTATGTTAATATGAGACCTAGACAGATTCAGTATAATAGATTAAGCAGTCCTTCAAGATGTCATTTTGGTATTGTAGGTTCTATATATAACTTAAATGATAGTAAACCATTCTCATTGGTAGATATGATGAAGCCTTATAATTATCTTTATGATGCAATTCATGATAGGTTAAATAAAGCTTTAGCATCTAATTGGGGTTCTATCCTTGAACTTGATTTATCAAAAGTACCTAAGGGTTGGGATATTGGTAAATGGATGTACTATGCTAAGGTTAATCATATTGCAGTAATTGATAGCTTTAAGGAAGGTACAATAGGAGCATCTACAGGAAAACTTGCAGGAGCACTTAATAATGCTGGCAAAGGTATGATTGAAACTAATGTTGGTAATTACATACAACAACAGATTCAATTACTTGAGTTTATTAAGATGGAAATGTCTGAAGTAGCAGGTATTTCTAAGCAAAGAGAAGGACAAATCAGTAATAGAGAAACAGTAGGTGGTGTTGAAAGAGCTACATTACAATCAAGTCATATTACAGAATGGTTATTTAATATTCATGATGATGTAAAGAGAAGAACTCTTGAATGTTTCCTAGAAACAGCTAAGGTAGCTATGAGAGGCAGAAGCAAGAAATTCCAATATATTCTAAGTGATACTTCAATGAGAGTAATGGAGATAGATGGGGATGAATTTGCAGAAGCAGATTATGGTTTAGTTGTAGATAATAGTAATGGAACTCAAGAACTTCAATCTAAACTTGATACTCTTGCTCAAGCAGCATTACAAACTCAAACATTGTCTTTCAGTACTATTACTAAACTTTATACTTCTTCAAGTCTTGCTGAAAAGCAAAGATTGATTGAAAAGGATGAAAAGGAAATAAGAGAAAGACAAGCTCAAGCACAGCAGCAACAATTAGAATCACAACAGCAGATAGCCCAAATGCAGCAGCAACAAGCTATGGCTGAAATGGAGCAAAAAGAAAGACTTAATATGAATGATAATGAAACTAAGATTCTTGTTGCTCAAATAGCTGCTCAAGCAAAGGCAAATAATGAAACTGATGGAATAGTTCCTGAAGAGTATAGTCAAGAAGCTAAGGATAAGTTAATGGAACAAATTAGAGAATTTGATGCCAGACTTAAATTAGATAAGGAAAGACTAGAATTTGATAAGTCTAAAGCTAAGGAAGATGCTAGACTTAAAGAGAAACAAATAAATAAGAAACCAACTAATAATAAATAATATGAGAAGATTAGCAGGTATTGTAGAAAGTCCTGTAGCACCTCCTACCAATATGGTATGGTTATATAGAGGGGAATTTAGATACTTTAGTAATGGTAAATGGACATTAGTAGGAGCTAATCCTGTAGGACTTCAAAATCCTGAAGGACAAGCAATAATTAGTACTCCTGTGATTAAGTTAGGTAATACTACAGAAGATAAGAATAATAATATTGAAGTATGTGCTAAATATAGCACTACAGATGTTATCTCAATAGATGTAGAAGGAGTAATTAATGGTCTTAGTTATGATGCTATAGGTATATATCATAATGGTACAGTATCTATACTTGAAGGTAATCATTGTACAGTATTTGATATTGATTTTAATACAGGTCAAGTAACATTAGATAGTAAGTATGACACATCAAAGATGCTTACTTATGTAGACTTAGAAATAGGTAATAGTGCTGAGACTAAAGCATATAATCTAGAGAGGTTAAGATTAGGACATTTCTTTGTACAAGTAGATTATGGTTATGGTGTAGGTTCATGGAATCCTAGTACTGGAGGTCATGCACATATTGTAACAGCTTATGGTAATACAGTGTATTATACTTTAGCTGCTGATGGTACTGTAACTAAAGAAATAGAATCTCCTGATTTATATTTAGAATATGTTAATCAAGGAGGTAAGAAAACACCTACAGAATTTATTGCAGAATTAGTAAATTTAATGGGATAATATGAGTGTAATAGGTACAGAATTAAAGGTAAATATTAATGTTGAACCTATAGATAATATACATTTGTCTCAGTGTGATTTTATATGTACTTTCTTTGTAAATCCTAATAAAACTATTATACTTAATAAGAAGGATTTAATACCTTTGGATGAAGATAATTATATGGCATTACTAAATTCTGAAGATTTAGGTGTTGGTACAATTAAAATGACTATCAAAATATTAGTACCAGACAATAATTTTAAAGATGGTATTAGAACTGAGATAGAAACAATATGTACAGACATTAATATTACAAGATGATGAAAAATAAAATCATTCTTAAGGTATATAAAGCTACTAATAGTCTAGGTATAAAAGTATCTAGACTTAGTAGTTTTAGAGGTATTAGAACACATAGACTGACAAAGTCTTTTATAGTAAAAGTTAGAAAAATAAATACTATAAAAGTAAGTACATTTTTAATAAATTCAATATTAAGAATTAATATTAGCCAGATTCCTAGTAATTTACAGGTATCTGCTGTAGGAGTAAACAAGCCTTTAAAAATAAAGTGTTATATTATACCTGAGGATGTTAAACATTTAATATTAAATGCTAGTAATAAAAAGTTTGTTCTAAAGAACAATATATATTTAAAAGTTAAGAAGAATGGAATACTTTTATAGTAAATATACAGGAGAGGAACTGGAAGAAAGGCTTGATAGAATTGATGATATTCCTGAATTATTAGCTGAAATGCTTACAGGAAAAAATTATACTACTCCTGAAGATGCTCTATGTATAGTAAAGAAGTATGTTCCTACTATATATGAAAATATTCCGATAGATAATAATACTATTTATTGGGCTAATACAAATGATGGTAAAGTTTTAAAAGCTAGAATAAAATCATCTGACAATACTGGTGATGCTGATGGTGATAATGGAGGATGTCTTTGGGAAAAGAAAGCTGATACTAATGGTAAAGAGTATTTATATTCTAAACTACCAGTAGTTACCTCAGAAGGTATAACTATGTATGCTGATAATGGAGATTTAGATATTCCTTCTATTTATACTGGTCTGCCTATAGATGGTAAAACTCTTATCCGTGACGAAGAGGGTGTATTAATGATTAATCCTAATATTGACTTAGGAGGGGCATCTACTTGGAATGAATTGGAGGGTAAACCTACTTGGATAACCACAAATAAACCAAAATGGGATTATAATTCAGATATAAGTAATACACCTGACTTATCTATATATGCTACATACAATTATGTAGATGATACATTTATACCCATTGAAGGTGATACAGATGTTCTTGGAATGAAAAATTTCAAGAAAGGATTGAAAATTGATGGATTACCTATTACCAAATCACAAGACGATGTGATATACCTTGATGCCAACCTTGTAGTTAGAGGTGGCATTACCATGTACTCTGACAACACCGTTGATGTAGGTACAATCTTTGATGCACTCCCTATTGACGGTAATACAATCTTTTGGGAAAACGGGGTATTGAAGGCTAATGTTACTGAGGGGGTGATTACCAATATCACTTCGGATATGGTGGTGGAAGCTCTAGGATTCACTCCTTATAACGCTTCAAACCCTAATGGTTATATCAGTGGTATCACGTCGGCAATGGTTGTTTCTGCTTTGGGTTTTACTCCTTTACAGAGCCATCAGACTATTTATGCGCTTACTATACAGAAAAATGGTACTAATATTGATACTTACACTCCTAATAGTGCGAAGAAGACTATCAACATTGTTGTTCCTACTAAGGTAAGTGAGCTTGACAATGACGAGGAATATGCTACTACAAGTGACCTTGATTCAAGGATAGACGCATTGATTAATGGTGCTCCTACTGCTTTTGATACATTGAAGGAGATTGCTGATGTATTACAAGGTAATGTTAATTCCATTGGTGATATTATCACAACACTTGGTACAAAGGCTGACAAGGCTGTTAAGATTAGTGCTGGCACTGGTCTTAGTGGTGGTGGTACATTGGAGGCTGACAGAACTCTATCTCTTGCTACAAGCGGTGTAACTGCTGGTACTTACAAGAGTGTAGATGTTGACAAATATGGTAGGGTGACAAGTGGTACTAATCCTACTACTCTCGAAGGTTATGGTATTACAGATGCTTATACCAAGACTAAGGTGGATGAGATGCTTGGTAATTATGTCACTCTTGCAACCAAACAACCAATCACAGGCGAAAAGAACTTCACTGGTGGATTGAAGGTAAATGGAAGTCCTATTGTTTATGATGCTACCAACAAGTATTGGAAGTTGGAAGGTGACTTGCTTGTAACGGGTGGGGTTACTATGTATGCTTCTGATTCTTCTTTCACTCCTTCTACCATTATGGATGCCATCGCTACTGATGGAGTTAATCTCAAAGTGGTTGATGGTGTATTGACATTCGTAGGTTCTTCGGGTGGTGGATTGACAGAGGTGTATTGGGATGATGTGATTGGTAAGCCTACTTTGCTGTCGTCTTTTATTGATGATGTTGGGTATCTCAAAACGAGTGGTGGACAGATGACGGGGAATATTGGATATACATTGTCTCCCGATAGTTATGCGATTGGATTGCCTACGGCAGGAAGTATTGAAGGTTTGACAGGTATAGATAAAGTCAGTTCATATAAATCATTCATCGGCTCTGTCTATACAGATGATTGGTATCATGTATTGTCAATACGTCACAGAAATGGTAACGATGACGGCAATAAGTTCGGTTTGTTATTATATACAACGCTTACCGCGAACGGAAACCTTGAATGGAATCGTCAATATAATGGTACTTGGCAAGGTCATCGTGTAATCCTTGATAGTGTTAATTGGTCGCAGTATGTTACTGCTGCTGATGGAGGTAGTTATTTGCCTTTGAGTGGAGGTAGCTTGTCGAATAGTGTTAATTCGCAAGTGCTTAATGTTTCATCTACCGTAACATCATCTGGTTGGTTAAGCCCTATTACAGCTTACTCACCCAATCTGCAATCGGGAGGTCACGCAAATATTCTGGTCGGAAAAGAAAGTTCAACTCGGAATCTAGCTTGGATAGGCTTTAAATACATCGCTAGTGGGTCTTATGATAATCTGTTAACGATGGGCTTGTATGGGGTTGATGACGTATTAGTAATCAATGGCAATGGATATGTAGGCATTAACAATATAAGTCCTGAATATCAACTACATATTATTTCAGATTACCACCAAGTTGCAAGGTTTCAATCAAACACACAGTCAGAGACGTCAATAGCCTTTAAGAACAAAACAGGGCTATCCTTTGTAAGTGGTATGATGAACTCGTCATATTTTGTGTGGTCGGAGCAGACAAATATGTATGTCATTCAGATTGATTCTTCGGGTAATGGGTTGTTTTCAGGTGGCGTAACCATGTACTCAGATATTCGCAAAAAAACAAAATTGAAAGATGTGGAATTGACTTTGCAACAAATAGCGGATGCCCCATTGATTCAGCATTACTACAATAGTGACGAGAAGAGAACTACACACGTAGGTTCAATCGCTCAGTATTGGGCTTCAATGAACGATTGGTTCTGTAAGTTGGATGGTGAAGGATATTACACAATGGAAATTCAAAATGCTGCTTTGGCTAGTGCTATCTCTATTGCACGTGAGCTTGTGAAGTATGAAAGTAAAACCGATAGGAAGATTCGTTTGTTAAAGCAGAGAGTGAAGGAACTTGAAGATAAAATTGAAAAACTTGAAAATAATTAAGATATGGCAGTAATACCAAATTCAAATGTAAATCTAGCATCCAATATAAGAGATGTTTTGAATGGTGCAGGTGGCAGTGTGGGGAATGGATTAACTTCATTCTTCACGGCTGATGCTATCAAGGCGGAGTTTTCCAAGTACAAGCCTGTGGTGTATGCCAATCAGCCTTTTCTTGATGATGAGAGACGATGGAAGGGTGATAATAATATGTGTGGATTCACATCAGAAAGTGTAATGTTCAATGATGTGTCTGCCTTGGTTGCTGCGTATGATAGCGGTAGTACGTTTGTGTATGATGTGCCAAGTGGAGGAACTAGCAGACCAATGAGGCTTGGTGATTTTCGTGGGTATAATACAGATGCAAAAGCACCGATATGGGATTTCTATGTCAACAGAGCCTTTGTATCGAGTGACACGGCAAGTACGATTGACTGCGAATTGGTGGACAATCATAGCGGAATTGACACAAATTACAACTTGATTCTTGCAGACTTCGGTGTGTCGGATTGGTTCTTCGGGTGCATTATCAAGGCAGGAAATGGATACTTTACGAAGAAGCATTCGAATATGATTGGTGGAAGTGCTATTATTACCAATAGAATTATAACTGTATCATATTCAGAGGTGTCAAATAGGGTGGGTAGTTTCTATTCGTATAAGGTTTATCCGTGCTTGATAAATGGGGCTGGGAATAGGTTTATGGCTCTACCTTCAGCAGCTAGCGGAGGTACTATATCGGGTGGTGTATCAGGTACTGTAGTACAGCAACAAGCAGCAGTAGGATGGACTGGCAATACTTACGCATATACAGGTGGAAGTTTTGTCAGCTTCCGAGGTGTTCTTGGTTATGGTCAAGGATTGGAAGGAAGCAACGTGTCTATCACTATCAATGTATGGAACAATGGCTCTATACGACAACAGTATTCTACGAACGACTTTGTGTTGTCGCATACAGAAGTGTCGGGTTCTGACTATCGAATGGATTTCAGTCACGATACGAAATGGAACAAGCAAGATGGAGATACATACGAAATGATTGTGGTAGGCGGTTCTAGTAGTATTGCAAGCACATCAATTCCAGTCGTAATTAATACGCTTCCACCATTGTAATGAATGTTGGGGGGTACTATTGAATAATTGAGAGTAAATTAGTATATTTTAATATTAAATTAAACTATTGAATTATGGAAAAAGTAAAATCAATTAGGCTTAATTCAGCAAACGTAAAGTATGACAACTCGGTAGATACCGAGAGAGTGTATGACATCGAAGCCAATGCCAACTTGAATGATAACAAGGTGGTTAGTATGGATGGTGGTATAGTAAGATTGGATGGTGTGCAGAAGGCATCGTTCAATATGTATGGCAACCATCAGCAGAACATCAACTACAACAACGTGGAAGATGTAAAGGACAAGTGTGCTATCCTTATGGCTATTGATGCTTTCATTTTAGAAGTAGAAGCTGCTGTTGAAATTGATTATATAAAAATATAATTTTTCATAATCTATAAATAATATATTTAATCACTTGCATTATAGAGTAATAATCACTATATTTGCAAGTGTTTAAATTTTTATATAAATAAGAGTATGAAGTATTACGAGTTAGTTGCAAAAAGTAATATAATAAATCAAGTTCCATTATATTACAACGGAGAAAAACTACCAGCATCAAGTGCTGCTGATATAGTAATGTTAAGAGTTACTTTGAACACCATTCTTCAAGAGAAACAAAAATTTTTAGAAGAAGCATTAAGCAAGTTAAAGAAAGAAGGTTTCGATGAAAGGGCTAGAGATGTAGAAGAGATGAAAAGAGTTAAAAGTACTCTACAAGCACTAGAAGAATGGAAAGAAGGAGATAAGGATAATGAAGGTAATGAAATTCCTAAGCCAGAAAAACCTTCTGAAGAAGCTATTAAAAAAGCAGAAGAAACTGCTCTTATAGAAGAGGATTTTAATAAGGAAAAAGAAGAGTTAATTTCTGCTTATGATGAAATTACTAAAAAACAATTTGTAGAAGATATAGAGTTTACTAAAGGTATTTCTAGGGAAACTTGGGAATCTGTATACAATATGATTGGAGTAGAAAATACTATTAAATTTACTTACCCTAATAGTAAAGAGGTAGACTTGAATAATGAGATTTTTTTGCAGTATTTAGGAGAATTAATTATAAAATAATATGGCGAAAAGAACAGGTAGAGCAAAACCTACTACACCTAAAGCAGGTGTAACTAAAACCCATAGAAGATATGGATGTGGAGGAAAAATTAAAAAGTAAAATGTTGTATAAGATAGAATTGATATTACTAAAGATAATACCTATACTAATGGTATTATGTTCTGTAAGTAATTCAATTCTATCTTATTTAGAGATTGATGTAGTAATATTAAATTATATAGGAGGAGTCTCTATACTTCCTCTTATTTTTCTTTATCTGTCTTCTTATGTATTTAAGTTCTGTGAGTATCATAGAATGTTTTTACACTATTTGTTAATTACAGAT
The DNA here is from genome assembly GCA_045612745.1 of Cellulosilyticum sp. Taxonomy (GTDB): domain Bacteria; phylum Bacillota; class Clostridia; order Lachnospirales; family Cellulosilyticaceae; genus Cellulosilyticum. The sequence goes on along the minus strand of JAZKZQ010000052.1, from coordinate 1,924 downwards.
ATTATAAATGTATATGACTATCATATAGGATTTCAATTAAATAATTTAGAATATCTGTGTTTACATATGATAGTAACTGTTATCAGTTTATTTATGATATTATATTTATATATAAATAGAAAATGAATAAGTTTACTAAACTTATAAGAGATTTAATTGCTGATAGATTAGAGCAAATAGATGCTGGAAACAGCAATATAGATGAAGAATCAGCTATAGCCATATTAAAGGCTGTAAATGATTCTACCAATATGAATAAAAGAGTAAGTAAATACAAGGCTTGCCAAATACTATGTATAAGCAGAGCTACTTTTGATAACTATGTTAGAGAAGGTAAGTTACCTCAAGGAGAACATACAATAGGCTTTAAAGAAAAAAGTTGGAGTATGTATGATATAAATAAATTTAAAGATACCTATTGGAATAAATAAATAATCCATTTAAGCTATTGCTTAAGTGGATTATTTTTTATATATTTGCTGCCTAAATTGAGATATTATGGGAAATAAACACTTAGTAGCAACAATAGTCATATTGATATATTTATATGTTATGTTCTCATTTATTGGATGTACTACTACTAAGTATGTTCCTATTGAAAGTGTAAGAACTGAATATATAAATAAGGTAGAGAAGGATACAGTCATTATAAATAATGACAGATTAGTAAAAGAAAAAGGAGATACAATATATATTAGAGATACTAAATACGTATACAAAACTAAAAATAAAGTAGATACAATATTAAGAATTGATACAATACCTATTATACAAGAAGTAGAAGTTATAAAAGAAGTAAATAAATTAAAAGACTGGCAAGTTGTTTTAATGGTCCTTGGGGGAGGAATGGTAGCTGTAATAGGGTATAAAGTGATTAGATTATGTGGAATATGATTGAATTAGATGTACTCATTACAGGAGCTGTAGGTGTAGTTTCAAGTATAATTAGTGCTTGGACTTCTTGGTTTTTTGCTAGAAAAAAATACAATAGTGAGGTAGATAATAACCTTATAGAGAATATGCAGGATTCTCTTAATTTCTATAAGCAATTATCAGATGATAATAGAAAAAGACTTGATGATGTCTTGAAGAGGAATGAAGATTTAGAGAAGGAAGTAAAAGAACTTAAAAAGCAAATGTTTAATTTAATGAGTTCTATTTGTGTAGACTTAACTTGTCAAGTTAGAAAAAGAGACTTTAATTTATTTAATGAGCATGGAACTATTGATAGACAGAAAATGGAAGAAACAAAGTTACACGATAAGTAACTTATATATAAATGGTGAATGGTTCTGTAATTGTCTTGAAGATGCAGATAGAGGATTAGATAATTCAATGTCTGAAGATATGATTAGAACATTAAAGAAACCATCTATTACAGCAATTCCAAGAGGTACTTATGAGATTACTTTAGATGTAGTATCTCCTAAATATAGTAAAGTACAATTCTATAAAGATGTATGTAATGGTAAAGTACCTAGATTAAAGAATGTTAAAGGTTTTGATGGTATTCTTATTCATGCAGGAAATACTGATAAAGATTCTTCAGGATGTTTATTAGTAGGTCAAAACAAAGTGAAAGGACAAGTTGTTAATAGTAAAGAAACATTCAAGCATTTATATCAACTCCTTCAAGATGGGAAGAGTAGAGGAGAAAAAATAACAATTAAAATAGAATAAAATAGTATGGGAGAAGCAACTTTGAAGAGTAAAACAATGTATAAAGCCTCACTGGTATTATTGAAAGTATTACCTATGATGATGGCTTTTTGTTACCTAATGATAACTGTATGTGCACACTTTCAAGTGCCATATCAATTACCATTCCATTATTTATTGATGTTACTACCTTTAATATTTATATACTTAACATCATACATATTTAAATTCTGTAATTACCATAGAATGTTTATTCATTATGTGG
>JAZKZQ010000051.1:0-19633 GCA_045612745.1 Cellulosilyticum sp. | reverse complement strand
TTTAAGATTAAACAATTACATAGTATACAAAATTATGATAAAATGAAAAGTGTAACATTTTATAATGTAAAGAAATTATTTGAAAAATAATGGGGGTACATAAAGGAAGTTGTTGTTTAAATATAAAGAGAAAGGAGGACACACAACTGGAAACAATAATTGAAATCAAGGACTTAAGAAAAGTTTATCGTATGGGAAAGGAAAAGATTGTAGCTTTAAACCATATTAATTTAGAGATAGAAAAAGGAGAAATCTGTTGTTTATTTGGAAGTTCTGGATCAGGAAAATCTACACTTTTAAATATGTTAGCAGGTTTAGAAAAGCCAACTAAAGGGATTATTAAAATAAAGAATGTACATGTTGAAAGGTTAAATGAATCACAACTTGCTATATTTAGACAAAAGCATATTGGATTTGTATTCCAGTCATATAATCTTATTCCAACATTAACAGCATTAGAAAATGTAGCTTTGCCTCTTATTTTTCAAGGTGTGCCTAAGAAAGAAAGAGAAAAGCGTGCAACTCAAATGCTAGAAGCCGTAGGACTAGGGAGTAGATTAAAGCATAAGCCAAAAGAAATGAGTGGTGGACAGCAGCAAAGAGTAAGTATCGCTAGAGCCTTTGTTAATAACCCTAAAATTTTATTTGCAGATGAACCAACAGGAAATTTAGATACACATACAACGCTTGAGATAATGGAAATAATTACAAACATTGCTAGAGCACATGAGCAAACGATGATTATCGTTTCACATGATGCAGAAATTGCTAGTTATGCAGATAAAATCATTACTGTACAAGATGGTAATATTTTAAAAATCGAAAAAAATAAACAGGAAGGAAAGGAAATAATTTATGAAACACAAAAGTAATTGGCTCACATGGTTATTAAGCCTAATTGTGATTGCTACATACATATTACCAGGTAACTTTAATTTAGTTTATGGTGATTCAGATAAAACAAATGTTCAGATAAAAAGTATTAGTCAAAATCAAGGAACACTTCAAATGGGAGATAGCTTTAGTTTACAAGTAAAAGTTATTGTAAATAATCCAAAAGAGGAACAAAAGTTATATATTTTAGAACCTAGTGTAAGAGGTAGTGGCGTAGATGACTCAAAGTTAACATACAGTGTGTCAGATACAGAAGCAATTATAAGCAATGGTATATTAAGAACAGTTACAATAGGTGGGCTTATTTATAAGGGTGATGACAAGCAAATTAGTGTAAATATTCCAGTAGGCACTAAGGATGACCCTAATGATCTATCTGATGAGGGCGTACATGTAACAAGTGATTCATTAGAATATACATTATCAGCTAAAACAAGTGAAGATTACAAGGAGGCATTCTCTATTGAGAATACAGAAAACCTTATTGTAGGACTTGGTAAAACACAGAAGGTAACTGTGAAAGTAACTAATAAAACAAGTAGTACAATTAATCAAGCAAAAGCTACACTTACTTTAAATGATAATGTAAAAGGATTAACAATCAAAGGTAATGAAGCAACTTTAAGTAGTGTAAAATCTAAGGAAACGCGTAATCTAACATTTACATTTGATGTAGATGAAGAAACAAAAGGTGGCGTTTATCCGGCTACAATATCAATCTTAGGGACAAGTTATGAGGTTAAAGTTCAAGTTGACACAAATGTGGTACCATCTGCTTTAGAGGTAACCACAAAAGGTAATACGATTTTTACACCAGGTGTGGCTAATAAAGTAACTCTTAAAGTTTCCAACGTGGGAGACAGGAATGCAAAAAATGTACGTTTAGAAGTAGTAAATTCAGAGAATATTTCCATTGTAGGTGGTGGGAATGTTAAACATATGGGAACTGTAGCAAGTAAAGGTTCTCAGCAAGTAGAATTTTCACTCAAAGTACCAACTAGTGTAAAGACAAGTGTTGTACCTGTACAATTAAAGATTACTTATTTAAGTTCTACAGGTGAAGAAAAAGAAGATAGTCAATATGTTTATTTAAATACAACAGCTTCAGCGGCTTCATCAGAAGTGATCATTAGTAATGTGATTTCACCTACTACTACTTATGGGGTAGATAAAAACTTTAATATAAAGTTTAATCTTTCTTCAAAAAGTGGAGCTGAAAAGCTTAAGATTACTGTAACGGGTGATGAGGGGATTGTGCCTAAATCCCAAAATTTATTTTTCCTCAATAAATTAGCAAAGGGAGAAACAAAGCAGTATACAGTAAGCTTTGCAGCAACAGCAGCAGCTGTAAGTAGTTCTCATCCTATTAAGATTGAAGTGGAATATGGAGAGGGTGAAACACCAGTTGTAGTTAATCAATATGGTAGTGTAAATATTACAAATCCTAAAAAGGATAAAGAAGATAGCAAAGTAGATGGTAAGGAAGAAAATAAAAAAGGTCAACCCAAAGTAATCATTGGTGAATATGCAGTTAATCCAGTAGTGGTTAAAGCTGGAGAGAATTTTGAGTTAGAAATTGGTTTCTTAAATACACATAAAGTACAAGCAGTACATAATTTAAAAGCAAGTTTAAAGATTGTGGAACAAGGTGAAAAGAATACAGGAACTGTATTTGCACCAGTGAAGGCAAGTAATACATTTTATATTTCGGATTTAAACCCGGGTAAGATGCAAACAAAGAAAATTACTATGTATACAATCCCAAGTGCAGCACCTAAAACTTATGAGGTAAGTTTAGAGATGGCTTATGAAGATGCAGAAGGAAATGAGGTGACAGCTACAGAAAGCATTGGGATTCCTGTAGAACAAGTAACGAAGGTAGAGGTTGGAGATATTAATGTAGATATCGGACAAGTAGGAATGGAATCTTATTTGTCTGCGACACTTTATAATACAGGTAAGACAAATGTAACGAATATGATTGTACATATTGAAGGTGAAGGCTTTAGTGTGCAAGATAATAAAGTATTTATTGGCGGATTTGAAAGTCAAGCACAAGAAACTTATGAGCCAGTACTTATTCCTGAGAAGGAAGGAATTTTAACAGGTAAACTCATTATTGATTATGAGGATACCACTGGTGAGGCGAAACAAGTTGTAGAAGAGTTTAATTTTCAAGTAGATCCTCCTATGGAGATGAATGAGGACATGCCAATGGATGACACAATGAAGGAAGAAAAAGCATCTCCACAAAAAGTAAAATGGCCATATATTATAGGCATTGGAATTGCAATAGTAGTTGTCATCATTATCATTATTGTAATTCTTAAAAAACGTAAAAAGAAAAAAGAAGAGATGATGCTAGATGAAGATTAGAGATTTAATCAGTATGAGTGTACGTTCATTATGGCGGAGAAAGCTTCGTACAGCCCTTACTATATTAGGGGTAATCATTGGTACAGTTTCTATTGTGTTAATGTTATCTTTAGGAATTGCTATGGATCAAAATATGGAAGAACAGTTTGCTCAGTGGGGAGACTTAACACTTATCAACATTTATAGTAATGAATGGGGCGGAGAGGAAGCACCTAAGCTCACAGATGATATTATAAGACAAGTTGAAGAAATACCTAATGTAGATAGAGTTATTCCACAACTTACTACAGATGCTTATATTACACTCGGTAAGCAAAGAAGTGTCTTCTCTATGCAGATAATGGTGATGGATCAAGAAGATATGAAAGCTTTAGATTATGAATTGGCTGAAGGACGATTTGTAGATCCAAAGGAAAAGAACTCTATTGTAATAGGTGGGCAAGTACTAGCCTATATGAATAAGATTGGTAAGCAATTCAATTGGGATAATATGGATTGGGGGAAAGAATTACCTACACTGCCTATTGAGTTAGGCAAAGATAAAGTTGTTTTAGAAACTGCAGATTTTGATGATAAGGGGAAACCAATGTTAGATGGTGCAAGTGGCAAAATTAAGGCTCCTAAAGGCGTAGATGTTAAGGTTGTAGGTATACTTGCAAATGACAATAATGGCATGGAACAAACGATTTTTGTGCCACGTAGCATATATGAAGAAGTAAAAAATGGTAGAGCAGCTTACTGTAAACAGTTAGGTTGGGATGAATCAGAAGGTAACAATAAAAAAGATAAGCATAAAGAACAAACTTATGAGCAGGTTGCTGTAAAAATTAATCACCGTGACAATGTGCTAGCTGTAGTAGAGCAGATTAAAGCACTAGGCTATAGTGATGTAGATAGTAGTATGGAGTACATTGAGCGTGTGAAAGAACAATCTAATAGTAAACGTATGGCCTTAGGTGGTATAGGGATTGTCTCATTTTTAGTTGCAGCTATTGGTATTGCTAATACAATGATGATGAGTATTTATGAGCGTACGAAAGAAATAGGGGTTATGAAGGTCATTGGTGCGAAACTCACAGATATTAAACATATGTTTTTAATTGAAGCATTGTTAATTGGAGCACTTGGTGGTATAGTAGGGTGTTTGATTTCTTTCATACTTTCAAAGCTTATGAATATGGCAGGAGGACCTATTGCAGAAATGCTAGGAATGCATGATGCAAGCGTTGTTTCTATAGTACCTGTATGGCTGATGATGGCAGCTACTATTTTTGCAACTTTAGTAGGTTTAGTGTCAGGCTATCTCCCAGCTAAGAAAGCAACTAAGTTATCCGCTTTATCAGCAATTAAAACAGAATAATAAAATAGGAGTTATTGCAAAAACATTATGTTTTGCAATAACTCCTATTTTATTTTATAACTAATTATTTCTTTTTCGCCCGAAGCGCCTAGTCATAAAAAGGTGAGCCTTATTGTTTTTAAAATAAAAAATAACCATATTAATCATCAAATCACCCTAACTCTGCTAGTTTAGAAACTGCAACATATATTCTTGAAATTTCATACCAAGTACTTTTACCTACAATGCCATCTTGTGTTAAATGGAATATTTGTTGGAAGGTACGTACAGCATCAGCCGTAGCATCATCAAATGTGCCGTTAACAGCTACCTTTGGAATAAGTGGATAGTTTTGTGCAATACGATTAAGTTGTTGTTGGATTTGTCTAACGGGTTCACCGCTATCACCGAGTTGTAGTGGTGAACCGGGATAAGATTCTGGATTGCCTTCTACAGCAGGTGCAGTACTTAATTGAATATCACCGTAGAAGTTACGTAAGATTTGTTCAGCAGAGAAGCCTGCATCCCCTAAATCTTTACTTCCCCATTGCGTCATCCAGTTTGGACATTGGGATTTAATACCATCGCAGTACTGCGTTAAAAGTGGCTGTATAACACCAGGACGTTTAACGTAAGTATCAAAGACATCATTCACGATAGGAACAATTGTATCAAAAAGATTACGTCCATAGAAGAAAGCATGGTCATAAGCTGTGGAATTTGTAATGGTATAAGATTTACCTTGATTGCGATACCATTCGGTAAAGACACGATTTAAGGTAAAAGAGATGATGGCAATGACATTTGCTTTAATGGTTTCTGTTGGCCAAGTTGGATAAATTTCTGAGCTAGCTACATTAGAAATATAGTCTAAGAAAGGTACAGTATAGTTAGGTGCAGTATTATCATTAGGTGTACCAGTATGCACAATAATGTATTGAGGGACAATAACGCTTGACAATGTAATGAAGCCAGAACCAGGAATCACAGGTTTTATCTCGGCTTCTGGGATTTTTGTTGGATAATTACCATATAGGGTAGCTGGGCCTATGATAACGTTATCAGTGAGTTGGCGCATAAATTTATTTCTTGAATGACGTCCATGCCCTCCTTGAGTACGTGCAATAGGTTGTAAATAGATAGGCTGAATGGATAAAGTATTGGCAAATACTTGAGAGCCCCGAATAACGGTATCAATATAAGCACTAGAAGATGTTTCAATACGATAAGTAGCATAAGGAATTTGAGTGTTTGTAGGATCTAAGCTATATTCTACAGGAGGAACAGGCAGTTCAATGGAAGGGGTTTGACCTACTTCATTTGTGACATATTGGGCAATTACCTGATCATTCCCTGCAGGTGTTGTTTGTTTAATGGTGATTTGTACATTAGCAATAGGTGTCACAGCGCCTTGAGATGGGTCTGTGGAAAGTTGGACGACAAGTCTACCTGAGCTTTGTCTGGCGTTATTGGGGGGGTAAAAAGAGTTTAAATGACTCTTTGAAGAAGATGGCATGTAAATTCCCTCCTAGGATCTATAAGTATTTATGCTAACTATAATATATGAGAAAAAATCTTTACCTAGAACAAAACCAAGTGGAAGTTAGTGTATGAGAAAGTTAAGAGTTGCACATTCTATCTAAAAGGAGTGAAGGGCATGTTGAAAAAGTGTTGTTTTATAATATTAGCAGTAGTGCTAGTCACTACAAATTGTTATGGGCAAGTTAGAAGTGTAAACAATGTAGAAAATACTAAAAAAGCCAGTACCTTTAAAGAATATGCCAAGGAAAAGTATGGAGAGGATATGCTACACACTTATGTGCATGCACAAAGTGGACTAAAGGTAATATGGATTGAAAATGAAGATACGAACAAGAGTTTTACATTAGGAGTACGTACGCCTACTGTGGATTCTACAGGTGTAAATCATATTATTGAGCATACTATATTTACGGGGTCAAAAAAGTATCCATCTTCTAGCCTATTCTTTGATGCAAGTAGTAACTATCCACATATTTATATGAACGCTTTAACAAGCGGAGATATGACGATTTTTCCGTTTGCCACACCGTATATGTCTTGTTATACTGCCTTAATGGATATTTATTTAGATAGTATTTTTAATCCTAATTTCTTAGAACAACCTTTTGGTTTTTATGAGGAATCTTTTAATTACAATCCAGAAGAGGCACGTATTGGTGGGGTGGTTTACAATGAAATGAAAGGTGCCTATGATAATGAAGATCGCAGGGTATATCGCGCTGTACGAGAAACCATTTATAAGGGAACCCCTTATAGCTACGATAGTGGTGGTAATCCCAATGAAATCCCAAAGCTTACTTATAAACAGTTTGTAGATACGTATCACAAGTACTATTATCCGGGAAATATGCAAATTATTTTGTATGGTAAGTTACCTATAGATGAGGCACTTATCAAAATAGAAGGTTATTTGGAACACATAGAAGCACCAAGAGAAAGTGTGAGTTTACAGGTTCAAGATTTAAAGGTACCAACTATGGCTAAAGGTACAGTTTTAAATCAGGGTAGTAAATGTGCTATAGCAAAAAGCTTTGTTATGCCACGTGGTTTAAGTGTGGCAGAAGAGGTAGAAATGGATTTGTGGATTAACGCTTATTTGGGTAGCCACTTAAGTCCTATGCAGCAAACACTACAAAAACTAGGGTGTCAAGAAGTTAAAATATTTAAAGATGATGATTTACCGTATATGATGTATACCTTAGTTGTGAAGAATGTACCCAAGGAGAAATTAAATGTCTATAATGCTATACTAGATGAAGTGATTCTTAAGATTTCTGCAAGTCGTTATGAGACAATAGAAGAAGATGTTTTATTAGAAGCTAAATGGGGGCAAATGCAAAATGAAGAAGATACAGAACGAAGTATTTTTATTCCCCAAACTATATTAGATGGATGGGCCCATAATAAAGATGAAATGCAGTATTATAAACGTAAAGAGTATTTAGGCAAGATGAAAACAATTGATAAAGAAGGTTGTATGAAGATTTGGCAATCAGCAAGTATGTGTACTTTCTTTTTACTACCAGGAGAGGTACAGATTCAAGATCCTATGACTTTAACAAGGCTAACAACAGAAGAGTGGGAGCAAATTAAAGGTCAAATGACAACTTGGCAAAATCAAAAATATATTTTAGAAGGGGTACCCTTAAAAGAGCTTGTACTAAATGAAACGTTACAATTAAATGAAAAGAGTAAAGAGGGCTATACGCTTTTGACAACAGAAGCACAAACAGAGTTTGCACGTAGTCAGCTTTATTATGAGACAAGTCATATCAAGCAAGAAGATTTGCCTTATCTCTTTTTATATAGTTATTTATTAGAGGAAAGTGGTAGGGAGCAAGTACCTTTTAAAGGAATTTTAAAAACTAATTGTATGACATTACCAGATGAGAAGGTAAGTTATAGGCCTTATTTCAAAATTGCAGTAGTAACACCTAAAGAAGAAAAGCAGCATGGTGAAATTATAAAACAAGCAAGAAATAAACTCCTTACTGAAGAAGCTCAGTGGTATGAATATAAACTTAAAAAGTTAATAAGCAGTAGTCAAGCAACTAGTCAAAATAATGTTTTAGGCACGCTAGGGAATTTAGGACTAGGAGGAGAAATAGAACAAAAACGTTATTTATATGAACAAGGCTATCCTTTTTATGAGTTTTGTAAAGCATGCCTAAAAGAAGATAGTAGTAGTTGGATTCAAAAGATTCATGAAATAGATCAAAACCTGTATCATACCAAGGAGCTTGTTGTAGCAATCACGTCACCTTATAAGTTGGCAAATGGCTATATCCATGGCTTAAAAAAGATAATTCAAGAAAGTAAAGGGAATGCTGAAATAAATCGTAGTCAGTATATATTTAAGCAGATGCCTAAGACAAGTTTTTTACAATTAGATACGGCAGTAGACTATATTTATATGCAAAATACATTACAAGAACCAGTAGCGGGAAGTGACTTTGTCGCCATAGCATATATGACAAAAAATTACTTTAACCCCAAGATTAGAATTGATTTAGGTGCTTATGGGGCAGGATGTAATTGTCAATATCCAGCTACCTTTAATATATATACCTATAGAGATCCGGATTTTCAGCGCTCATTGCAAGTCATACAAGAAAGTGGTGATTTTTTAGAAAAGGCCAGCATTGGAGAAGATGTGTTAAAGTCTAGTCAAACTGAAGCACTTACAAGAGTGCATCAACAATTTAAGTTATTAGATAAAGGGTTGAATCAAGCAGATGTACTAGAGATTCAATTTTTACTAGGGAATAAAAAAAATGTCATAAAAGATTTACAGCAACAAATATTAGACACTACTAGCTTAGAATTGCAAGGAAAAGCTTATATTTTTAAGGATTTATTAAAATCAGGAACGCTAAGTATCGCCACACAGAAAGTACCACAAAATATGGAGAATCATAAAATTTACCAATTTAGATAGTAATTTAAAAAGGATAAATATTGACATATTCCTTATCCACCGATACAATATGTATGTATTGTTAAATTTTTGATTTAAAGAGGAATCTTTAAATATATACAAGTGGAAAGGAGTCATGACAAATGATGTATTCACATGAAGTAGAACAAATGTGCCCTATCGCTAAAGGACCAAACCACGGTCCAGCACCAATCCCACAAGAAGGTAGATGGGTACAATCAAAAGAAATAAAAGATATTAGCGGCCTCACACATGGTGTAGGTTGGTGTGCACCTCAACAAGGAGCATGTAAATTAACACTTAACGTAAAAGATGGTATCATCGAAGAAGCGTTAGTAGAAACAATCGGATGTTCAGGTATGACTCACTCTGCAGCTATGGCAGCAGAAATCTTAGCTGGTAAAACAATCCTTGAAGCGCTTAACACAGACTTAGTTTGTGACGCTATTAACACAGCTATGCGTGAGTTATTCTTACAAATCGTGTACGGAAGAACTCAAACAGCTTTCTCAGAAGGTGGACTTCCAATTGGTGCTGGTCTTGAAGACCTTGGAAAAGGACTTCGTAGCCAAGTTGGTACAATGTACTCAACAGTAGCTAAAGGACCAAGATACCTTGAAATGGCTGAAGGTTACGTAACAAACATTGCATTAGATGCTGATGATCAAATCATTGGTTACAGATTTATTCACTTTGGTAAAATGATGGATATGATCAAAAAAGGTATGGATGCAAGTGAAGCATTAGAAAAAGCAACAGGTCAATACGGCAGATTTGATGACGCTGTACGTACAGTTGACCCAAGACATGAGTAGGAGGTGCGGAGAAATGCCATTATTTGAGTCTTATGATAGAAGAATTAACCAAATCAATGCAGTATGTGAGAAATACGGTATTAAAAATATTGAAGAAGCAAGAGAAATCTGTAAAGCAAAAGGTTTTGATCCATATGAAATCGTAAAAGGAATTCAACCAATTGCTTTCGAAAACGCTGGTTGGGCTTATGTATTAGGTGCAGCTATCGCAATTAAAAAAGATGCTCATTTAGCAGCTGATGCAGCTGAAGCTATCGGTGAAGGGCTTCAAGCTTTCTGTATCCCAGGTTCAGTAGCTGATGATCGTAAAGTAGGTTTAGGACACGGTAACTTAGGAGCTATGCTTCTTAGAGAAGAAACTAAATGTTTTGCTTTCTTAGCAGGTCACGAAAGTTTCGCAGCAGCTGAAGGTGCTATCGGTATTGCACGTTCTGCAAACAGAGTTCGTAAAGAAGACTTAAGAGTAATCTTAAACGGTCTTGGTAAAGATGCTGCTCAAATCATCTCTCGTATTAACGGGTTTACATATGTTCAAACAAAATTCGACTATGCTACAGGTAAAGTAGAAATCGTTAAAGAGTTCAAATACTCTGACGGAGAACGTTCAAAAGTACGTTGCTATGGTGCTGATGATGTTCGTGAAGGTGTTGCAATCATGCACTTAGAAGGTGTTGACGTATCTATCACAGGTAACTCAACAAACCCTACACGTTTCCAACATCCAGTAGCTGGTACATACAAAAAAGAATGTATTGAACAAGGTAAAAAATACTTCTCAGTAGCTTCTGGTGGTGGTACAGGTCGTACACTTCACCCAGATAACATGGCTGCTGGTCCAGCTTCATACGGTATGACAGATACTATGGGAAGAATGCACTCAGATGCACAATTCGCTGGTTCATCATCAGTTCCTGCTCACGTAGAAATGATGGGTCTTATCGGTATGGGTAACAACCCAATGGTAGGTGCTACAGTAGCAGTAGCAGTTGCTATCCAAGAAGCAATGAATAAATAATAAATAAAAAATGGGTTAGCCACGTCATTTTAAGCAAAATGCTTATGACGTGGCTAACTTTTTTTTATGTAAAAATGGAGTAAATATTTAATTATCCCTTTAAATGATGATATTTTAAAGATACTAAAAGAATATTTAAGATATAGACACCATGAGAGTAAAGACGATTACTTATTCTGCAATATATTTGGTAAACAGCTTTCACGCTCAACGGTTTATCATGGCCTATGGCAATATAACAAGAATAGGAATGTTGATACAACAGGGATGCATCGATTTAGGCATACATTTGCTAAGAAATGGGTTACAATGGGTGGAAGTGTTGTAACTCTATCAAAGATATTAGGGCATAGTTCCTTAGCAATTACAGAAAACTACCTTAATAAATTAACATGTGATTTAAAGAAAGATATTGATAAATTTAATATCTTGCAGGAGTTTAAAAAAGAATCAATTAAAATGAGATAAACAACAAGAAGGTCTAAAGAAGAATTTAGGCTTATTTTTTTGTCATTTTTCTTCCTTAATACTTTATTCATATTGTTTACAAAGGCCTCATAAATGCCTCATTAAAGACTTCAAAAGGCCTCACGGCCAGTACAAATTTTAGATTTACTATGTTCTTGTAGCGAAAGCACAGCACTAAAAAACGAAAGTAGGTAAAAGAAATGTTAAGGAACTTAAGAGCAGAAATGAGCAGATACAATGTAAGAGCAAAAGACTTTGCAAAACTTTTAAACGTAAGAGAAGCAACAATCTCAGGCAAGATGAATGGTAAAAGTCACTTTACTTTAAATGAAGCAATGCAAATTAAAGAAGTTTACTTTCCACACCTCAGCCTTGAATACTTATTTGAACTATAGGAGGAAAGGCTATGGGATTTACAAGCAAACTATTAAATGAACACGCAGAGCTGACAGTAGAGAATGCAATGTTAAAGTGGAAGATTGAAAGGTATAAGAAGTTATTTAAAGAGGTGATGGATTATTTGTGTGAAGAAGATGTTCTAGCAGCACAGTATGTAATCAAGTGTAAATTAATTGATGATATAGGTGTAAAGGAGAAATAGGCAATGAGTAAGAATGTAGTATTAGAAATCGACCAAAGAACAGTAGAGCTAAAAGTAGAAATGGATAACTTGGTTGAAGATATCATGGAGCTAGATGCAAAGATTGCAGAGCTAGAAGCTATGTTTAAGATGCAAGTTGAGAGATTAAAAGAGAAATTTGAGGAAAAGCAGTTTTGTTTGAAGAACAAGAAAGAAGAAATGCAAAGATGCTTAAGAGAATTATTTGAGCAAGTGCCACAAAGTGAAACAAAGACACAGAGAAAGGTACAGCTTATTAATGGTGATGTGATTGTAAAGAAAGCTAGAGTAGACTTTGAAAAAGATACAAACAAGCTTTTAGAATGGGCACAAAGTAATAATCGAACAAACCTTATTAATAAGAAAGAAGTCTTATCTTTTAAGTGGGCTGACTTTAAAAAGAATTTAGTGATTGAGGATGAAAACATTATAGATACCCAAACAGGTGAAATGCTTGAGATAGATGGATTAGGTGTGGTTATAAAATCAGAAGAACTAGAGATCAAATACTAGAAATTAGGAGGACTTAGTGATGGCTAAAGCAATATGTATTATAGGTGAATCAGGCTCAGGGAAAACAACATCTTTAAGAAACTTAAATCCACAGGAAACGTATTTTATAGATGCAGATAAGAAGAAGAGTGCATGGCGTGGATTTAGACAACAGTACAATAGTGAGAATAAAAACTATATAGCAACCGATGATCCAAATAAAGTGCTAGCCCTTATGAAGGGGATTAGTGAAAAAACAGATATGAAATATATTGTGATAGACACCTTAAATGGGATTATGGTAGGCGAGGAAATGAGAAGGTCTAAGGAGAAAGGCTTTGATAAGTGGATGGACTTAGTGACTTATGTTTATAACATTTTAGATGTAGTCAGTAGCCTTAGAGATGATTTAACCATTATTTATACAGCACATAGTGAAACCGAGCATACAGAAGATGGCTACACATGGACACGCATGAAAACCACAGGAAAGAAGCTGAACAAGTTGGTGCCGAGTCTAAGTTTAATGTGGTGTTATTGGCTAAGTGTAAGGATGGGAGATATATCTTTGAAACACATAGTAATAATTCTACAGATAAAACACCTTTTGGAGCTTTTGAAGAGGATGAGATAGATAATGATATTGTACCAGTTTTACAGGTATTAGAGGAGTTTTAGGATGTTTAAGTACACAGATAAAGAAATAAACGAGATTTTAAAGCGCGCTGTTGTGGTAGTAGATACAAGAGAGCAGAAGTGTGACCACATTATATCGTATTTTGATAAGCATAAGACTGCTTATTGTTATGAAAAGATAGATACGGGTGATTATACCCTTAAAGTAGATTTACCACACCTGCACAAGCCCTATTACTTGCAGAACGTATGCGCCATAGAACGCAAGGCCAATTTGAATGAGTTAAGCGGTAATTTCACGCAAGGGCGAGAACGTATCGAGGCAGAGTTTCAAAGAGCAAAAGGGATGATTTATTTACTCATAGAGAATGCCAGTTATGAGGATATTCTTTTAGGTAACTACAACACAGGATATGACAAAAAGCGTTTTATGGCTACCCTTAAGGCATTTGAGGCGAGGTACAACTTACGTACTACTTTTATGAAAGATAGTACTTATAGTGGTGACTTTATATATAAAACATTAATTTACAACTTAAGAGAACTATTAAAAAGAGGAGAAATATAAAAATGAAGAAATGGAATGGATACGAAACAACAGAAATTATGGGAGCTAAAAGAAAGTTACCAGTAGGAGCATATGTATGTAAGGTGGTAGATGCACAAGAAATGAGTTATGGGTGGGGATCAGTGTTAATTATTAGCTTTGATATAGCAGAAGGTGAATATAAAAACTTTTATAGAGCGCAATATGAAAAGCAAGATAAAAATAAGAAATGGAAAGGTGTGTATAGAATGAATTGCCCATTAGATGATGGCACACCAAAAGATGAGAGATTAAAGAAAGCATTTAAGACATTCATGTACCACATAGAAAGTAGTAATCAAGGCTATAAATGGGATTGGAATGAAGGTGGTTTAAGAGGAAAACAATTCGGAGGTGTATTTGGTGAGAAAGAGTATGAGATTGATGGCAATACTGGTTTCTTTACTACTATGCGTTATACATGTGAAGTGAATAACATTGACAATGTAGTTTTACCAAAACCACTTTTATTAAATAAAGCAGAACAAACAACAACGCCTGCAACTTGGGAAGGTGAAGAAGCATTACCATTTTAATTAAGAGGGCAGCAATGCCCTTTTATATAGGAGGGATTTAGCATGACATATGCCAAAGTGCCACAGGAATTAAAGGAACTTAAAAGGTGGGTAACATATAGGCTTTATTGGGATGAAAAAAGAGGGAAGTATGATAAGAAGCCATTTAATGCAAGAACAGGTGGTATGGCTCAAAGTAATAATACTGAGACTTGGTGCGATTATGAAACTGCAATTAGAGTAGTACACCTTTATGATGGTTTAGGGTTTATGCTAGGCAATGGCATATTTGGTGTAGATATAGATAGTGTAGAGCTGAGTAATCCAGTAGTAAAAGAAGTAATCACCACCTTAAATAGTTATGCAGAAGTATCGCCTAGTGGAAAAGGTATTCATGTGATTTGAAAAGGGAGTAAACCACAAGGAGCTTGTAGGAAAGGTAACTTTGAGTGCTACGATAAAGGCAGATTCTTTACAGTAACAGGGAAGGTAATAGGAAATTATGCCACTTTAAGAGATTGCACAGAAAGTATTAAGCCATTACACGCAAAGTACTTGGCTAGACAAGAAAAGACCTTTTTAACCACACCCTACCATATAGGAGGGGGCGAGTCTTTGGATGATAGAGAAGTCATTGAAAAGGCCAGTAGAAATGAGAAATTTAGAGACCTCTATTATTATGGTGGTAGCTCAGGAGATGCATCTAAGGATGATATGACATTTGTAAATATGCTTATCTTTTGGACAGGTGGGAATACAGGGCAGATAGATAGGATTTATAGAAGTAGTGCCATGATGAGAGATAAATGGAATAGAAAACAAAGTGGCTCGACTTATGGGAATATGACGATTAATAAATGTTTGAGTACCTACACAGGGAGTTATTACAACAAGAATTATTACAAATAAGAGGAGAGGACAAAATGCAATAAATAAACTTTAGCGATATACGCACCTATGATTTCTTAAGTTGGAATAATGAAATAGAGAAAGTAAAAAAGTTAAATGAGTTAATGATAGAAGCTGAAAAAAGTAAGCAGAAAACATTATTTAATGAAATGATAAAGGCTATAAAAACTGAAATGAAAAAGGCATTACAAAAGACAAAGATAAGCTCAAAACAAGATATTAGCTGGTATTCAATAGGTAGAATATGTGAGGTGATGGAACTTACAGAGGATGGATTTAATAAGAGAAGAAAGAGGTTGATAAAGGAAAGATTGATACCGTTATTTTTCTTGTAAAAACATGAAATGTAGTATTATTATGCCATATATACAAAATAGTTGAATTATCAAGTAGGAATATGCATAATTAGTTTAAAATAGAATTATTAGGGGGAGATAAGTGTGAAAAATAAAATGCGGCTTAGAAGAAAAAAAGGGTAACTTTAATAAAGCTCACGAAGTGAGTTAAAAAAATAAGTATTTAGATCGTTGACGTTAGGGATGAAATATTAATACCTTTAGAGGCGAGAAATTGTAAGGCAGTTTCTACTGTTAGGTCTACTTTTTGAGGTTGTGACTTTGGATTGGTTAATTCCTTGTAATCTATAGGATTAAAATCCTTACCTGATTTAATCATATGATAGATACAGGTTAGTATCATCCTTGCAATAGCTATGATAGCTTTTTTGTGACCACGTCGCTTTTTGATGCGATTATATTTAATAGCAAAATATGGTTCGGTTTTAGTTTTAACTGCTGATAGTGCCCATTGAACGAGAAGTGGCTTAAGGTATTGACTTGCATGAGAGATTCTTACGGACTTTTTCTTTTCAGCACTCTCATTATTAGCAGGGGTTAAGCCAGCCCAAGAAGTAAGATGTTTGGATGATTCAAAAATATTCATATCTACTCCTATTTCTGCAAGTACTAAACTGGCAGATAGCTTGCTAAATCCAGGAAGCTTAGCAATGCGTCTTATGATTTCATCATAGGGTTGAGTGCGTGCAAATAATTCAACTTCACTATCACAAATAAGTTGTTCGAGATATTCATGGTGGGCTCTAGCTTTTGATATTTTGAACCGTTGATCAGCTTGGAGTGTATAGCCCTCAATAGACTTAATAATCTCAGTCGATTTTTTCTTAGCTCTACGTTGAATAAGTTTTTCACATTCTTTGGGATCAAAAGCAGAACAAGAGAGAAGATATTCCATGATATGAGTAGCTGTTACACCAAAAGGGTCTGAGACAACACTAGCAATGCCGATATTAGAAACAGTCATAGAGTTTTGAATACGATTTCTTTCTGAAGAACGCATACAAACGAGTTTAAAACGATAACGAGAAATTTCACGTAAGTCTCTAATAGATTTTGGTGGGATAAAGGAATTACGAACCATATCAAATTTAAATAAATCAGCAATCCATTTAGAATCTTTTTTATCAGTTTTTTGACCTTTGATAGCCTTAACATATTTAGGGTGAGTAAGGACAACGTGCATATCGGATTCTAATAAATTAAAAATAGGAATCCAATACTTACCTGTGGATTCCATACAAACGTGATAGCAATGATGTTCAATTAACCAATCGTGAAAATACTGTAAATCATAATTAAAAGTAGAAAAAGATTTTTGAAGATAAGTAGAAACATTATTTTTATCAGTTGTTACGATAGTAGCAACAATAGTTTTTTTGTGGACGTCAACACCACAACATACAGGATAAATAAGTTTCAAGAAAAAAAACCTCCTTAAAATAAAGCATAAAAAGAAATAGTAACATTGACTGAGCGTTCGAGCGAATCTTATCAAGTTGATAAAACAAAGATAAGTGTACGGGCTTGGTGTCCCAATTAGTTGTGCTTGAAATGAACGCCTACACATATAAAAATGCGGTCTGAGTTGATACCACTCCTCCCACCGTGCTTTGTAGTGTATTACTATTTCCATTAAGGAGTATTGACAGGATTAGAGAATTTAAACAATTTTTCATGAAATATTTGTGTCGCAAGCGAAGCGGCGCGGAATGGAGGTAAGAATGAAAAAGAAGTTGAGTAAGTTATTTTTGATGGTATTTACAATGTGCACTTTATTATGTGGGACTGTATATGCTACTACAGTAGGAGAGCAATTATTAGAGCCAGAAGAGGGATGGCAAAGAATCGATGATACAAATGAAGATATAAAATATATAGGAACATGGCATGCGGGGAATCTTGAGAATACCGGTAAGGACTATTTAAATTTATACAATCAAACAGAACACAATACACTAGATGGATCGGCCCAAATAAATTTCAAATTTTATGGTACTAAATTACGAATAATAGGTGGATTTTGTTCGTATAGAAGTACGAATAATTTAATATCTATTGATAACGGAAAAACATGGGAAACATTTAGTCAATACATATCATCTGGGTGTAATTATCAGAATATCTTCTATGAAAAGATGGGTTTAACAAAAGATGTACATTCAGTAATTATAAAGTATGATGGTAAAAATGCATTAACAATGGATGCAATTGATATAGATGCAGACGGGTATATATTATCTGATAATAGTTCAGTATCAATATTAAATATTGAATCAGAAAAAGAAAATATAAAATTAGAAGATAATATAAAATTAGAAGATAATATAGTAACAGGTGTGGTTATAGATAATACTAAAGAGATTGCGGCGGAAGATATCTATATAAAGTATGATGCAGAAAAACTTCAATATACAGGTTGTAAAGAAGTAGATGGGATTAAATTAGTTTATAATGATGAACAGAATGGTACATTAAGATTTATACTAGCAAGTAAAGGTGAAAGTAACATTATAAATACTAAAAAGACTCTTCTGAATCTAAATTTTAAAGCTATAGCATCAGGAGAAGCACTTATTGATATCACTAAAGGTCGTATAACAGATGGTATTGAGATAGAGAAAGATGTAGCAGAAGCATTATGTGGACAAGCTACTATTACAATAGCAGACAATGAGCTAAAGGATGTAAATAATTTAGGTGAGTTTATGCTTCTAGATTTAGGGATAGATGCCAGGCATTTTGGCAAAGATCCAAAGGCAGAAGAACTTACAAAATATAATACAGATATAGTGCTTAATGATGCTATAGATGATGATGATTTATTAAAAATTGGTCAATTAATGCTGGCTAATGATAATTATACATTTAATAAATAGTACAGGTTTTGTCTTGTAAAAGTATTGTTTTTTTCTTGTTTTTGTCGGTTAAAAAGTATAGTTAAAACAGGTTATTATTATATAGTAATCGTGAAACAACAACGAAAACGTAATAAATGTAAGTCATTATTAACACTCCTAAGATGAAGGCTCTTAACTGTAAAAGGTTAGGGGTCTTTTCGATGATATAGTTTATAAGGGATATAATAATTTAAAATATTATGATATATAGCTTTAGAGAAATGATAAAGTAATTACATTTAAGGGGTGATAATGAATTATAAAAAGATTTTAGGTATTACTGTTCTTGTAACAGGTAGCATAACTATTGGTATAAAACCTACTGTAGTTGCTCAGGAAAAAGAGTATACAGTAGATGATTATATGGAGTTGGTTGATAATATTAATGAAGATAATAGTGATTGTCCTTATATGGATGTAGCTGCTTATTCTTATTTCATGCAAAGATATACCTATGAAGAATATAAAATATGAGATTTATATTTTACAAGTATAGTGTTGTATTTAAAATAGCCATTTAGACATAAAATCTAACCATTTAGATATTAATTTAAAAAATATTCTAAAATGTGATAAAATTATGTTGTGCGCACAAAATATTATATAAAAAGAGGGATAGAATATGAAATTAAAAAGAATGTTTGTACCTGGCTTAATGGCTATGTCATTAATAATAACAGGGTCTGTTTTTGGAACACAGAATTTAAAGAATGGGGTTATCCCAAGTGAAATGCTTCCTGGCACAGTTATTACTTTTGATGAAAATAATAATCCAGTTATTATAGAGCAAGGGTCAGAGGTATTAGCTGTAGATACACCAACAGACATAAATTTAGATGAAGAAGCAGTGCCTAATAGTATAATCACTACTGATGAATTTAATTCAATAGTAGAACAAATTGAGAAAGAGGCACAAAACTTTCCAGTATTTTATGAAGAAGAGGCAGAACCTCAACCAGGAACAGTTGTTACATATGGTTCAGATGGATTAATTAATGATGTTGAGAATGCAGTACCAACACGTTCTGTTTATGCAACAAGAGCATCCGATAAAACATATGAATATGGTTCTTATCCTAATAAGATTACTATAACTTCTTCAAAGGTTTATGGTACAGGTAGATTTACAGTATTTGATGATGAAAAAGGAGATCATGATAATAAATTAGTTGCTGGTGATGTTGCAACAAAACAGGCATATGATAACCCAATGTATGATACACCAATTATAGCAAC
>JAZKZQ010000050.1:0-24925 GCA_045612745.1 Cellulosilyticum sp. | reverse complement strand
CTACATTATTTTTAGCAGATGCTTATGGCATACCTGGTGTGATAGTAGATACTCATGTTTTAAGAATTGCAAAAAGGCTAGGCTGGGCAAAAGGAAATAATCCTGTGCAAGTGGAGAGAGAACTGATGGAAGTATTGCCAGAGGATAACTGGAATAGGATTAACTTTCAGCTCATTTATCATGGGAGAGATATTTGTACGGCTAGGAAATGTCATTGTGAGAAGTGTATGCTAAGTGAGTGGTGTGAGAGTAGAGAGGAAGAAACTACGGTTTCCTAAAACGTGTGTCGTAGGTTTGAATTCTATAAGATGTAATTATATGAGACTCGTAAGTTATTGATTACCAATGGCTTACGAGTTTTTATTTGTTATAAGAAAATAATGGGCATTTTTCAGTAATACTATATAGTTTCAATTAGATGTCGTCGTTAAGACGTCATAAGCTTAAAGTGAATGTCAGTCTAAAAGATAGATTTTTGTTAGTAATAAGTAAGTCAGAAAATATATATTGGTCAAGGGATTTTTGAAGCACTAGGCATAAGTGTCAGTTGATACTTGTATGAAATAATTTTGTGTAATAAAATTAATATATATAATTAATAATTTAATAAAAATTAAAACAATTAATTATAAGAATAAAGAATATATAGGTAATGTGTTAAATACTTAGAGCTAGCCATAGCTGAAAGGGAAATGAAAAAATGCGTATTTATTAAATAGTATAAATGTACAAAAGGAGAATATAAAATGCCAAAATTATTTTTAAGTCATTCATCAAGGGATAAGGAATTAGTGCAAGAATTAGTAGAGCTTATGGTTATGGGAATGAAAATATCACAAGATGATATATATTGCACATCACTTAATGGAACTATTAAAACAGGAAGTAAGTTTATAGAAAACATAAAAGAAAACTTAACAGAAAATGAACTTGTGATTTTTCTGATAACAGAAGACTACTTAAAAAGTAAATTTTGTTTAGCTGAGCTAGGGGCAGCATGGGGGTTAAATCAGAATATTTATCCATTAATTGTAAATCCGATTAAAATTGACGATTTGAATGATACCCCATTACGAGATGTTGAAATGAAAGTATTAAATAATAAAGATGATATTGCGATAATATATGATGAGTTAAAAGCTGAAGGAATAGCAAAGGATAATACTTCTGCATTTAATTCTAAATTAGAAAAGTTTATGGAATATCTTACTTCACAAGAAAAAAGAATTGATTTATTACCTGAGAATAATAACACTAATAGCAAAGTGAGTAATAAAAAAAAGGATGCATGTAATAATTTTTTTGAATTATTACGTGAGAGTAAAGAGAAGTTTAGAGTTTTGGGATATTGTATAGTTGATACACCTCACGATACAAATAAATTTAATGAAAGCTTAGGAGATTATAATAGGAGTATCAGAGTACTTTTGGATTTCTATGACGATTATAAATATTTTTTGTGTGATTACAATGATAAAGTAGAAGGGCTTAAAAATATTTATGATGAATATGTTAAATTTGGCAAAGAACTTAATCAGCTAAATGATGAATCAAAAAGTAAGTTCTCTGATTACATAAATCAAATAAATAAGTTCGTAATAGATTTATCAGATTTATACATTCAAATCATCTAACGTTTTAATTTACTTAAATAACAAAAATATTTGTTGTGGGAATATAATAAGAATTAATTTATAAGGAGTAATGGTGTTAAGTAGTTTCTACTACTACGACGTCAAATAGTTGCCAATTATTAATGTAAGATAAAATTAATCATAATCTAAAAGGCTGCATCCATTCGTACTCAAATGTTATAATATTTTCTAAACGAAAGCTACATGATAAATCGGTAGTTTTCCTAAACCGTGCGTCATGAATAAGACTTAGAATAGCTATGAAATGTGAGGGCTCTCAAGTTGTGGTATACAATGGCTTGAGGGTTTTTTATATTAGTAAGAAAATAGTGAGTATTTTCAAGTAGTGCTAAGTAGTTTCAATTAATCGTTGTCACTACGACGTCGCGAGGTCGACGTGAACGTCGGTCTATGCCTATAAAACATATTGAGGAGTGAAAAGGCCTATAAATGAATAGTTAATAAAAATGCTGTTCATATTGTATAATAAAGGTAAATAATAAAATAAGAGGCGGAAGATGTATGACGCTTGCTCAAAAGTTAGTTAATGAGATTGAAACATTGACTTTAAAAGGTTCTTTAATAAAAAATTGAATTTTGTAGGGGGATATTTCGTGGAAGAAATTTTAAAAGTTAGAGAAGCAATGCTAGAGGATTACAAATCCATTGCCGAGATAAGTCGAAATGATTTAGGGTATTTGTGCGAGAATAATCTTGTAAAAATAAGGCTATCTGTAATTGATAGTAGACGTGAATGTGTTTTTGTTGCTGAATATGAAAATGAAGTGATTGGATATGTTCATGTAGAAAGGTATGATACACTTTATATGGAGACGTTGGCAAATATTCTTGGGCTGGCAGTATCTGCTGAAAAGCGTAGAATGGGGGCAGGTCATTTGCTGATGTCTGAGGCAGAGAGTTGGGCAAAATCAATTGGGGCAGTAGGAGTAAGACTTAATTCTGGAGCTTTACGAACTGGAGCACATGAGTTTTATAGAGCGATTGGATATAATCTTGAAAAGGAACAAATCAGGTTTTTAAAAATGCTGTAAGTGATGTTTGAAAGTAATTGATTAAGATAAGTTTAGGCGTATATACTATAAATATAGAAAGCACAGTCTTTCAAAAGGAATAATATAAATAAGTAGGTATGAGGAACATAGTACCTGAGTTTGATAAAGTATTGTAAGAAATTAAACAGGAGTATTATTTATGGTTGATACTATGGAATAATGAAAGAGGTGATAGAGTGAGTCCATTAGCCAAAGAAGTTATAGAAAAGTTATCTCATGAAGACGATGCTGAATTACTAGCAGAGGTTTTAGATTTTTATGAATATGTAAAGCAGAGAAAGATTAAAAAGATATGGGAAAATATAGAAGAAGTAGAACCTACTGATGAGGAAATAGAAATATGTAATAAATATCAAAGTAAAGAGCAAGAAGTGACAGATTTTGACTCATTGGTACAGGAGTTAGGATTGGATGAGTAAAAAATATAAGGTAGTCGTCACTAAACAAGTAGAAAAATTCATTAGAAAACAAGATAAGCCTACACAAGTAAGAATTGTCAAAGCAGTAAATGAGTTGCCAGATGGGGATGTAAAAAAGTTAAAGGGATATGAAGGCTTTTTCAGACTTAGAGTAGGAGATATCAGGGTGATTTTTGAAAAACAAGATGAAGAATATAAGATTATACTTATAGATATAGGGAATCGGGGACAGATTTATAATAAGTACTAATAATTTCAATTTAGTTCTATTAATACGACGTCATTTTGTCGTCAAAATCTAAAATTAAGCAGTAATACGAGGCTATATCCATTGGTAATCAAAGGTTATAGTCCTTAGAAAATGAACACTACATGACAATTTAGTAGTTTTCCTAAACCGTGAGTCACACGTTCAAATCATGTTAGGGACAATGAATAAAGCATAAATGATGAGACTTGATTGATAGTAAAAGACTATATCAAGTCTCATCGTTTATGGGAAGATATTTAGAAAGATTATTTATAAAAATGGAAATAGAGAGGCTATCTTTAATTGATAATAGACGTGAACGTGTTTTTGTTGCCGAATATGAAAATAACGTGATTGGTTATGTTCATGTAAAAAGATATGATACGCTTTATAGTGAAACATTGGTAAACATTCTTTTTATTTCAGGATAAAATTTTCTGTAAATATATAATTTTATTGACATTTAAAAATGCTATTAGTATACTTAGAATCATTAATAGAAAATAAATAATATAACTTATCTAGAGAAGCGGAGGGAAGGGCCCGATGAAGTTTCAGCAACCAGCATAAGCGTGCAAGGTGCTAATTCCTACAGAGTGTAACACTCTGGCAGATAAGAGTGGATGTTTTGAATAAATAGGCCCCCTTATCATATGGTAAGGGGGCCTAACTTATATAAGAGGAGTGAGAAAGCGTGAATAAGGACCGACCTATTATTGCATTAAAGAATATTACAAAAACATATCAATCAGCAGAGGGCACATTTACTGCCCTTAATGGTGTAAGTTTAGAGATTTATAAAGGAGAAATATACGGTGTAATTGGAATGAGTGGTGCAGGAAAAAGCACACTAGTTCGTTGCATTAATTATTTAGAAAGACCCACTACGGGAAAGGTGTTGTTTGATGGAAAAGATCTAGAAACTTTATCAGCTAAGGAATTAAGAGAGACTAGACAGTCTATGAGCATGATTTTTCAACAGTTTAATTTACTTATGCAACGTACAGCATTACAAAATGTATGCTTTCCTATGGAAATTGCAGGTATAAAAAAGGCAGAAGCAAAAACAAGAGCTAAAGAACTCCTAGAATTAGTAGGACTAGGCGATAAATTAAATGCTTATCCATCCCAGCTTTCAGGGGGACAAAAACAAAGAATTGCCATAGCTAGAGCATTAGCAACAAATCCTAAAGTACTTTTATGTGATGAGGCAACATCTGCTTTAGACCCTAGTACGACAAAAGCTATTTTAGCTTTATTAAAAGAAATTAATGAGCAGATGGGGATTACAATAGTCATTATTACCCATGAAATGAAAGTTGTAGAGGAAATCTGTAGTCATGTTGCTATTATTGCAGATAGTAAAATTGCAGAGATTGGGACAGTAAAGGAAGTATTTACACAACCTCAAAGCAAAGTGGGACAACAGCTAGTTTATCCAAATGGTATGCCTGATGAAAACTTTATGGGTAAAAGATGCTGCCGCATTGTATTTGATGGATCTTCAGCATATGATCCTACTATTGCAGGGATGATTTTAGAGTGTCAAGTACCTGTTAATATTATGTATGCAGATATGAAACGTGTAGGTGATAAAGCTATTGGACAGATGGTGATTCAGCTACCAGAAGATAATGTTTTAGCAGAAAAAGTCATTCAAAACTTAAAGAGTAGAAAGCTTGTAGTAGAGGAGGTTTATGATTATGTGGGATAGTGCAATGCTTGAAATCATTGGAAAAGGCATATGGGAAACGCTTTATATGACATTATTTTCTACATTCTTGGCTTATGTTATTGGGTTACCATTAGGCATTGCATTAGTGGTAACAGAAGAAGAGAGCTTATTATCTTGTAAGTGGCTTAATAAAATTTTAAATGTAATTGTTAATATTACACGTTCAGTACCATTTTTAATTTTACTTATATTTATTCAACCACTTACCAAAAAAATTGTAGGAACAACAATAGGCTCTACAGCTACGGTTGTACCATTAGTAGTGGCAGCAGCACCTTTTATTGGGAGAATGGTAGAATCTTCAATTAAGGAATTAGATAAAGGCATAATAGAAGCTGCATTATCTATGGGGGCTTCTCCAATGCAAGTCATTTGGAAAGTCATGTTACCAGAAACCAAACCTTCTCTATGGGTAGGTGCAGCTATTAGTGCAACAACTATATTAGGGTATTCAGCAATGGCAGGATTTACTAGTGGTGGTGGACTGGGAGATATTGCTATTCGCTATGGATTTTATAGATACCAAACAGATGTCATGTTTGTAACAGTTGTATTACTTGTTTTAATTGTTCAATTGATTCAAGGAATAGGAATGAAAATTGCAAGCAAACAAGATAAAAGAAAATAAAATAAAATTTATTATTGGAGGGATTTAAAATGAAAAAATCATTTCTTTTAGGAGCAGTATCAATTTTAGCATTTTCACTTTTTACAGGTTGTGGAAATACAGCAAATACAACAGAACAAGAAGCAAAAAACACAGTAACAACAGTAACAGAAGAAAAAATTGTAGTTGGCGCTTCTACTTCTCCTCATGCTGAAATCTTAGAAAAAGTAAAACCTTTACTTGAACAAAAAGGATATGAATTAGAGATTAAAGAGTTCTCAGATTATGTTATGCCCAATACGTCTCTTGAAGATGGGGCATTAGATGCAAACTATTTTCAACATCAACCATACTTAGATGACTTTAATGCAAATAAGGGGACACACTTAGTTTCAGTGGCAGCAATTCACTATGAACCACTTGGTATTTATGCAGGAAGTACAGCATCTTTAGATGAGATTAAAGATGGTGCTAAAATTGCCGTACCAAATGATACAACTAATGAGGCAAGGGCTTTACTACTTCTTGAAACAGAAGGAATTATTAAGTTAAACCCAGAAGCAGGTCTTGCAGCAACGGCTAAAGATATTACTGAAAATCCTCATAATATTGAGATTGTAGAAATTGAAGCGGCACAACTTGTACGTACATTACAAGATGTAGATTTTGCAGTTATTAATGGAAATTATGCACTTCAAGGTGGTTTAAATGTAAATGATGCTCTTGCAAAAGAAGAATCAGATTCAGTAGCTGCTCAAACTTATGCTAATGTATTAGTTGTACGTGAAGGTGATGAAGAAAGAGAAGATATTAAAGCTTTAGTTGAAGTATTACAGAGCAAAGAAATTGCTGATTTTATTGATGAAAAATATCAAGGATCAGTTGTAAATATGAGTAAATAAGTTATACTTATAGATATAAGGAATCAGGGACAGATTTATAATAAGTACTAATAATTTCAATTTAGTTCTATTAATACGATATCATTCTATTAGGTACATCAATATAAGACTCGTAAGTTGTTGGTTATCAATGATTTGCGAGTCTTTGTCTATTTTAAGAAAATAATGAGCACTTTTAAGTGGAGCTAGGTAGTTTCAAGTATAAAACCATGTTCAGACTATAGACTTTTAATTGAATTTACTAATGGGGTAAAGAAAGAATATGACATGAATAGCTTAATAAATACAGAGAAAATGTATGTACCACTTAAAGATATA
Organism: Cellulosilyticum sp.; assembly: GCA_045612745.1. GTDB lineage: Bacteria > Bacillota > Clostridia > Lachnospirales > Cellulosilyticaceae > Cellulosilyticum. The sequence continues at coordinate 17,987 of JAZKZQ010000050.1, read as the reverse complement.
GACTTTAAGTTAGTTTTATTACTACCATGTCATTTCGTTGTTCAAAACCTAAAATTAAAACTATGTTGTCAAAAATTTAAAGACTATATCTATTGATAATCAATGGGCATAGCCTTTAATAAAGAAACTTTACATGATAAATTAGTAGTTTTTCTAAACCGTGGATCACAAATAAAGTTTAGAATAGTATAAAATATAAGAACGCTCAAGTTATTGGTATACAATAGCTCGAGCGTTCTCATATTAGCAAGAAAAACAAGGAGAGGTGTATATTATGAAATAGCCTAAGGCGTATGATATAATATAAGTAAAATATGACCATACTTTGACTAGAGTAAAGGGCACAGGAGACAAATACATGGAAAGATTAAAGCCACTCAATGAGTTTATCTTTAAGAAACTTTTTGGTGAGAAAGATATTTCAAAGGAAGAATTATAGGAATTTGATGTGTGCTTGGAAAAAGTAAAAAGAGAAATAAGCGGCTTTCATTTTTAACTTAGGAGGAAGGAAAAAGTGGAATGTTTATTAGAAGTTACTCATTTGAAAAAACAGATAAGAAATTTTAAGATAGATGATATTAATTTTTCATTGTATAAGGGTAAAATTTTAGGGTTTCTTGGAGAAAATGGTGCAGGTAAGACAACAACTATTAAAATGATATTAAATGCTATAGACAAGTCATCCGGTGAAATAAAGATTTTCGGAATGGATCATCAGAAAGAGGAAATAGCTATAAAAAAGAGATTAGGTTATGTACCTGCGGAAGATTATTTGATAGAACGTTCTACCTTAATACAACATGCAGATGCAATAAAGCTATTTTATGATAATTGGGATAATGAATTATTTAATGCACTTTGTAAAGTATGGCGGTTACCATTAAAGCAACAAATGTATAAGTATTCTACAGGTATGAAGACGAAAGCAATGTTAACATTAGCTTTAGCCCATAGACCTGATATATTAATTTTGGATGAACCTACGGCTGGATTAGATCCTGTAGCTAGAATAGAAGTATTAGATATACTTAAGCAGTTTGTACAAAACGGTGAACGCGCAGTATTTTTTTCAACACATATTATATCAGATTTAGAAAAGATTGCTGACGATATCATTATATTACATAATGGAAGACTTATTGAAAATATACCTATTACTGAGATTGATAATAAATATGCACTTGTACAAGGTAGTTTAGCTGAATTAAAAGAGAAGGATATACATTTTATTGGAATCAATAAATGGGCTAGTGGATTTGAAGGGGTGATGCTACGTGATAAAGCAGAAGCATTATTCAGTGAGAAGAATTTATATGCTGTAAGTATAGAAAAATTATTGATTTATAGTATTTGGAGGAAGAAAGATGAAGCGAGCGAAGCAATTATTAGAAGCCTCTAAAATTATGATGGATATAACTAATCAAAAGGAAAGTTCACAATATAGTGTGGTAGCTTATTTATTTGCTATATGTATAATAGTTTGTACAATAATGAGCACTCAATCAGAAACAGTTAACATTAAGAAAGCTATGGATCTTCAATTTAAAGCAATTCAGTGTAGTGCATTAATGATGGGATTAAATATAATTAGGACGCTGTATACAGGTTTTACAGAAGATAAGAGGATAGGGAGTAAAAATAGTTTTAAGCAATTTGCAATACAGTTACCTGTTATTAAAGAAGACTTTATGAGAGCACAGTTTATAGATAGTATGACAAGTATTTTACCAAGTATTATAGCACTTGGATTTATGATTATTGCCAATATTGTTAAAGAGAGAAATACAGTAATGTACGTTTATACAGGATTAGGTGTAATGATATTTTTAGGTCTGGTTATTATTCAAGGTGTTGAAAGAGGTATATCAAACTATAAATGCTTTAACATGCCACTTAAGTATTGTTTTTATGTATGTACACTTGCAATAATTGTTATATGTGTATTAAGTACTAAAGGTGAAGGGACACATTTTATATTAAGTATGCAAGAAAAAAGTAACTGGCTGGTGTCTTTTAGTAGGTTTTTTGGAGGATTTGGGGGAATATGTTCAATGCTTCTAGGTATTATGCTTAATTATATATGTACACTAAAAGTACCCCATTTAATGTGTAAGTTGGGGGGAGAATATGAAGAGACATAAAATGGATTATATAAGATTTTTAAAGGCACCATTATTAATGGATAGCAAGTATTGTGCACTTATATTAATCACGATAATGCTTTTATTTGGAGCAAAGTTAGGAGCAGATTTAGAGATATATATTTATACATTATTTTCTATAGTAATTATTAAAGATATAGAGAGAATGAAATATGTAATTAACTTAACATTACCTATAGATAGTACATTTAGATTAAAAATGATGTATATAAATACGTATATAATCTATATAGGTGGCAGTATAGCTAATTATATAAATTATCATTTAATAGGAAAATATAGAAGTTTAAAAGTGAGTGTATTTGTAATAGGTGTATCTATTATTTTTGCTAACTTATTTTATTATAAGTTATGCAGTTTAGAATTTAAGGAAGGGATTATAGAAAAGTTAAAGTCGATAAAAGGAATACCTATGTTATTAACTATATTAGGAATGTTGATAATGTATTTAAAAATGGCAAGTTTACCAGAAGATCTTATAAGTTATATGATACAGAGAATGAATACAACAGTGCAGATAGGTATTTTGTTTGTAGTAATTATGCTAGTAGGAATTACTACAATATTTTCTTATAAATATGTTCTTGATATTGTAAGAGGAAATAGGTAGATCAATGAGATGAAGCTATGTCAAATGTAGAGATATCTAATAAACACTAGGTATTAAAGGTTATTAAATATGGTAGATAGAGAGGTGAGAAAAATTAAGTTTTTTCATCTCTCTATTTTTTTATAGTAATCAAGATATATTAATAATAAATAATTTTAAATATAAAAAATATTTGACAAAATAGGGGAAATAATTATACAATAGTTTAGAAAATAATAATGATTATCAAATTCGAAATAGAACTAGGAGGTGCCAGAGGTGAAAAAGCATTTTAAAAGTCAAATAGAGGAATACATGGCTTACTTATCAGATTGTAAGTATATGGAAAACTGCAAGTATTTCGTAGATATTGCTTCAAATTATTTTGAGAAAACATCTAATGATAGAAATCAAATAGGGATAACTTCTACTACCTTTCCTGAAATATTTATAAGAGCATGTGGGGCTAAGCCAGTTTATTTTTTGGGGGGATATGAAGGAAACATTGGAGAGGTGGATGATATTTTTCCACAAATATCAGACCATACAACAAAAGCAGTTGTTAATTTATTGCTAAATGAAGAGATGTCTTTTGACAAGAGCTTAAAGGCAGTTGTTGTACCTATTACCAATGATAGTAATCGTAAGATTGCTGTTTACCTAGAAGCGCACGGGTACAAAGTAGTACGAATGGATCATACGGCTTTTGTATTAGACCAGACACCAGAGATTTATAAAAAACAGCAGAGAGAATTTTTAAAAGCGTTGATGAGGCTACTAAAAAGACCTATGACTAAAAAGAAACTTCTAGAGAGTGCTAGAAAAATTACAAGATCACATCAATTATTTATAAGGATTGATGAGGCACAGATAGAGACGAAGTTAAAAATCTTCCTTAAGGAAACTTATTATTTAACAAATGATATGGAAAGATGGCAAGCAGAAGTAGAAAAATTACTGAGCGTTGTGCCAAGGGTAGAAGATAAAGAGAAACAATTACTGTTAGTGGGAGGAGATATTCAATTTCCTAATCATAAAGTAGGTCTTATTTTAGAAGAGACGGGTATACAAAATTATAGAAGTGAATGTACAGTACCATATCCCTATGACTATAGTGAATTAAATGAAAAAGCATCTTTGGTTAAGCTTTGTAAGCAGATTTGTGATATACATTATAAAAATGAATATAGTAGTGAAGCTTTAGGAAGTCACAAAGTAGAGTTTGATAAAAATACGCAGGCAGTTGTATTTCATTTATTAAAGGGGCAACTCTTATCAGCTTACTATGCAGATAAGGTAGAGAAGAATTGCATTGCACAAAATATACCGTTTTTATGTATTGAGACAGATTGTACAAAGGCTGATAAAGAACAAATTAAAATTAGAATCGAAGCCTTTACAGAACTATTGAAGGTGAATAGAAGGAGTGGGAATTGTGAAACACAGACAGCATAAATTAAGATATATGGTATTAGGTATGTTATGTTTCAATTTGCTAGTAGGAAATGTAGTCACATATGGTGCCCAGATGAATAAAACACAAGTAGAGGTAACACAGGAAGTAAGTAGTAGTCAGTCAGATAAAGTAAATAGTGATACGCAAGAAGGAAGTTTAGAAGACAAAGTAGCACAAGAGAAACAAAGTAGCCAAGGTGGACGACATGATAAGATTAGTAAGAGTGGTAAGCAGAAAGAGGACACAGATCCAATACAAATATATTTAACTTTAGTTGCACTCTTTGGAATAGGGAGTTGTACAGCTGTTTTATCGTCAATTTTATATAAGCTTTATGTTTCAAGAAAGGTAGTCGCACTTCCAGTCTTATATTATGGCGATAGTAGAAAGGAAGGGCTATATGAATAGTACGGTGCAACAAGAATTACATAAGAGCCCACAATGCCAACCTAAGGTAAAAAAGCGAAAGATACAATCTATGAGAACCCTCATTCAAGCGTTGGCTACATTTATATTATCTTATGGGGCATATGTCATAGGAGAAAGTACAGGAATGTTAGTACCTGTTTTTCAATGTGTTTATGTGGGGGAAAAAACGGCAAATGGGATTTGTAAGACATTAACGAAATCAAGTAGGATTTTAACAAATATGGATGTATCTACAGCAGTTACTTGGGCAGTAATGCTTATAAGTATATTAATTTTAGGGAAGATTTGGTGTGGTTATTTATGTCCCTTTGGATTTTTTCAAGATATTTTAACAATTATTAGAAAGAAGTTAAAGATAGCACCTATTCGTATGCCTGAAAAAGGGAAACCTTTTGTAAAACTTTTGAAATGGGGGATATTAATATGTTTATTATTTGGGATTGGCTTCTGTAAATTGTGCCCAGTTAAATATATTATGCTACCATTAGCAGGTTCCTTTCCTGGATTTAATGTATGGGGACTTATTATTGCAGGGGTAGTAGCAGGTCTTTGCTTTATGAAGGAAAGTGCTTTTTGTGAAATTTGTCCACTAGGAGTACTTATGGGGTTATTTTATAAAGTAGCTGGACCACGTATTAAGAAAAAGGGGAGTGCGTGTACCCATTGTAGAGCATGCTTAGAAGTGTGTCCTATGGGAATAGAGACAGTTTATCAGTTAAGAAATCAGTCAGATGTGACCCATTCAGATTGTATTTTTTGTATGAAATGTATTGATGCTTGCCCAGAGAAAGATGCACTTTCTATAAGCCTATTAGGTAAAACAATAGTAACGTCCAAGAGAGGAATAGTAGAAGATGGAAATAAGAATTAAAGAGCGGTACGAAAGAAATGTAAAACGTGTAGCCAATTCTACCTTAGCAAATTTTCAGGACAAAATCATGCAGTATCCTAGCTTAGATTATTTTGCTAAGATACTAAGCCGCAGTTTTGTAGACCTTGTGGCAGATGATATAGAGTATATTGGAAGTTATTGTGTAATGATTCCTGATGAAATTATATATGGATTTGGTTATACGCCTCTTAGACTGTGTGCAAGTCATAGCACTGCAGCATTAGTTGGTGATGATATCGTGCCTAGAGATGCATGTCCTGTGGTAAAAGCATCAGTTGCTTTTAATTATATGAACATTATGCCTATGTATAAACAGTGTAAATGTGCCATTGTCCCTATGACTTGTGATGCAAAACGAAAGAGTGCAGAATTGCTGGCACAGTATATGCCTATTATTCCTATGCCTTTTTATTCAGCAAAAAACAATATGACCTTTGAACAAAATGTTTATGATTTAAAAGGACTTATTCAAACACTTGGGAAACTTACAGGGAAGAAATTTTCTCATCAAAAATTATTAGCAGCCTATCAATCAATTAACTTTGCTCAGCAACAAGCTTATGTGTTATATAGCTATTTACAAATGGAAAATCCACCTATTGATGGTGCTACGGTGATGATGGTTTTAAATAGTTTCTGCTATGCAAAACCTTTAGAATGGGCAGAAAAAGTAGCAGAACTTAATACAGAAATCAAAGCATATTTAGCTATAAGAGAAGAGAGAAAAAATAAAAAACCACGTGTATTTATCGCTGGTTCACCTATTAGTTTTCCAAATTATAAAGCACCATTTTTATTAGAAGAATTGGGTGCACAAATTGTGGGAGATGAATCTTGTTTATCAGGAAGACTGCTTTATGATCCGGTTATGCCAAAGGATGAAAGTGAAGAGAGTTTAATTAGAGCATTAGCAGCTAGGTATGTGGCAGCTTGCACCTGTCCTGTGTTTGATGATGCAGAAGATCGTCAAACAGCTTTAATAGAAAAGGTGAAAAATGCTCAGGCAGAAGGAATTATTTATCATGTACTAAGAGGATGTACACCTTACGATTTTGAACTACCAATGATTGAAAGGGTAGCTAAGGAATACGATATCCCAATTTTAAGAATAGAAACAGACTTTTCATCAGAAGATGTGGAGCAGGTGAAAATTAGATTTGAAGCTTTCGTAGAAATGATTGAAAAAAGGAGAAGAACTGCAAATGGAAAAGTATTATCTAGGGTTTGATGCGGGTTCAACCTATGTAAAAAGTGCATTAATAAAAGGAAATGAAGTAGTTTGCACAAAGGTTTTACCAACGGGGATTGATAATGATAGAACCTCAAAAGTACTAAGAGATGAATTACTTCAAATGGCTAATATTACGGAAGAGGATGTAGCATATATTACAGCAACAGGATACAGTAGAAGAAATATTGCCATTGCGAATGATACTATTTCTGAAATTACAGCTCATGCCTACGGCACAAAGCTTACAGCACCAGAAGGCATTAAGCCAAATATGATTATTGATATTGGGGGACAGGATAGTAAAATTATTAGTTTAGATGAAAATCATGGGGTGCGTAACTTTACAATGAATGATAAATGTGCCGCAGGAACAGGAAAGTTCATCGAGGTAATTTGTGGTTTATTAGAAACGACCATTGATAAAGTAACTGAATTATCATTAGCCAGTACAGCACCTTGTACAATCAATAGTACCTGCGTTGTTTTTGCCCAAACAGAGGTAATATCATTGATTGCACAGAAAAAAGATAGAAATGATATATTAGCAGGCATCCATATTTCCATGGCAAAACGTATTGCTAGATTAGCTAAGAAGTATAAAAGTAGTGGGGATATACTTATGACAGGGGGCGGTGCTAAAAATGGTGGTTTAAGAACAGCTATTGAAGATGAACTAATGTGTGATGTACACCCAGCAGTTTACGCCCAATTCAATGGTGCAATAGGTGCAGCACTTATTGCAAGAGAGCGAGAAGAAGAATTATGTCAGTCACAATGATATTTGCCACAGTTATGATGACAGGATTAGGCTGTGGCGTGGGGTGTGGTTCTTTATCAACGCCCCTTCTGGTAGGTAAAATGTTAGGCGAAGCAAGAAGTAAAAAAGGTTGCATGATAGCAACTGGGGTATTTTCAATGGGTAAAATTCTTATGTATATGTTACTTGGTATACTAGCAGCACGCTTTGGGAGTATTGTTATTGAAAGCATAGAAAAAATACTACCTAATATTACACAAAATGTTTTTCGTATCATTAGTGTGTTTTTTGGTCTAGTGATTATAAAGAATGCTTTTAAAAAGAATCAATGTGGTTCATGCAAACAATGCGGAAGGAGTAATAGACTTTTAAGCAAGTTTAAGAATTCTTCATACTTTGTCATAGGACTTATATATGCAGTTATTCCTTGTAGTCCACTAATCATTGCTTTAACCTATGCAGCAGGAATGAACCCAGTGTTAGCAGGTTTATTGATGTTATGCTTTGGGGTAGTCAATTCTATTTTTTCAGTCGTTATCTATGCACCTATGGTGGGAACTATTATAGGAAAAATGCAGGAAGAAATACCACAGTATTATAAATGGATTCAATGTTTTGCAGCACTAATGTTTATATGGATGGCAGTATTTATACAATTTTAATAGTTATTTTGAAAATATTAAAAATCAAGCTATTTGTCTAAGGTATGGAGAGACAAATAGCTTTTTTCATGCTACTTATGGATATAAAAATGATAAACTAAAAACATAAATTACATAAGTTTATATTAATTAACTTGCGATTAAATTTAATTACAGAGAAAAACATATCACTATAATTTATTATATTTATTTCATCACTTTTTCAAAACGGAACATTCCTTCGAAATATTCATTTTCCTGTTCTTCATAAGACGCTGTATCATTAGGATCATGATGATATTTATTGAAAAACTCAACTACATGAAATCCGCAGCGATTTATATAGAAGTGGATGTTGCGTTTTTCAAAATAAGGCGTACAGGTTTCCCAAACTTTAGTTTCTGGATGAAGCTTTTCGATCATATTCCAGATTGCTTGCCCTATACCTTTACTATGAGCTCCATTCTTCACATATAGAAAATCCAGATGATTATGCTGTGTTTCTTTATCAATCACAATGATAGCACCGCCTATCATTTCTCCATCAACGATTGCCTCATATGCAATCGAGCCTACTGTCTGTAGAGAACGATTAATATCATGTACTGGTAAAATTTCTTGGTTCATTTCACCAAACTCATCCACTGCACCTTGCTGGAAAGATTCCTGCATATCAGATTTAAATTGCTGTATATGTTCCTTGCAAAGAGGAATAAGTTCGATATTCATTCAGTTATCTCCTTTACAAATGCTACTTTATTAACTTATAAAATATCTATTTTTTTAGTTTAATATAATAGTATTATATCAATAGTATATAGAAGATTACAGGTAAAATTACACTAAATATAAGTTTACAATATTTAGACTCGTCTTAGATGCAGTAGTTGCCGGTTTGATTTTAAGTATGTATATCAAGATTATAAGGAAGAAAGAAATATTTAAAGAAGGATATTTATAATGGAAAATATTATTTAGCTTAGTGCTTCTAGAGACTACAAGCCTCATATTTGGTGTATAATGAATATAGATTGCATATCTATGTTTTTGAAATAAATTATATTTTAAAGATATGAGATGATTAAGAGAAATAATCAATATAGACTTTGAAAGGAGAGGCAGACAAAATTTTGTCTGTAAATATAAAAATGGTAAGAGAAATTATTAGAGATCATGAAAGATTAGTATTAAAAGCAGTAGAGGCAACAAAGGAAGGATAACAATTTATTCCTTTAGTAAATCCTGAGATTGTGGCACAGGTTATTTAGCATGAGATGGATCATTATGAGGGAATCCTAATTTAAATGGGTCATAAAAAATAAAGAATGAATAGTAAACAATAGAAAAGCAGTGCAGAATGAAGCGTGAAAATGTAAAAAGATAAGAGATAGAGGAGATGGGGAGGGTATAGAAGAGAGAGGTAGAAAGATGAAAAAGGAAGATGTAAAAAAGGCTTTGGATATTTTGGACAAGGTGTATGGGACTACTAAGGAGGGCTTTTTACACTTTGCAGATTGGCAGCTACTTTTAGCTATTATGCTCAGTGCTCAGAGTACAGATAAACAAGTTTATGCTGTACTTCCTGAGTTGTGGGAGAGGTTTTCAAAGATAGAACAAATGGCAGAGGCACCAGTAGAAGAAATTGAAGGATATATTAAATCCATTGGATTATATAAAAGTAAGGCTAAAAATATGAAGAAATGCTGCCAACAGATTATAGAGGAGTTTGGTGGAAAAGTACCTATGACTGTGGATGAATTAGTGAAATTAGCAGGGGTAGGGAGAAAGTCCGCTACATTATTTTTAGCAGATGCTTATGGCATACCTGGTGTGACAGTAGATACTCATGTTTTAAGAATTGCCAAAAGGCTAGGCTGGGCAAAAGGCAATAATCCTGTGCAGGTGGAGAAAGAACTGATGGAAGTATTGCCTGAGGAGAACTGGAATAGAATTAACTTTCAACTTATTTATCATGGAAGAGATATTTGTACCGCTAGGAAGTGTCGTTGTGAGAAGTGTATGCTGAGTGAGTGGTGTGAGAGCAGAGAAGAAGGAATGACGGTTTCCTAAGCTGTAAGTGAATAAAAGATAATATAATCAAGGGTTATAGAGTCATCTGTAAGCCTTGTTTTTTTGTATTAAATAAAGTTTTTCGGTTAATTTACAGTATATTGATTTTCTGACAATCTAAATTAAATTAAAATTATTTAAAAAAAATTAATAATTTTATAATAAATAAAAATTATCAAACAATAATATGGCTATTTATTGGGAGGTTATTGTGTTTGAAATATTAAATTAAAGATATGATTTATGCTATATTAAAGAAAAGTATGGATTAAAAAGAAATTATTATGATGGTTAATGTAAATTTATTAGGAGGAGAATTGTTATGGAGAATGTAGAGTATCCCTGTCATTCTAAAAACATCAATCATAAGTATTATAAAGGTACAAAAAGTGTAGAAAATGGCGAGTGCAAAAGGTGTGAGTGGAGTAAGTGGATGGGAGGATTTATTGAGTATTTAGGAACTCAGGACAGACATTATGCATTAGAAATATGTATAGATGTAGAGGATAGCAGTGATCCACAACCAGAGGCTATATTTATTGATCTAGAGAATAAACGTGAAAAAATGGTGCTAGAGATAAAAGATTTAAGAGAAGCATATAGTAACAAACATGAAAGCCAAGTTAGGAACTATATACAAAATAACTTTATAAATGATATTGCTAAGAAAATTATTATAAGAGAAGAAGATTTTTTAGAAAAATATGAAAGTGATGATATCTATGTAGACTTTTTAAAGCAAGGAGATATAAAAAAATAAGCTTAATTAATGATACTTATAAATTGAATGAAAAAGATGCAGTAGAATTCAGGAAAGAGATATTTAAGAGGTATTTTGTAGAATTTGGAGTAGGATTAAAGATTTATATGTCTTCTAATCAATCAAGAGAAATTAGAGGATTACACGGAATAAAGTCACAAATTTCAGTAGTTGAGATAATTGGTAGAAAGCAAAACTGGGAAAGAAATAAATTAGTTAAAGAGATAGCTAATCAAGTAGCAGAATATGTAACTACTAATATTTTAGCTATTATGTATTCTCAAGAACATTTAATTAAACAAACAAAGGAGTTTGAAATAGGTGGTATTCAGTTTGAAGTTGGAAAGAATATAGAACAAGGTGAGTTTCTTTATATAGAGTGGATGGAAATGGGAGGAATGAGACAATACTCCAGCTATTGGAATGAAGATAAGCAGGATGTAGATGAACGAGTTATTGGAGTAAAGTATACAAAGGTTGAAGTATAATTTATATTAGCCCCTAAAATTTAAGGACTTTGTTTTATAACTTTCTTAGCAATATAGCTAGTATGAATTAGAATTTAAGGAAATCTGTTGTGATTGTTCATTCCTTTTGATTCATGATATAAATGATTATTTAAGTACTTTTTGGAACCATGTAAGCACTACCGCCAAGAATATCGATCCTGGTTCAATGCTAAAGGTGAAAAATTTTAAAATATTAATACAATTAGATAATCATAGAGAGCCATGCTCATTGTCATGCCACATTATTGTGATGAAGATTTGTACTATTTTTGCTAAGTTTTTCATAGTAATCAACTAGCGTTCTTTAATTTGAATTTTTAATTTCAGGGACATTGACCGCGGAACGCAACCAATAGGTAACTATTAGTTCCGTACACGGTCAATGTCCCTTATGAGAGTTTATTAATAATTTCAACTGTGAATCTTCTTAGCGTTACCTTATATGGATATTAAGTTGAAAACTGTGTAACTACCCCTTAGCATGGGGAATTAATTTATTCTGTATCCGTATTAAAACACTTCCTTGAAGATAGATCTTCATATCATTTGCTAATTAATATGCATTTTCTGATGTATATATGTAGACAATACTTTAAATACTCCTTTAATACAGTGGGATTTCCCCCTTATGCCTTATTTTTTAAGGTGCTAAAATGAAGAAATTATAGAATATTTATAAAGAGTGAATATAGTAATTAATCCCTTGGTAGCACATAAGGAATGTTGGTGTATTAAGGGCTTTGTCTTGTTATTCTAAATACCATTTAATGATTGCCTAAACCATGCATCATAGGATTTCATCTAGTAGGTTCATCAATATAATACTCGTAAGTTATTGCTTATTAATGAGTTGTGAGTTTTTGTTTGTTATAGGGAAATAATACACATTGTTAAATAGCACTAGATAAATTCAATTAACCGTTGTCGTTATGATGTCACAAGGACTGTATAAACGTAGGGTTGAAAAGATTGAAATCATTTGATTAGGATAAGTTAATAGGTATATAATATAGATAGGATAACTAACAAAAAGGGTTATAGGTGAACCGATGAAAATAACCAATTATGAAGATATGATAATGAAAAGAGCTATGGATATATTTGCTCAGGAAGGATTAAAGTTCTTTGGTATTAATAAAAAGGTAAAAGAACTCGGTCCTACAGAGTTAGTAGTACTAGAAAGTAAAAATATGTTCATGGACTACACCTTTCTTATGGAAGATGATACGTATATTCATTTTGAGTTTCAGACTACGAATAAAGGTGTAGCTGATCTAAGAAGATTTAGAGCTTATGAAGCATTATTAAGTCATCAAACAGGAAAAGATGTTGTGACTTACGTCATTTACTCAGGAGATATTACAAATCCAAAAGATATTCATCATACAGGAATAAGTGAGTATAGAGTAAAAACTATATCTATGGCAAATAAAGATGGGGATGAAGTATTTAATACTCTTATAGACAAAATACAATCGGGGAAAGATTTAACAACACAAGATATTATAGAATTAACGTTTACACCAATAATGGGTGGTAAGCAATCCAAGGTAGATAAAATATTACAGGCTATTAGATTAGTAAAAGGTGTAGACAAAAATTACAGATATGATGCCCAATCGATACTATATGCATTTGCTAATAAGTTTTTAGATGAGATAGATCTAGAAAAAGTAAAGGAGGAATTAAGGGTGACAGAAATAGGTAGAAGTTTAATTGAAGAAGGTAAAAAAGAGAAGGCGATAGAAATAGCAAAAGAGTTACTAGATATTCTTTCAGTAGAAATGATTGCTAAGAAGACTGGATTGACTCTAGAAGAAGTTGAAGAACTAAAAAAACAATAGAGTATAAAGGATGAGACTTGATTAATAGTAATGTGTATCAAGTCTTTTTTATTTAATAGGAAGCAAAATAAGGAGAAGCGTATATTATGAAATAGCCTAAAGCGTATGATATAATATAAGTAAAAAATGACCATACTTTGACTAGAATAAAGGACACAGGAGACAAATATATGGAAAGATTGAAGCCACTTAATGATTTTATCTTTAAAAAGCTGTTTGGTGAGAAAGATGATGAACCGGTACTTATAGCATTTTTAAATGCGGTACTTAATAGAACTCAAAAAGAAAAACTGACTGAAATAGAGATTATAGAAAATAAAGAGTTAACGAAGGAACTTATTGAAGATAAAACAGGAAGAATTGATGTAAGAGCTAAGACAGCTAAGGGTGAGCAAATTGATATAGAAGTTCAGCTTACAGACCAGTCTAATATGGATAAGAGGACTTTGTTTTACTGGGGAAAATTATATTTAGAAGGTATTAAACAAGGTGAGGACTATAGAAAGCTTAATAAAGTGATAACAATTAATTTATTGGATTTTAACTTCCTAGAAACTAAGAATTATCATAGTTCATTTCATTTATGGGAAGATGTTGAGAAGGACTATATGTTGACAGATTTAGTAGAGATACACTTTATTGAATTACCTAAGTTTAGAAGCCTTGAAAATAAGAATTATAAAGATGAAGCTTTACAAAGATGGCTTACATTTTTAGAGAAAGATATTTCAAAGGAAGTATTAGAGGAGTTGATGGAGATGGAACCTGCAATCAAAATGGCAGAAGAGAAATTAGACTTCTTAAGTAGTGATCCTAAAATGATTGAATTATATAAGGCTAGAGAATATTCAGCACACGAAAGAGCTAATCTTCTTAGTACAGGAGTAGAACGAGGAAGAATAGAAGGAAGAATAGAAGGAAAAATAGAAGCAAAGATAGAGGTTGCAAAAAAACTAATAATAGCGAATGTAGATATGGCTATTATTATGGCAAGTACAGGACTTACTGAAGAAGAAATAGAGAGTATTAAAGAAGAAGCATAGAAATTTAATATGTACTTCGAAACAGTGGAAGCTACTGAATGACTAGAATAAAGGACACAGGAGACAAATATATGGAAAGTGAGGCATTACAAAGATGGCTTACATTTTTAGAAAAGGATATTTCAAAAGAAGTATTAGAGGAGTTGATGGAGATGGAACCTGCAATCAAAATGGCAGAAGAGAAACTAGACTTCTTAAGTAGTGATCCTGAAATGATTGAATTATATAAGGCTAGAGAATATTCAGCACACGAAAGAGCCAATATTCTTGCTACAGGTGAAGGAAGAGGAGAAAAAAAGGCTAAAATAGAGGTTGCAAAAAATTTAATCATAGCAAATGTAGATATAGCTATTATTATGGCAAGTACAGGATTCACTGAGGAAGAAATACAAAGTATTAGAGAAGAACTATAGAAATTTAATATGTGCTTTGAAAAAGTGGAAGCGATTAAAAGTAAATAAACTACCTATGAGAAGACTTGATGAGCAGTAATGTTATATCAAGTTTTTTAGTTATGGAGCAGATGCAGAATGAAATACTGATTTAATAGGGTTAGTGAAAATTATAGGGTAATAAAATGTTGGTAAAGGCTTGGTTCATGGACATGATAATAAAATAAAGGTAGAATAAAAATAAGACTAAGAGTAGGTAAGGAGAGAAAAATGGCGACAATTGGATTTGAAGAAAAACTATGGGAAGCTGCTGACAAGCTTCGTAATAATATGGATGCAGCAGAATATAAACACGTTATATTAGGATTAATATTCCTTAAATATGTATCAGATACTTTTAAAGAGAAATATGAGCAGTTACTAGCAGAAGACCCAGACTTTGCAGAGGATAGAGATGAATACTTAGCAGAAGGTGTATTCTGGGTGCCAGAAAATGCACGTTGGAGCTACATTGCACAGCATTCAAAACAAGCAGAGATTGGACAAGTGGTAGATACTGCCCTTGATGCGATTGAAAAAGAAAATGATAGCTTAAGAGGGGTACTTCCTAAAAACTATTCAAGACCAGAACTTGATAAGAGAATACTGGGTGAAATCATCGACTTATTTACAAATATCAATGTAGGCGGCGGAGAAGCAAGAGAAAAAGATGTACTTGGTAGAGTATATGAATATTTCTTGGGAAAATTTGCAGCGAATGAAGGTAAAGGTGGTGGAGAGTTCTATACACCTAAATGTATCGTTAAGCTGATGGTAGAAATGGTTGAGCCATACAAAGGTTATGTTTATGACCCTGCTTGTGGTAGTGGTGGGATGTTCGTCCAATCTCAAAAGTTCTTACAAGAACATAGTGGGAATACTTTTGATATCTCAGTATATGGACAAGAATCAAATCCTACTACATGGAAACTCGCTAAAATGAACCTTGCCATTAGAGGGATTGAAAATAATTTAGGTAGCAAAAATGCAGATACTTTCCATGATGACCTACACAAGACACTTAAAGCAGATTTCGTACTTGCTAATCCACCATTTAATGATAGTGACTGGGGGGGAGCATCCCTACAAGATGACCCAAGATGGAAATGGGGTATACCACCAACAGGAAATGCCAACTATGCATGGCTTTCACATATGGTTGATAAATTAGGACAAACAGGTATTGCAGCAGTCGTACTGGCAAATGGTTCACTTTCTAGTAATACATCTAATGAGGGAGAAATTCGTAAAAACTTTCTTAATGCAGATTTAGTAGACTGTATTGTCGCTTTACCAGATAAATTATTCTACACAACAGGTATTCCAGTATGTATCTGGTTCTTGAATCGTGATAAAAAGCATAAAGGAAAAACGCTCTTCATTGATGCACGTAAACAAGGAGAAATGGTGACACGTAGACTTCGTGAACTAAGTGATGAAGACATTAGAAAGATTGCTGATACTTATATTAACTATAAACATGGCACAGGCTATGAAGATGTACAAGGCTTCTGCAAAGTAGCTACCATTGATGAAATTAGAGAACATGATTATATCTTGACACCAGGACGTTATGTAGGGATAGAAGAAGTAGAAGATGATGGGGAGCCATTTGAAGAAAAAATGGATAGATTAACTACAGAACTTGCTAAACAGTTCCAAAAGTCCAAAGAGCTTGAAGAAGAAATAAGAAAGCAACTTGGAGGCATTGGATATGAGTTCTAGTGAGAATATAAGAATGATAGAAGAAGGGGATATTATTCTTTATAAAACAGAGCAGGGTAAAGTGAAGATTAATGTAGCCTTTATTAATGAAGATTTATGGCTAACGCAAAAGTCTATTGCAGAACTATTTAACGTAAAAGTACCAGCAATTTCAAAGCATTTAAAAAATATATTTGAGAGTGGAGAACTTGACCGTGAAGCAACTGTTTCCAAAATGGAAATAGTTCAATATGAAGGTGATAGAAAAGTTTTACAAGGAAAAGTACAAGCTAAGGTGGCTAAAGTATTAGCAGAAGATATTTATAGTAAGTATAGAGTACAACAAGATAAAGAGTATGTTTCAGATTTTGATAGAGAAATTAAGAAGCAACTTGGAGGCAGTGGATATGAGTTTTAGTGAGTGGAAAGAAGTTAAGTTAGGAGATGTAGCAGAAGTTCTTAGTGGATATGCCTTTAAGACTAAGGATTTTGTTGAAGAAGGTATACCAGTAGTTAAGATTAAAAATATAGTTCCACCTATAGTCGATATTGGCGATACTCAATATGTATCAGAGGAGCTATATAAAGAAAAGATAAAATATGGCCTAAAGTATAATGATATTTTAATTTCCATGACAGGTTCACATATAAATCAACTAGCCTCAGCTGTAGGCAAAATAGGGAGAGTAAAGTTAGTGGATCAAAAGTTATTATTAAATCAAAGGGTAGGAAAGTTATATGTTAAGGATTCTACAAAATGTAATCAAGAATACTTGTACTATTTCTTAACTCAAGATAATATAAGGTACGATTTGGCAGCAAGTGCAGGAGGAAGTGCAAATCAAGCTAATATTAGTCCACAAAATATAAGAGATATTGATATCTTACTTCCATCAATACAAGAACAAAAAGCTATTGCCAATATACTCTCATCCCTAGATGAAAAAATAGAGCTCAATAATCAAATGAATAAGACCTTAGAAGAAATGGCACAGGCTTTATTTAAAAGATGGTTTGTAGACTTTGAATTCCCTAATGAAGATGGAGAATCTTACAAATCAAGTGGTGGAGAAATGATTGATAGTGAGTTGGGGATGATACCTAAAGGTTGGAGAGTTGGGTGTTTAAGTGACATTGCTACTTTCAAAAATGGAAAAGGTTTAAAAGCTGAATTTAGAACAGAAGAAGGAACTAATTTTGTATATGGGTCAAATGGAATTATTGCTAAGACGAATGAGATACTTCAATCACAAGCGTGTCTAGTAATAGGAAGAGTAGGAGCGTATTGTGGGTCGATACAATTATCATTAAAGCCAGCATGGATTACGGATAATGCTATTATAGGCACTACTAAAAATCCAGAGCAGTTACCATATCTGTATAGATTCATAAGTGGATGTAATTTAAGGGATATGGCTGGAGGATCAGCTCAACCACTAATTAATCAAACAGCTTTAAATAGCATTAAG